>JANMZO010000136.1:0-11203 GCA_031383405.1 Acidimicrobiia bacterium | reverse complement strand
CCCTTTGGAAACTTCAAACGACGGTGCGTCACCCAGCGAACTCATATGCACGATGATAGTGCCGTGACCCACCCAACGTTGCCGACGGCCGAAATCACCGACGCCGGCGCTGCCCAACATGGTCGAAAGCGCGTGGTTCTCCTGCTCCCGAGTGCTACATACCGCTCGGATTTCGTCGGCGCCGCCAAGGCTTTGGGGATCGAAGTGGTTGTCGCTTCGAACGTTCGTCAGGCCATGGCACGCTCGATGGGTGACCGGGCCATCGTGGTCAACTTCGATAACGTGGCCGATTCTGTGGCCGCGCTCGTCGCCCTCCACGGGCGGGCACCGGTCCACGCCGTCGTCGCTGTCGACGAACAGGGTGTTGCGCTGGCCGCTGCCGCGTCGGCTCGGCTCGGATTTGCCCACAACCCCCTATCGGCGGTCGAAGCAACACGCGACAAATTGCAAATGCGTAACGCGATGCGAACGGGTGGGGTTTCGCAGCCGGCGTTTGCCGTACACCGGCCGGTCGACCCACCCCGATCGGCACTCGATTGCGTCGAGGAGGTCGGCGGCTTCCCCGTGGTTGTCAAGCCGCTCCATCTTTCGGGCAGCCAGGGGGTGATTCGAGTCGACGACGCTCAGTCGTTGGAGCTCGTTATCGGTCGTGTCCGCAAGATCGCGTGCGCGCCAGACGATCCGGTATTGATCGAAAAATACGTGCCTGGTCGTGAGGTCGCCGTCGAAGGGCTGATGCGCAACGGAGTTCTCGAGGTGCTCGCAGTCTTCGACAAACCCGATCCGCTCACCGGTCCATATTTTGAGGAGACGATCTACATCACGCCGTCACGACTCACGGCGTCGGTGTCAAGACGGGTCGAATCGCTCGTGGCCGACGCAGTGAAGGCCCTCGGTCTCGTCGAAGGACCGGTACACGCCGAGGTTCGCATAGACGACGCCCGAAACGACGAAGCCCGAAACGACGAAGCCCAAAACGACGAAGCCGAGAGGACAGTTTCGCCGGCGAGAATGTGGATCATCGAAGTCGCTGGTCGATCAATCGGCGGCCTCTGTGCCCGTACGTTGCGATTCGGTCTCGGAATCACCCTTGAACAGGTCATCCTTCGTCACGCTCTCGGTATGCCGTTGCCCAATCTCAAGCGGGAACGAGTTGCCTCGGGTGTGCTCATGATCCCAATCGACGGAGGCGGAGTGCTGGTGCGGGTCGAGGGCCTCGACGACGCTCGCAGCGTCGCCGGTATCCGCGGGCTGGAGATTACGGTTCCGAACGGTACGACAGTGAGGCCGATTCCCGAGGGTGATCGCTACCTCGGGTTTGTCTTTGCCACCGGCGAATCGCCTGCGTTCGTGGAAGCTGCGCTGAGAACCGCCGGATCGCGCATTCACCCGATCTGGGGGGCGGTAGCTTCGTAACGTGCGTGTTCTAGTCCTTTCGCTGTACGACCTCGGCCGTCCGCCGCTCGAGGCGTTTGCGATCGCCGAACACGTCAGCCGCAGCTCCGGTAACGACCAAACGTGGAGTGCCGACGTCGTAGACCTGTCGGTCGAGAATTGGCCAACCGAGCGCGTTTCAGCGGCCGATGTCGTTGTTCTGTCGGTGCCGATGCACACCGCAGCCAGGATGGCCGTGGAGGCATCAGCCAGGATTCGATCTGAAGGTTCGGGCGCGGCCATCGTCGGCCTCGGTTTGTATGCGCACCTCGCCGGTTCCGCCCTCGACAACGCGGTCACTGCCAGTTTCGGCCCGAACGAACTCAACGCGTTTTCGAGATGGCTCACGCAGCGACGGTCCACTGAATCGGTAGCGCCCCTTTCGTCCGGCAGCCCTTCCGTCGCTTCGCCGATGTCGTTCGTTTCGCTCGACCGGTATTCGCAACTTGCGGTTGGCGACGAACGAAGAGTTGCCGGTTCCCTCTCTGCGTCGACGGGTTGTCTGCACCGCTGCACACACTGCCGTGTCCCGGTCGCGTTCGACGGGCGCATCCGTCTATCGGCAATCGACTCCGTTCTCGCCGATGCCGACGCGCAAATTGCCGCCGGAGCAGTTCATATGAGTTTCGCCGATCCCGATTTCCTGAACGCGCCATCGCATGCGCGCAGAATAATTCGCGCCCTCAAAGACAGACATCCATCAGTTACCTTCGACTGCACCGTCAAGGTTGAACATATCCTCCGCCACAGCACCGTCTGGCCCGAACTCGCCGCCGCAGGATGCCTCTTCGTAGTGTCAGCCCTTGAGAGCGTCGACAACCAGGTGCTCAAGGTCCTCGACAAGGGGCACACGGCTGCGGAGGGCGAGCAGGCGGTACATGTGTTGCGATCGGCTGGGATCGAGATCCGTCCGTCGCTATTACCCTTTACGCCGTGGACCACCATTCGCGGTATCGCGGAGCTGTTTGCATTCGCGGAGCGGTGCGACCTTCTCGACAGCATTGACCCCGTTCAGTACTCGATCCGCCTTCTCGTTCCCCATGGTTCGTTGCTCGCCACCCACCCGGCCCTGCTCCCGTACCGAGGTGAGTACGACGATGCAGCGATGACGTATCGGTGGAGTGCCGCCGATCCCGCGGTCGACAGGTTGCAGATCCACCTTGCGGCGATTGCCGATTCCGGTGCATCCCAAGATCAGCCGGCGAGGCAAACCTATGCGCGCATGCGATCTGTGGTCGCCGAAGCGTTGGGTCCCGGTCAGGCACAAACAGTCTTCACCGAAAGCATCAGTTTCGGCTCAACCGAGGCAAGACCGCGGATGACCGAGCCATGGTTTTGTTGAGCGGAACCGACGAGCGGCCAGTTGGCCGCGGTGATCCGGTAACAAGTCGACAGCTTCCGGCGGGCGTTGGCACCGATGGCGGCAGGCGGGTAACTCCAGTCGTTCGCAACCCGGGAAGAAGGGGAGGTGACAGAATCGACGAATGAGCCCAACTGACTTTCTAGCCAGTCCATATCCCCTGTCGCGGAGTTCCATGTTTGGGCGTCGGGGCGCGGTCTGCTCGTCACAACCGCTGGCTGCTCAGGCCGGTATGAGCATCCTGCAAGCCGGCGGCAACGCCATTGACGCCGCCATCGCCACGGCCATTGCGCTTACGGTCGTGGAGCCGACCTCCAATGGAATAGGAAGCGACGCGTTCTGTCTCGTCTGGACCGGGGGTGCGTTACACGGGCTCAATGCCTCAGGCCGGGCCCCGGCCGCCGCAACGCTGGAGGGCTTCCGGTCGCTCGGGCACACCAGCGTGCCCGAACTCGGTTGGCTGCCGGTCACCGTGCCCGGTGCGGTCTCGGCGTGGACGGAACTCCACGAACGATTCGGGCGGATCGAGTTCGCGGAACTGTTCAAGCCGGCGCTGGCGCTAGCCGAGCAGGGTTTCCCGGTCGGTCCGGTTGTCGCCCGGTACTGGGCCAAGGCCCATGTTCACTACTCGAAGGAGGCTGCCGGTCCCGAGTACGCGGCCTGGTTCTCGACCTTCGCCCCCAAGGACTCTACGCCAGGCGTGGGCGAGATCGTGCGTCTCCACGATCACGCAACAACTCTGCGGGCGATCGCCGGGTCCAACGGAAAGGCCTTCTACGAAGGTGCGTTGGCCGAGTCGATCGACGCATTTTCGAAGGCCACCGGCGGCTACCTCCGGGCGGAAGACATGGCCGCACACAAACCGAAGTGGGTCGACCCCATCGGAACGAACTACCGCGGGTTCGACGTGTGGGAGATCCCACCGAACGGCCATGGCATCAGCGCACTCAACGCGTTGAACATCATGGAGGGATTCGACGTCGACAACGCTTCGCTTGATGATCCGTATACCTGGCATCTGCAGATCGAAGCGATGAAGCTCGCGTTTGCGGATGCGGCCGCCTACGTCGCCGACCCCGAGATGGTTGACGTGCCAACCAGAGGTTTGCTCGACAAGTCCTACGCCTCGACGAGGCGTTCGCTGATTTCGGAGGCGGCATCGATGCCTGCACCGGGCGACCCTCCACGTGGGGGAACCGTCTACCTCTGCGCGGCTGACGGCGATGGAAGCATGGTGAGCTTCATCCAGAGCAACTACCAGGGCTTCGGTTCGGCGATCGTTGTGCCGGGCACGGGTATCGCGCTCCAGAACCGGGGTGCGAATTTCTCGCTCGACCCGGCCGATCCCAACGCGCTTGCCCCCGGTAAACGGCCGTACCACACGATCATTCCGGGATTCCTCACCCGCGAAGGTTCCGCAGTCGGTCCCTTCGGCGTGATGGGCGGCTTCATGCAACCGCAGGGCCACCTGCAGGTTGTCATGCGCACCGTTGATCAGCACCTTCACCCGCAGGCGGCACTCGATGCTCCCCGCTGGCGGTGGGAACACGGCCGGGTTGTGTGGATCGAAGACCGGACACCTCCGGCGATCATCGATGGTCTCAAGGCCCGCGGTCACGATGTACGCATAATCTCCGAGCCATCGGCATTCGGCCGGGGTCAGATCATATGGCGCCACGGCGACACGCTGATCGCCGGTTCCGAATCCCGGGCCGACGGCCAGGCCCTCGTCTGGTAGCACCGCGTGGGCCACCCCCGACTTGTGAACGTTCGACCCCCGATTTGTGTCCACAGTTCGCGTCGTATGCATGTCGAACTGTGGACATAAACGTGAGTTGGCACGATCAATTAACCACCCGTTCACCCGAGAATCCCCCTTAACCCGTGAGTACTGCGCGACGATGCGTTGGACATGGATGCAACTCCTTCGAGCTCCGTCAGCGGAGCTCTTGAACTTCCTGCCCGATTCACGTCATCGCGGGAGGTGAACGCGCCCAGACCATCGGCCTCGGGACCTCCCGGACAGGCTGGTCTTGCTACGCGTCGAACCTTTGTTCTCGATACTTCGGTGCTCCTCGCTGATCCCCAGGCCCTCCGCAAGTTCGCCGAGCACGAGATCGTGATACCACTCGTCGTGATCACCGAACTCGAGGCGAAGCGCAACCACGCAGAACTCGGATGGCTCGCCCGGCGGGCGCTCCGTTTGCTCGAGGAGTTCCGCACCACACACGGTTCGCTCACCACCGCCTTACCGGTGAACGATGTCGGCGGCACGCTGCGGGTCGAAATCAACCACGTGTCGATGTCGAACCTTCCGCTCGCCTTCCAATCCGACGTCAACGATCATCGCATCCTCGCCGTCGCCGATCATCTGCGCGACGAGGGAAAAGACGTGGTCCTGGTCTCCAAGGACCTCCCGCTCCGACTGAAGGCGAGCATCGTCGGACTCGGGGCCGAGGAATACCGCAACGAGTTGGTCCACGACACCGGTTGGACGGGGATCATCGAACTCGAGGTCGGCGTCGACGCGATTGATCGGCTCCACGCCGAACGGATGATCTCACCCTTCGACCTCGGTGTCGATGCACCAGAAATCCCGATAAACGCCGGTTTGGTGCTCTCCTGCGGATCGGCGTCCGCTCTGGCCCGCTTCGGACGCGACAAACAGATTCATCTGCTGCGCCACGATCAGGAAGTGTTCGGGGTGCGGGGCCGTTCGGCCGAACAACGCGTCGCGATCGATCTTCTTCTCGACGAAGAAGTCGGTGTCGTGTCGCTCGGTGGACCGGCGGGGACCGGCAAGAGCGTCCTCGCGCTCGCTGCAGGTTTGGAAGCGGTCGTGGAAAGACGCACCCACAAACGGGTGCTGGTCTTTCGGCCGCTTTATGCAGTCGGCGGCCAGGACATCGGCTTCCTTCCGGGCACCGAGTCGGAGAAGATGTCACCGTGGAGTGCCGCGGTCAACGATGCGCTCGAGGCGTTCTGCTCACCGAATGTCCTCGACGAAATCGAGGCGCGGGGTCTCATAGAAGTGCTGCCGCTCACGCACATCCGGGGCCGCACGTTGGCTGACACCTGGGTCATCGTCGACGAAGCGCAGAACCTGGAACGGAGTGTCCTGCTCACCGCGCTGTCGCGGCTCGGTCGGGGCAGCCGGGTTGTGCTCACCCACGACGTTTCGCAACGCGACAATCTGCGCGTGGGCCGCCACGACGGCATCGTCGCCGTGGCCGAGTCGCTCAGAGGCCATCCGCTCTTCGGGCACGTGACGCTACACCGCGCCGAGCGCTCACCTATCGCGGAGCTGGTCACCGACCTTCTCGACAACGGCCAGTAGATGTCCGAGGTCTGGTCCCCAGGAGTCGGCCGGCGACGCCTACCGTTTTGATCAACGGTTGCTCGCGCTTTCGAAGAAACTTCCTATCCACTGCGCAATCGCCAGACGGTCAAGGGGCTGGTGAAGCGTCGCTCTTGCTGTTGCCACCCTCTCGGCGCCGATCAATTCGATCCGCCCGGCCAGAAGATGGTCGGCGAGTTCGGGAACGAATTCGGGATGGACCTGTACGGTCCATGCCCTTTCACCGATTGCGAACCCACCGTAGGGGCAGTAATCAGAGCGGAAGAGCAGCTCGGCACCTTCTGGCAGCCGCACGACCTGGTCCTGGTGGCTGCCGATGAGCGAGAAGCGATCCATCGCTGGGCTCATCCACGCGCGCGACTGGACCACCTCATAGCTTCGGACCCCAACCCCCCAGCCTGCGGGTGACTTCTCGACCAGACCGCCGAGGGCTTGAGCCAGAAGCTGATGGCCAAAACATATGCCTACATACGGAGTCTCGGTGGCGATCAGGTCCCGGAGGAACTGCTCAGCATCAGCAAGCCAAGGAACCTGATCATATGTAGAGATACGACTGGGCGAACAGAGCCAGCCGTCGCACTCCTTGACGCTGTCGGGAAAGCGACCTTCGTCGAGGTCGTAACGGATGAGCTCAAGGCCCAACGGCTCCAGCAGCGACGAGAAAAGCTCGGGATAGTCACCCGCAATGTGCTGGCTCCTGGGGTCGACATGACCCATCATCAGCAAACCGATTCGCATCGACTGTCCTGCGCTCAGCGGAACGAGAACACGGGTACGGCCGCGCGCTCGAGGTCCGGCAGGAGTCCACGATCGCGAAGGATCGGCATCACGCCCTCCCCGAACCAATAGGCCTCTTCCAGATGTGGGTAGCCGGAGAGGATGAACTCGTCGAAGCCAAGCGTGTGATATTCAGCGATGCGGTCGGCCACTTCCTCATGTGACCCGACGAGCGCGGTGCCGACTCCGCCGCGCACCATGCCGATACCCGCCCAAACGTTGGGGTAGATCTCCATCCGTTCGGAACCGATCGCGTTGGCCGCGAGTTCCGCCTGACGCCGCTGCCCAACCGACGCCGTCTTGGCAAAATCCGCCTGAGCTGCTGCGACGGACGCCGCGTCTATGCCGGCGACAAGACGGTCGGCCTCCGCCCACGCCTCCGCGGCCGTTGCGCGGGCGATGACGTGGAACCGGATGCCGAACCGCAACGTACGACCGGCCGCCGTCGCCAGGGCGCGCATCCGATCGAGCCGCTCCGACACCATGACCGGCGGCTCTCCCCACGCGAGGTACACCTCGACGTGCTCGGCCGCGATCTTCTCGGCGGCGTCGGACGCACCGCCGAAATAGATCTCGGGTAGGGGATCGGGCGCTTCACGGGTCGTCGCCCCTTCCACCCGGTAATGACTGCCGCTGAAGTTGTACGGCTCGCCCGACCATGCTGACTTCATGATCTGGAGAAACTCACCGGTACGTTCGTAGCGGGTGTCCTTGTCCTCCCATACGCCGAACTTGGCCAGCTCCGCCTGCTCAGCTCCCGTGACGATGTTCACCTTGAGACGACCACCGGAGATCCTTTGATAGGTCGAGGCCATCTGCGCCGCGAGTGTCGGTGAAAGGAGGGCCGGTCGAAAGGCGACGAGAAACTTCAACCGTTTCGTCAGGCCCAGGAGGGCGGCTGTTGCCAACCAGGCATCTTCGCAACCCGTTCCGCACGGCGTAAGCACGGCACCGTAGCCGAGTTCATCGCACGCCGTGGCGACCTGGGCGAGGTAACCGATATCCGGCGCACGCCGGTGCGGGGCCGGGCCGCTCGGCAGAACGTCGCGTGAATCGCCTCCGGTGGGAAGAAACCAGTGGATGTCGAGCATCGGGTGAGCATATCGGTCGCACACCAAGGACCACTGACCGTGCATTGGCCTTCGCAGTGGGTGTACTCCCACGGCTGAGACTTTTCGTGGCACGATGCCTTGTGACGGGTCCTCGAACCTGATCTGCGGCTCCGAGCGACGTTCGCGGTCCACGACCTCTCTACGACCAGGAAACCCGCCTGGGAGGGGTGGCAGGACCCGAGTCCGCGAGTGGGTTTGTGACATTCTGACGAGATGGATATCCAGAAATTGCTCGATCCCGAGATCGTCGACGCGATCAACGCAATACCCATGCCGTTGCTGATGAAGGAATCGCTACCCGTCATGCGTGCGCAACGGCGGACGCAGGCCGAAGCGGCAACGCGTTCCGATACCGTGACCCGCAGGAACATCACCGTGCCGGGCCTCGACGGCCAACCCGATATCGGGCTACGCATCAGTCGACCGGCCAACGTCGACGGCCTGCTCGGTTGCCTCTACTGGGTTCACGGCGGCGGCTACGTGAGCGGCCTTCCCGAGCAGAATGACCCGATGTTCGACCACCTCTGCCGAACGCTGAACTGCACAGGTGTGTCCGTTCAGTACCGGCTTTCGCCGGAGACTCCCTATCCCGGAGGTCTTCATGATTGCTATGCAGGCTTACTGTATACATTCGCCCACGCCGAAGAGCTTGGCGTGAACGCGAGCCGCATCGGCATTGGAGGGGCGAGCGCGGGTGGTGGCCTGGCTGCAGGGTTGGGCCTTTTCGCCCGCGACCGCGAAGAAGTGGAGGTCGCGTTTCAGTACCTGATCTACCCGATGATCGACGACCGCCAGGTCACCCGCTCGAGCACATGGGAGGTGCCGATCTGGCCGCCCGCTTCCAACACGTTTGGCTGGAAGGCCTACCTCGGCGATCTGTACGGTGGCGACGTTCCTATCTACGCCGCGCCAACCCGGGCAACCGACCTCACCGGTCTTCCCCCGACGTACATTCTGGTTGGCGCGCTCGACGGGTTTCTCGATGAAGACATCGACTATGCCATGCGTCTCAACCACGCTGGAGTCCCGACCGAACTTCACGTGTATCCGGGAGCCCCGCACGGGTTCGACGCGTTTCTTCCCGGCACCTCCCTGTCCCGACGCGCCCGTGTCGCCTCCGATGATTGGCTCCGCCGTATGCTCGAATGACGCGGAGCGTTGCCGTCGAGTTCGAGGCGACGTACTGGTCGGCGGTGTCGACCACGAGCTGCAGGCGTGACCAGGCGTCGCGGGGTCGTGGTTCGTCGAGGGTCACCGTCAACCGCTTCGACGACAACGGCGCGCAGATCACCGTGACCGGGCCGGCGTCGACCACCGCCACACCGCCCACCACGATGCCCCCGACTACCACGCCTCCGACCACTGCCACCACACCGCCCACGACGCCCGCCACGACCCCGACCATTGCGCCGACCGCTCTATCGGGCGTGTTGCCCCAGAACGATCTCGCCGCTGCGCCGGTCGTGGTCCCCGCTGGTCCCTCCGGGCCGGTCGCCACCGGATCAGCGACCATGGAGGCCGGTGAGCCCCAACCGTGCGGGGCCGTCGGGAACACGGTGTGGCTGCGGTTCACGGCCGATGCCTCGCGAACGTACACGATCTTCTCGGTCGGCAGCGACTACGACACCGTCCTCGCCCCGTACCGGAGCAACGGTCCCGCAACCGGGTTCGCCTCCTTGACGAACCTCGCCTGCAACGACGACGTGAACGGCACACCCCAGTCCGCTCACCGTGACGCTCAACGCAGGCGACACGATCTACGTCCAACTGGGTGGCTACCGGGGTGCCAGCGGCGCAGGCACGGTGACCATCAGCTGAGGACGAGACCTGGTCGCCCTGAACCGCAGGCCCGGATCAGGGCGCTCAGCCGATACCGTCGTAAAGCCTGGCCGCTCTCGCTGCTTGGCGAAGACGGTCGATTCGCTGCGCACGAGCAACGGCCGTTCCTGGGTTGGTGGTAACGGTGCTGTCGTAGCCACGTTCTCGTCGACTCGTCAATGACAATCACCCTGGGCATGGCCACCCGTTCGCAGCCACCCAATGTGTGGGCATGGTTGAGACCAGCTCGACAAACGACGATCATGATTCCGACGATCATGATTCGGCGATCGTGGCAATTGCGATGGGTTCCCAGAGCGACTGGTCCACGATGCGCTTCGCATCAGACGTCCTCACGGAGTTGGGAGTCGCTCATACGGTGCGGGTCGTCTCAGCTCACCGCACACCCAGGCTCAAGGCCGAGTTCGCCGAATCGGCGGAGATCTCGGGGATTGAGGTGGTTATCGCCGGGGCCGGGGGAGCGGCGCACCTCCCGGGCATGATTGCCGCCCAAACACTCGTTCCCGTTCTCGGTGTCCCGGTCAAGTCAAGCGCGCTCAGCGGCATGGATTCGCTGCTGTCCATCGTGCAGATGCCAAAGGGAATTCCCGCCGGTACGCTGGCCATTGGGGAGGCTGGCGCGCTCAATGCGGGGCTGCTGGCGGCCGCGATCGTGTCGACCGGTCGACCCGAAATCCGGGTACGACTGCGAGCCTGGCGTGCCGCCCAAACCGACGCCGTGCTCGCCAGTCCCGACCCGCGACAATCGTGACCGAACGATCTACCCCCCGCACGCTTGGCATCCTCGGAGGCGGGCAGCTGGCACGCATGCTGGCCATCGCAGCGAGGCCGCTCGGCATCGATTGCATTGTCGTAGAACCGACCGGACCGCACTGTCCAGCGGCTCCGGTGGCGGAGGTACTGGTGGGGGCATTCGACAACACTCGAGTGCTTGAAGCCCTCGTTTCACGGTGCACGGTTGTCACTGTCGAACTGGAAGCGATTCCCGTCCCGGCTCTTGAGTGGCTGGCTGACCGTGCGGATGTCCGGCCGGGTGCGGAGGCCGTGCGGGCCGCTCAGGATCGGTTGCTGGAGAAGCAGTTGTTCCGTTCGTTGGGGATCGCTACCGCACCCTTTGACGACGAAGTCCCGCCCGACGCTGTCGCCCTAGTGAAGACGCGTCGAGGTGGATACGACGGCCGCGGGCAGATCCGGACCCGGACGGCGGGGGAGCGGGCCGCTGCCGTTTCCGAACTTCCGGACCCGATCGTTGAGGGGCTGGTTGCGTTCAAACGCGAGCTCTCAATCGTTGCGGCCCGAAACACTGCCGGCGACATTGTGTGT
>JANMZO010000076.1:0-6424 GCA_031383405.1 Acidimicrobiia bacterium | reverse complement strand
GCCATCGGGAAGCACGAAAAACAGCTTCCGACGATCCCCCTCGACGTTGAGCACGGCGCTCCATCGCTCCATCAGCGCAAGCGGGTCGTGGGCTGCTAGCTCGATGCCGGCAAAGCCGGACGCCGCCGGCGAGGTCCGCCTCTCCCAATCGGGTCCGCCCCACAACCAACTCGCCGCAGGACGGGGCTGATCGAACGAGACGATCGCTCCCCCGACATCCGATGGATGGACATGGGATGCTCCTATTACCGGGTGGTTCGAATCCCAGATCCGGCGAACACCGAGTGAATCGAGATGAGCCCGCGCCGCCTCAATGTCTTCGACCTGAAAAATCACCATGTATCCGCTCTCGCCGTGGCGTCGGAGATGACGGCCGACGGCCGAATCCGCCCCGCTCCCGGGTGACCCGTCGGTCTTCGGCGAGACAACCTCGACGAACACGTCAGCGACCGGGCAAACCGCGTTGTCCAGCCCGAACTCAGCTACGCCCGGGTCATGAAACGCCGAACCCAACCCAAGAACGCCGGTGAAAGCGGCTTCGGTCGCATCGCGATCGTGAGTGGCCACGACCACCTGTCTCAGGCGAGTGATGAGCATGACGACTATTCAACCACGAAGCGCTTTCGGGGATGCGCTCTACTGAGCGATGGTCGGCGTGTTGGAGCCGACATCAGCGGCTTTGATCACGCGAACGGCGTCGATGACAAACACGAGCGTGTCGTTGGCCTTGATGTTTTCGCCTTTTGCCTGAGCGCCGTACGCAAGGGTCGGCGGGATGATCAGTTGGCGTCGTCCGCCGACCTTCATGCCGATCAGACCCTGATTCCAACCGTCGATCACGGCTGCCTTCCCGACATTCACGACTTCGTAAGGCTGTGCCCCACGGCTCCATGTTGAGTCGAATTCCTTCTTCGTCGACCAACCGTTGCCCGCATACTGAACGAAGACGGTGTCGCCGGCTTCGACTATCGCGCCGGTTCCGACCTCAAGGTCTTTGATCTCCAGCTTGACCGGAGCAGCGCCGCTGGGCACCGTGACAACCGGTTTCGTGTTGAGTTTGGGGCTCGCGAACTGCGCAATGCTCGTGGTGGTGACGTTTCCGGCCGTCGTCGTGGAGGCAATCGTTGTGTCGACAGTTGAGTTGTCGCTGCTCGAGATGAACTGGTTCCAAGCGAGCACCAGAGCCACGAGCACCACGACGCCGGCGACGATCTTCAACAGCTTGTTGCGCTGTTTGCTGGACTGCGCCTTCTTCTGTTCAACAGCCTCCTGGGCCATTTTCTGGCTGCGGTTTTGGTCTTGACGAGCACGCTTCTGATTTGCCACGGTCCGCGACGCTACCCGATCAATGCACCTCCCCCGTGCTTTCGACCAAGTGCAGTGCTTTCATCAGCACGGTTTTGCTCTCGGCCGTGACCCTCCCATGCCAATGGGTCTGAGCCCACGTGACAGCATGAAACCATGGCGAACCTTGAAGTCCTTTCCCGCAGCGGTCACCCGAACTTCCTGGACCTCCCCTGGGACACCGGGCTGCGTTCGTGGCGGGGTGGTCGACTGGTCGACATTGCCCGTGGCGTATCGCGCCACGTTGTGCGTTTCGTCGACTATGACGGCGTGGTCTACGCAATCAAGGAAACCACGCCGGAGAATGCCCAGTTCGAGTACGACCTGCTGCGCCAACTGACCGAGAGGAGCCTTCCGGTGGTCGAGGCGGTCGGAGTCGTCAAGAACCGGGCCGTTTCCATCGGCATCGGAGGATCCCACGATGCTGCGGGGCTCGTGTTCGACGGTTCCGATGAAGGTTCCGATGAAGGTTCGACCGCCGGAGCACCCGCCGCCGCCCTTATTACGCGACACCTCAGCTTTTCCCTACCCTACCGGTACCTCTTTCTCGGAAAGGGCGTCGCCGACCTGAAGAATCGACTCCTCGATGCTCTGGCGGTACTGCTGGTTCGTGTGCATCTCGAAGGGTTCTTCTGGGGCGACTGTTCGCTGTCGAACACGCTGTTTCGTCATGACGCCGGCGCGCTCACCGCCTACCTGGTAGACGCCGAAACGGGCACCCTTCGGAGCGCGCGGATCTCCGACGGGCAACGCGACCATGATCTCTCAATTGCAGCTGACAACGTCGGGGGTGAACTGCTCGACCTTGAAGCGGCTGGAAGCTTCGACGACAGTTTTGACCCCACGAATGTCGGCGACGAGATCCGGGCGCGCTACGACCGCCTCTGGGCCGAGTTGACCCGAGAGGATGTGGTCGACCTTGGTGACCGCCATCAACTCGCGTCGCGTATCCGTCGCCTCAACGATTTGGGTTTCGACGTCGCCGAAGTCCGGACGCGAATGACCGAAGACGGTCGAAGGGTCCGGGTCGTACCCCGGGTGGTCGAAGCCGGCCATCACCGAAAGCGCTTGCTGCAGCTCACCGGACTCGATGTCGACGAGAACCAGGCCCGCCGTCTGCTGAACGACCTGGAGGAGCATCGCAGTGTTCTCGAACAGGACCGGGGAAGGGACGTCCCTGACGCTCTGGCTGCGTATGACTGGCTGACGAATGTCTACGAACCCACGATCGGCGCAATTCCCGAAGGCTTACGGTCCCGGATGGCCGAAGCGGAGGCCTTTCACCAGATCCTCGAACACCGTTGGTACCTCTCCGAAGAAGCGGGCCACGACGTGGGCATGGACGCGGCCGTATCCCGCTTCATCACCGACATCCTTCCATCAGCACCGCCCGAGGAGGCGATTCTCCCGGGAGACATCGATCAACTGCTGCACGATCCGCACGAGACCGGCGAACCCTGACCAACCCCGACCAACCCCGACCAACCCTGACCAAGCCCGACCCACCGGACAACCCGACCCACCGGACAACCTGAGCGGCGTTGATCAAGGCGCCTGGGTCAACCGTCGATTCGTGGATGTTTCATCTGGTTCGGTCGGAAGGCTGTCCGTATCGGGGCTTTCGACAACCAACACATCGTCGCCCGCTGAAGATGTCGGATCTCGTCGCGTGAGAAGGACACAGGCGACCACCAGACCGAGGCCGAGGCCAACGGTAAGTGCAACGAGAACCCGGAGCAGCCCGACCGAAAATGCGAACGGGGCATTCGAACGGCTGAGGATTCCGACGTCGGAGATTCCTCCGATCACGGTGACGAGTCCCGCCCCGAGAACCAGCAGATAGTACGCATCGAAGCGACGCCGGATCACAAGCGCCGACCCGGTCAGAAGCAGCAGCCACGCAACGATGGATACGAACCCGACACTCAGCATCCGCCCGAATGCCGAAGAGGTTGAACCCCGGACCCCGAAGGCAATTCCTACCAGGTGGGCGGCGTCGATGGCCAACAGCGCCAAGGCGCCGACGGCGATGGCAAGTCGGGCCTTCATGCGCCGATCGGGCCGACTCCCGGCCCAGGTCGCCAGCGCAATCACCGCGAGACCGATGGCCACCGCCAAGGAAAGAAGTGGAATCGGGTTCGGGCCCGGGATCCACTCCAGACTCCCCGACACGGTGTAGGTCCGGTCCCCCTGTTTCACGACAAAGGAAAACGGCTGAACCACCTGACGTTCATTCGGTCGGGCACTCACGCCGTCGGGCTTCACGTTGCCCATCCAATGGGCCCGGTGATCGTGCCACCGCACGACTGGCTGGGAGCTGATCTTCTTCCACGTCGGCGGACCTTCGGGTTTCAGGTTCTCCGGCACCTGCGTCGCACCGTTGCGGTCCTTGTTCAGGTACACGGCAAACGACTGCTGATTCTGCTCGACACCGTCGCGCCCCACACGCAGGTAGGGATATCCGTCGTAGTCAAGCACCTCGAGCGTCGGCCCGCTCAGCCACCGGAACTCGATCCGGCTTGTCGCTTCGATCGTCTTCGCCGTGAAGGTCGCAGTGGCGGGTTCAACGCCCGTGACCGCCGAGACGTAATTTGAGGCGGGCGAGTTCGGCGCGCTGTGAGCCGACGCGGGCGACGCGCTGGCAACCCCGATGACGCCGACCACACCGAGAAAGCCGACGATGCAGGTCGAGGACGCCAACAGTCGACAAAGCCGTTGGCGCAATTTGGTTCTCAGGCTCAGTTTCACGCGGCGCACGGCCTCCACAGTCCCCGCTCGTAGACATCGAGCGCGGTGTGCAGCTCGGCGGCAAACGCGTCGACGTTCTGTTTGAGAGTCGGAGCGAGAGTTCGCAGATCGGCCTCGACCCGGGCCTTGGCCTGCAAAAATAACCCGGCCACGGGCGATGTCGTCTTGGTCAACTCAGAGGCGAGGACATGCGAACCCTGATGGACCTCATCGTAGAACACGTTGAGCGCACCGGAGCGGTCGTTGCTGTTCACGCGACGTTGCATCTCACACATTCCCGGTGCGGTGCGTTCAATGAGCGCATGCAGTACCTCGTTCTCCTCGTTCGTTGAACCCGACCCCGATCGGAAGAGGGACAAGCCGACACCGGCAACCACCATCAGCACGGCGATCGTCACGTAGCCCATAAGCCGTCGGTTTCCGAGCGATGACACCACACCCCTATCGTTGCACGGCTTCCACGTGGCACCGCCAACACGCTCCCCCTGCCACACCACAGCACACCACCGCGCACCAGCGCCGCCGGGTCTATGCGTCCGGTATTTTTGCGGCTGTATGTAGTGTCGCGAGCATGAGTTCTGTCATACGCATCCACGAATCCGTTGGCGAAGCCTTAGCCGCCGGTCGCCCGGTCGTGGCGCTCGAGTCGACGATCTCCTCAACACTCGGACTGCCCGTGCCGGCCAACCGTGAAGTGGTCGAACGGTGTGTCGCAGCGATCCGGGCCGAGGGGGGAGTTGCCGCGATAACTGCAGTACTCGACGGTATCGCCCATGTTGGGCTGGACGATCGCGACCTCGATCGCCTGCTGTCGGCCACCCGTAAGTGCGCCGAACGTGATCTTCCCGTCGCGATCGCTCAAGGCTGGGACGTCGGGGTGACCACCGTCTCGGCCACGGTCGCCCTTTGCGCAGTTGCAGGTGTGCGGGTATTCGCCACCGGTGGTATCGGCGGCGTTCACCGCGACAACCACCTCACCGGCGATGTCAGCGCCGACCTCGGTGCAATTGCGCGACATGCTGTCATCGTGGTGACGGCCGGGGCAAAGGCGTTTCTGGATCTCGGCAAAACCCTCGAGATGTTCGACACCCTCGGCGTACCCGTCCTTGGCTATCAGACGAGCGAGTTTCCAGCCTTCTACTCCCGCTCATCGGGCTTCGCCGTGCAGCACCGCATCGAATCTGCCGGTGAGGCCGCAGCGGTGTTGACGGCCCGCACCAACCTCGGGATCCCGGGAGGAGTGGTCGTGGCCAACCCGATCCCAAAGACCGCCGAGATTCCGAGCGAAGAACTCGCCGAAGCGATCATCGGGGCTCTCGCAGATGCCAAGGCTGCGGGAATCGTCGGCGGCGCACTCACGCCCTTCGTGCTGGGCCGTTTGGCCGTCGCGACCGGCGGGCGCAGCGTGCCCGCCAACCTTGCCCTGGCCGAGAACAATGCCCGCGTTGCGGTGAAGATCGCCGCCTTCCTAACTTAGCTTTCATGCCCCCTGGCGGTAGCGCTCGACGACGGAAACCGGAGGATGTGGTCGAGCCGAAGGTCCCGGTTTTGTTGCGGCACTGAAGCACGGAACCATGCAGTACCTCAGCGGATCCGCTGGAGCAGTTACCGCAGTTCGAGCGGTATGTCCCCGGTATAGACGACCGACACCCTCTGCGTGGCTCGGGTCAGTGCCACATAGAGCACCCGGTAACCGACGTCGCCGCTCTCGTCGATAATCCGGGTCGGTTCGACGACGACGACCGCGTCGAACTCGAGACCTTTGGCGGCTTCGGCGCCGACCAGGGAAACGCCGTCGTCGAGCACGGCCTCCTTCCGGACGTCGCGGACCGCACGACCGCCGACCCCAACCGCGTCGAGACCCTCGGCCGCCCCGGCGATAGCATCAAGCAACGACAGCGGGGCCAGGATGCCGACGACGGCGTAGTCGGCGGACAGTGACAGCGCTTCGTCGATGACAGCGGCGATGAGATCAGCCGATTCCGCAGAAGCTATGCGGACATACTTGGGTGGGTCACCGCCCGGGCGCACCGACCGCGATGCAACGAGGCCGGGCGCGGCTCTCGGAAGCAGAAGGTTCGCGTGTTTGATGAGCACCTCCGGCACTCGATAGCCAAGTTCGAGATGGGCGACTTCACCGTCGACCCGGTCACGTTCCAGGCCACTCGCATCGACCCGGCCGTGGCCCAGTTGCGCAATGGCATCTTCCCAGGACCGCTGCCCGGCCACGCCCGTGGACTGGGCCAGATCGCCCAGCACGGTCAGGGAGCGACTCTGATTCCGGCGGCCCACCATGCGCAACTCCATCGCGGAGAGATCCTGCGCTTCGTCG
>JANMZO010000071.1:0-20850 GCA_031383405.1 Acidimicrobiia bacterium | reverse complement strand
GCCTCGTTTGCTCCGGACTGCTGTTGGAGAAAGCGCGTCAATCCGTCGTTGAATGCATCAGCGGCAGCAGCAGACGCCGTCGAGATCCCGAGGCCAAAGCGGTCGATCATCGTTCCGAGTTCCTACGCACTGGTGACCCTCTTGTTCTTCCGGGATACGAAACTCAACAGCTGTAACCCTCCGGCAGACAATCGAATACCGCGCGTGTCGTTTGACGTCGCAGTTCAATCGTTTGCGGACCCGTCTTGGCATGAACCCGCTTCAACGCTACCCGTTCGAGCACGGCTCCCATGCTTCCCGACAGTCCCGTGCTCGGAAATCGCTGCCACGGCGAGTCGCTCGGCTGGCATGGACCTCACGGTGTGGAATCGTTCTGACGCAAAGTATCGACCACTCGCCGCCGAAGGTGCTTCGGTCGCCTCGTCGGTTGGCGATGCTGTCTCGAGGTCCGACGTCATCGTGGTCTGTGTCCGCGGCTACGACATCGCCACTGCGCTCTTCGACGACCCCGCCGTTGCGGGCTCATTGGCGGGGAAAACGCTGATCCAGCATGGCCCACTATCGACCATCGATGGCTGTATCAGTGTCCACGCCTCCTTGGCGTCGGGGTGTGTAGCCACAGAAGCCAAGGCGACCAGGGGTCTCAGGTGATCAGCTCAAAGGTAGTGGCGAGCGGGACTCCCAACCTGATGCCGGCTGCTTCGGCTGCGCGCCGCAGGAACGTGTCGGGTACGGCCATTTCGCTGTTGAGGTTGGCCAGGTAGACGGCGTGGCGGGTGAGCGAAAGGACACCGGCGTCGAACGATTCGGTCACATCCACGCCATGCGTTGGCTGTGGGCTGCCTGAGAACGCTACGAACCTTACGTGCGGCCAGGGTGTCCCAGTGCTCGGGAACACCCACGGATTTCCCGAGTCGCGCACGGCATCGAGCAGCGCCCGCCCAACGGCCCTATGGTCGGGGTGGTTCCAGCTCGGTCCTCCCCAGGAGTCACGGAAGTTGATGGAGAGCACGACCTCGGGTCGATGCTGTCGGATCGCTGCGCACAAACGCTCCCGTAGTGCCAGCCCTTCCGTGACCAGACCGTCGGCCAGTCCGAGGAATTCCACGCTGTCGACGCCCACTTCCTTACAGGCTGCGATCTGTTCAGCGCGACGGATCGGGCCGACCTCTGCCGGTGACATGGTCGTGATTCCCGCCTCGCCATCAGTCACAAGGACATAGACGACACGCTTGCCCATGCCGGTCCACCGCGCCACGGCGGCTGCTGCGCCGTATTCCATGTCATCGGGATGCGCGACCACCGCGAGGGCCGTCGTCCAGTCCTCAGGGACAGGCTGCAGATCGTTCATCACTGAAACCATACGCGTTGCGATTAGCCGGCGCTCCGGCCCAAAGGCACTTCCTCGCACAGTTCGTCATCGCGGCAGCGGGTTCGGACCGGTCGCCGTCATGAGCCACTGGGGTACCCAGTTGAATGCCCGGTAGTCCCCGATGATGTCCTCGATCTGAGCTGTCATCATCGTTCTCCTTCTGACACCGCACGGCTTGGCGACGCGACGGGCGTGAAGGCATTCTCGCCCACTGGCATGATACCGGCCACGTGTTGACGACGTCCATCGGCACGCCACTCGAAGCACCTCCGGTTTCCCGTCCTTGGCGTCGGCGACGACGAGAAGTGCTTTCTCGGCACGGGCGATTGAAACGGCGTGGTTTCGGGTAGAGACGTGGACAGCACTGTTCGGCACGTCGCCGACGCCGCCTCAGGAGCCTGACCAATGGAAACCATCCGAAACGAGGACGGCACGCTGACCGTCCCTATCATCGCCGGCCGCCACGACGAAGAGCATTCCGTTCCACCGGAAGAGGGCCAGGAGATCGCGACCACGCGTGTGCTGCACCCGGGTCAGCCCGGCTACCTGGAGGCTCTCGCACAATGGGATCAGGCGCAGAACCCCGATCGTGAACCCGCCACTTCCACCGCAAGCGGGCGCGAAGAAGCAATGGCCGTCGTGCACGCGGTGGCGGTCGACCCCGAACACGACGTCCAAAAGGCCGTGGAATCGCTGTCTGATCCTGAGCCCAGTGCCGAGGCGCTTCGACACGTACTCGTCGGTGGAACTGCGTCGGTCAAGGGCTTCGCCCATGAGATCGCAGAGGCCGAGGGCGGCGACGAGATCGCACCGCATCAGGTCACCCGGATCATCAGCGAGGTTCTCTCCGAGATCGACACCTGAGGCGCAGCCGCCAACTTGGAGTCGTGACGGTCGAGTCTTCGCGGAATGCCAAGTATCCGGACTTGGCTTGTGAACCAATGGTGATGGAACTGGAAGGATATCGACAGTTACTTTCTCATCGGCTGACTGTCTCATTCCGAAAAGCAGCAATCCCGGCGCGTGACCGTGAACGCGATGGAGAAGTGTGACCGTCGCGGTGGAGCGAGGAACTTCGAGAATCACGTGTCTCGCCGGCTTCGTCGGCCGGTGTCATCGGCTTCGAACCTTTCCCCGGAGGGTGACCGTTGCGGTCCAATGGGGTGCGTGACCGTCGACTGTGTCTTGGAGACGCAGACGGCACTCGGCGTTGCGCGGGTCGAACGCAGTCAGCCCGTTCACCTCCAGCCCGTCCCGGCCGTGAGCCCTTCGGCGATGCCGAGGTGGAGCGCGCAGATGGTTGCGCGGTCAGCGAGCGCTGCGGACGCGAAGGGGCACCGGTGCAGCATGATCTCCGCGCCCGCGCCCGTGCGCGTGCTGACGATCTCGGGCTCGAAGCCCTGCCGTGCCATCGCAGCACTCACGGCAGCGAAGGCCGCTACCGCGTCGATGAGGAGTGGATCAACGAGCCTGGGACGGTAAGGTCACCCTTCGAACTCACGAGGTGACGATACCAGTTTCACGCGGAAGTCAGTATGAGTTTCATGCAGACCGCGGTACCTGATTTCCACGTCGGATGCAGCACCGCAGACATGGGTGCTTCAAGATGGTCATCGAGACCGGACACGATCTTCGCGTCCGGCGCGTCCCGGATCATCACGCCATCGACTATGTCCATCTGCCACAGTTCCATGGCCTTAGAACGTTGCGCGCGCTTGTAATCGTGCCGTTTGCGTTTCCGGGCTTCGGGCACCTGTCAGCGGACGTAAGATTTTCCCCGTAGACGGTCACGGTTTGTCCCCGGGGTGTATTGGAAACCAGTGCACTGGGTTCTCGAAGACGACATCGACGAGATCTGGGTGATCAACGCCCGACATATGCGTAACGTCCCGGGCCGCAAAACCGATGTCGGCGACGCACAGTGGGGTGCACAGTTGTTGGAACACGGCCTGGTGCGGCCGTCGTTCATTCCCGAACGCAAAACCCGACCGTGTTCTTGGGTGGCAGCGACGCCCGGGGTGGCTTTCCGCTCGCCAGCGCAGCATAAGGATCGAGCCGACGATCAACGCCTTCGCCCCGACGAGCACCTGGGCCGCCGTCGATGACCCCGTGACCAAACGCGTCACGACCCGCACCGGGGAGATGACCAAGACGACGTTCACCCTCGCCACCCCACCCGGCCCCCGCGAACCGTCAGTACGCATAGAAATCGAGTGCTGGTCCAACGCAGCGACCGTCGCTCAACGCGTCACCAAACACCGCCGTGTCATCGTCGACGGTCACCTCGTCATGTCGACCTACACCTCGACCACGTCACCGACGGCTTCGACCTACACGACGGCATCGGCACCAACAACGAACGCGCCGACCCCTCAACACGACGCGACGCCATGGCTGGTGACCGATCCGACCAACAACCCGACGTCGACTTCGTCCGCTCCAGCCCCGGCCGCAGCACCCGCGCCACACCGACACCCGGCGTTGCCGTGCAACGGCTCCCCACGGCCGGGCCGAACGCGATGGGTGGAGCGCCAACCTCGACAACGCACCAGCTGGCCAGACCCGGATCATCGTGACCGGCTCACGCGACCTCAGCCCCGACGCCTACGGACGCGTGAAACATACCGGACAGCGAACGACGCCCCGGCGATACGGAACCCCCAAGAGGTTAAATTGGAAGCGGAATACAGACCACTGAAGTCCAAATTCCGCTTTACTCTCAACCCAAGGTCTAACAATGATGCGGAGTTACGACTGTAATGGTAGTGTTTCCGCTGTGATGTTAGGTGACGTCGAGGAGTTCACGGTGGCGGCCGGGCTGGGACGTCGCGTGCCGGGATGGGCGGCTGATCTCGTTCAGGGCCTGGCTCGGGATCTGCCGACCGTGGTAACTCGAGCGGACATAGCGCAGCGGCTTACCGAGGTCGGTAGTGACCGTGACGTGGATTCGACGATCAGCGAACTGCGGCGACTCGGATGGCTTGTCGGTCTTCCGGTGCAAGGAGTGTGGGCGTTCCTGGCGCCGGGGCACGACGACGTGAGTGACCAGTACCTGGTGTTGCGGGCCTGGCTGGCCCGTGACCGACCCGGGTTTCTCCTGGCGGGCGCGAACGCGGCATGGCATCTCGGCTACCTCGACCGGCAACCCGATGACCGGGTGCAGGTGTGGTTGCCGAGCGGTGTCCGTCTACCCGACGGTCTTCGACCGCATGTGTCGGTGGTGCAGCTCACCGGCCCGTCCGTGAACGGCCCGAACCTTGCGCCGGCGCGCTCGTTGCTGATTCGCCGCAAGCTCGACATGGTCCGTTGGGCAGGCGGTCTCGGGGCGTTCGGTCCCGAAGCGCTGGTGTTGCAGCTCTCGACCCGCCCGGCCTCGTTCGGGCCATGGGCCGACCTCATCGCGCATCTCGACCGGCTCGTCGACGACTGCGACGACAATCGACTCGCCACACTCCTCGAAGGCCAGAGCTCCTCGGCGTGGCAACGCGCCGCATATGTTCTCGACGTCGCCGGACGGCCCGAACGCGGAGCGGCGCTGTTCGAACGCCGCCCGGCGGGTGCGACGCCGAAAGTCCGCTTCAGTGACCGCGCCGGCCGGTCCAGTACCGGTGCGGTGTGGGTGCCGCGCTACAAGTTGCAAGACCAGCTCATTGCGCCGTTGCAGGCCGTGCTGGGCAAGGCCTGAGGTGGCCGGGATCACCAGGGCACTGGTCAGCCGCCACGGCCTCGGGCGTGCCGACGCGTTCGACGCTGCGCTGCTCGACGTCGCCCAGGACCATCTCCTGTTCCTGCTCGATGCGGCCGGCGTGTTCAACGACGAACGGCTCGTGTTCAAAGGTGGGACGAGTCTTCGCAAATGCCGGCTGGGGAACGACGGCCGTTTCTCTACCGACCTGGACTTCGCCGCACCCGACGATGACGTTGTGCTCGAAGTCTGCGACGTTATCCACGACAGCACCGTCGCCGACTTCACCTACACGCTCGAATCGACACGTGGTGATGGTCGCCACTGGAAGCTCACCGTCACCCATGACGAGCTCGGCACACCGGACATCGAAGCCAGCGTCGAGTTCGCCCGCCGACCCCTCGCCGTCGCGGCGCAACAACTCCCGTTCGTTCCGTAACTACGGCTTCGAACTTCCCACCCTGCCCGTCGTCGCCGAAGCCGAAGCATGCGCAGAGAAACTCGCTCGCTACCGACGCGTCGCGCTCGGCCGTGACCTCTACGACCTCAACCACTTCTCGTCGCGAACCATCGACGAAGCACTCGTTCGTCGCCTCTGGGTACTCAAAGTCTGGGGCGATGTAGTGGACGACCATCGCGGCCACAAGCCACTCGATCCCAACGACGTCTTGCAGGCCCGGACCGAGCAGGACTTCCAACCCGACTCCATCGGCGTGCTTACGCGGCCCGTCGACATCGCGACGTGGGAACGACGCGTCCGCACCCGTTTCGCGTTCCTCCGCGCCCTCGACGACGACGAGCTCCGCTGGGCTGCGTGCGACCCACGCCACCGCCGTGAGGTCGCCGACGCCCTCGCTGCGATCACGCAACACAACACCGACTAGCCCGGTGAGGTCTACACCGATCTTGGTGCCGACTACTTCGATCGTCGCCGCACCAGCGACGCTCACCAAAGCCGACTCGTCGCACAACTCGAAGCACTCGGTAACACCGTCACCCTCACCCCCAAAGCCGCATAGCCACCCGCTGCGGTGCCGCTACGCAACACCATCGGGGCTCCGCCCCAAACCCCACCCGCGCCTGAACTGGTTCACTGAACTAGGGGCCAACTTGGGCGCTTCTCGTCAGAAGCTCCCTGGTTCCGCGGCAACCCGGGAACGCGGGACATCCCCAGAACTTCGAACCGATCGTTACGCCGCGACGCGCTGTCCGCTCGATCATTGTTCGAGAGCAAACCGGGCAGGTCGGCGAGGATACCGATGCCACTACAGCCGCAAGGCACTCGTCGACCATCGGAGACTCGAACCCGCCAGTCGTCGCTCCCCGGAGCGCGGCAGCGCAGCGCGAGCGAGAGACCGAAGAGCCTCTCCATCGAGCAGCTCGAGACCCTGATCCGCGGCGAAGCGATGCGCATCGGCCGTGAACCGACCCGAAGTCGCAACACAGCCGCCGGTTGCGCACAGTGCCGTCATCGACCCGAGCAACTCGCGAACGACACCCAAGCCGACAAGTTTCGAGCGCTAATGCTTGCATTGGACAAGGACTGTCTCGCTTCCCCGACGAGCGATGAGATCAACACCACCATCGGGACCGCGTCCGCCACGTTCTTCGACCTTGTAGCGACGCCGACGGAACACCTCGCCGACGAGGAGCTCGAACTCTTGCCAGGACATCGTTTGGACCGATGCGGCGCCCGTCGAGCTGGCAGCCTTGGTAACCAGATCCCGACGTCGAGCCCGGCCCAGAATCGAAGCCACCGCTCCCAGAAGGAAGATCAGTGGAACAACGATTTGGCCGGCCATGGCAAGCATCGGTAGGACCGTCGAAGCGATCAGCTGCCCGGCGTCCACCGGTGTTGTTGTTGACCCTGCGGGCTTGGCCTCGGCAAAGTGACGCAACCCCACGAACGAGGCACCAGCGATTGCGGTGTCCAGCCACCAGGGCAAGGCGGTTGCGAGTTCGAACAGGCCGTCGAGCAGCCCAGATTGCTTCTTCCGCTTCGCCATCGTTCTCCTACCGTCGCGACCGCTCCGTCAGTGATCTCAATTCATCGGCACTCGTGGGTCGTCGTGGTTCGCTCGTTGCGCCGCGACGCGCCGTCCGAGCGCCACCTCCAGGAATTTCTTCTAAGGACCGATGAGTTTGCGCCCGTTGGTCCGTCTCAACTACCACAACCCTTTCAACCCGACCGGAGAAACCATGTCCCTGCACCCCTACCTCTTCTTCACCAACAACGCTCGAGCGGCGATGACCCGCTACCAGGAGATCCTGGGCGGCAAGCTCGACATCATGGGGGTTGACGCCATGCCCCCGGGTGAGGCCGGCGGGATTCCGTTCGAGGCGCCCGAGGGCATGGTCATCCATGCCGCGCTCACGTTTGGCGACGGGGACCTGCTCCTGGCATCCGATGATCCCACCGGCGACGGCCAGGGTGTCAAGGGTGTGGCGATCAACATCACCCTCAACGATCAGGACGAGGCCCGCCGCATCTTCGAGGCGTTCGCCGAGGGCGGCGAGGTCCAGATGCCGCTCAGCGAGACGTTCTGGTCGCCGTTGTTCGGCACCTGTATCGACCGTTTCGGTGTCAGCTGGATGGTCAACGTCGAAGGCGACGTGGTCTGATGCGGCTCGTCGTCTCCGAGTTCATCAGTCTCGACGGTGTCTCACAGGCCCCCGGCGGAGCCGAGGAGGACACCGACGGCGGTTTCGTCCACGGTGGATGGTCGATGCCTTGGTTCGATCCCGAGATCATGGGTGGCGCCATCGACGCCGCAATGGCCGACACCGAGGCGTTGCTCTTCGGTCGGCGGACCTGGCAGACCATGGCCGCGGCCTGGCCCGACCGGGCCGGCACGGACCCGTTCGCCGATCGTATGAATGCGCTTCCCAAGTACGTCGTGTCGTCGACTCTCGGCGCTGCCGACCTCACGTGGGAGAACTCACACCTGCTGCCTCACGGCGACCCAATGGAAGCTGTCGCTGCGCTGAAAGCCCAGCCCGGCCGAACCCTGTCGTTGATGGGCTCGACCCAGCTCACGACCGCCCTCTTGCGCGCCGGACTGGTCGATGAACTGCTCCTGATGATCATGCCCGTACTGCTCGGCGGCGGCAAGAGCATCTTCCCGAGCGACCGCGAGATGCGAGCGCTGGAACTCGTCTCGGTGCAGCCGACCGGGGGCGGAGTTCTCGTATGCACCTACCGACCCGCCGACGTCCCGCCCATGCTCGAATTCCAGGGGTCGTGACATGCCGCGCTTCATCACCAACCTGTGGTTCGACACCGAAGCCCACGAGGCCGCCGAGTACATGGGCAAGATCGACATCGTCGCGGTGAGAACCGCCACCGACGGCCCGGCGCGTCGTTGATCACGGTGGCACCGCTGGACCTCGAAGCCGTCGACGAGCTGTGCCGGCTCGTGCTCGTCGCCCAACGACTTGGCTGCGTCGTAAAGCTGACAGGAGCGTCCGCCGAACTGCGCTCGCTCCTTGACCTCGCCGGCGTTACCGGACTCCTCCTCGAGAATCAGCCCGATCTCGACCTCAACGAAACGGATCTACGATGACCCAAATGACCACCCGGGCGCAGACGCCCCAGCAGAAGGACATCGAGGTCCACCGTCGAGCGCTGACCGGCTACTGCTACCGCATGCTCGGCTCGGGAGCAGAGGCCGAAGACGCTGTGCAGGAAACGATGATCAAGGCATGGAAGGCCGCCGACCGCTTCGAAGGTCGGTCAAGCGTTCGATCATGGGTCTTCAGCATCGCGACGAACGTGTGCATCGACATGGGGCGCAACCGTCAGCGTCGCGCACGACCCATGGACCTCGGCCCCGTGCGTACGCCAGACCCCGTCCACCTGTCTGACGTCCTCCCCGAGAACACCTGGATCACGCCGATCGCTGATGAGCACGTCATCGACCTCCAGGGCGACCCCGCCGAGGTGGTCGCCACCCGCGACACCATCCGGCTCGCCTTCGTTTCAACCCTGCAGCGCCTCTCCCCGCGTCAGCGTGCCGCCCTCGTGTTGTGCGATGTGTTGCGCTGGCCCGCCACGGAGGTCGCCGAACTGCTCGATACGTCAACGCCGTCGATCAACAGTGCGTTGCAGCGTGCCCGGGCAACGATGGCCGAGTCCACCCCAGCATCGATGCCCGCCAAGGCGCTGACCGACGACCAGCAACGCCTCCTCGCGCGCTACGTCGACGCCTTCCAGCGCTACGACATGGACGCCCTCAGCCGGCTCCTGCACGAGGACGTCATCCAAACCATGCCGCCGTATGCCATGTGGCTGCAGGGGCGCGACGACGTGCTGGCTTGGTGGGCCGGACCAGGCGCCGCATGCGAGGGATCGAAACTGCTCGCCGGATGGGCGAACGGCTGCCCTGCCTTCGCCCAGTACCGAGTCGACCCTGAGGGAGGACACGCCCCCTGGGCCCTACAGGTGTTGGAGTTGCGCGGCGATCGAGTCGCCGAGTTTCATGCCTTCCTCGACACCGAGGCGTTCGCCCGCTTCGGTTTCCCCGCCCACCTCTGAACGACGAGAGCCGAGCATTTCAGTGCGCGGTGGCACCCCTGCGTCCAGGCGTGGACCGCTACTAGCATTGCGAGGATGCCGCCGCCGCTGGTCTCGTTGACATTCGACAACGGACCGTTCACCGGAGTTACCGACCGAGTTCTTGACGCACTCAAGCGTCGCGGGATCTTGGCCATGTTCTTTGTGGTTGGGCGGTCGTTGGCTCGGCCGGGCTCGCGAGCCCTCTGTGAACGGGCCATAGCGGAAGGTCACCTCATCGGCAATCACAGCGCCACCCATTCCATTGCCCTCGGTGAGCTCGAAGATCCCCAGGCGGTCGACGCCGAAATCGACGATTGCGAACGTTTACTGGACGGCCTCCGAAACGCACCACCGCTGTTTCGTCCCTTCGGAAACGGAGGGGTGCTCGATCACCGGCTGCTCAGCCCGCATGCCGTGAAACGTCTCTGCCAGGGCGGCTATCGCACCGTGCTGTGGAACTCCGTGCCGCATGACTGGGACGACCCCGAGGGTTGGGTCGACACGGCAATAGCGCACGTGCGGCCCATGTCCCACACCGTGATGGTTCTTCACGACACGCCCGGCGCCGCTGTCGACCGACTACCTGAGTTGCTCGATCGACTTGAGGGACTCGACGCTCGATTCACGCAGCACATTCCTGACACTTGCATTGCCACGGAAAATGGAACGACCACGTCCGCACTTGAGGAGCTGGGAATCGCTTCCCGCCTGAGCGAATAGTCGGCTGGAGAACTGGCCGATCGACCGCTGCCGATCGATGAGAAATTCACCGTCGATCAGTTGCACCCGAAGGTCTGGTATCGAATCCGGTCAGGTTGGATTGCACGAAGCGAAGCGGCTGCGGAACGGATGGGCTCGAATCGACTGAGGGCGGCCGCTCGGCAATCGGCGGCGCCGGTGAACAATCGTCGTTCCCTCCGACAACCGGCCAACGGGTCGATATATAGTGCCCCTGGCCCCTAGACCGAACTGGAGAGTGTCCCACCATGGTTCTGCCCATCGCCCCTGGTGCCTACGGAATCGACACCGCCCATTCACAGCTCGGGTTTTCGGTGACCCACCTCGGAATCTCGACGATCAGGGGCACGTTCGACCGATACAGCGGTGCGCTCCATGTGGGCGAGGACCTCGCCGGTACCGTGGTCATGGTTGAAGCTGAGATGGCTTCGATCAACAGTGGAAACGGCGGCCGCGACGATCACATGTTCGGACCCAACTTCTTCGACACCGCCAACCATCCCCAGATGAACTTCCGTTCAACCTCGATCGTTGAGGCCGGCAACGGCTACACGATGAACGGTGACCTCACCATCAGGGGAATCACAAATCCGGTGACGCTCAACGCCACCTTCAACGGCTCCAACACATTCCCGATGGATCAATCAACACACTACGGGTTTGCTGCTTCGGGATCCATCAGCCGAAGCTCGTTTGGGGTCAGCTACGGCGTCCCGCTCGTGAGCGACGAAGTGAAGCTGATGCTCGATGTGCAGTTCATCCTCCCCAAAGCCGGGACATGACCGCCCGTGCTTCGCAAGTAGTCCCCCAGCCATAGACCGGTCGCTCCCCAGAAGGTGCGTCGGCGGCGTCTCGGCGAGTTCGACCACACCGGTTGAGGGAAATGAACCCGCCCGTGGATTCAGCGGTACATGTTTGCTGGTGTGGTCTCCGGCCAGCCAACGCTTCAGCGTGTTGTGGGCATCGGACGCCCGGAGCTTGGCGATCTCGTCGACCTCGGGCACATCGACGGTGAACTCGAGCAGCATGCCGTTCGGGTCCTCGGTGTAGAGCGAGCGGCAGTACCCGTGCTCGAGCACGTAGGCGCCCTCAGGCTTCCAACTGGCGGCCTTCAGGCGGCGCTCCAGTTCGGCTTGGCCATAGGCGTCAACTTTCAACGCGATGTGGCGGAAGGGCGAGGGCGTGGATCGGGACCGATGTCGACGAAGAACTTCTCGGCCTACGTGGTCGACCACGTAGGCCCGGACCGTATTGTTATGTCCACGTATTATCCTCATCAAGACGGACAATATTGTTGTGTCCACTTATTATCCTCATCAAGACGGAACGTTTTCGAACGCGGTCGATGAGTTCCTCGAACGCAACGATCTCGATGCGGACACCAAACGGAAGACTCTGTGGAACGCGCGGGTAGTCAACGAGGCGGCAAGGGATTAATCGTCCCATTGCTACCTTCACTCGACACCGGCCGAACAGCCGCCTGTGTGCGACTGTCAACCCTGAGGACCCGGTTGGACAATTGCGCCGACCCTAAGCAGGCTGACGGATCACGATTCGATGTCGGACACGGCTTTTCGAAACCGGTCATTCGACGCAACAGGAGACTGCCTTTCCGATGAACGCTCACCGCCGGGTCTTGATAGCCAATAGGGGCGAAATCGCCATTCGTATTGCGAGAGCAGCCGACGCCCTTGGCATGGAGTCGGTCGCTGTCTACCCACCGGCCGATGCGCTCGTGCTCCACCTTCATTTCGCGACGCGTGCACATCAGCTCAAGGGTGTGGATGATCCGGTTTCCGCGTATCTGAACGCCGGGTTGCTCGTGGCCGCCGCGCTCGAAAACGACTGCGACTGCCTTCACCCGGGATACGGGTTCCTGTCGGAAAGCAGCACACTGGCCCAGCAGTGCGCGACCGCGGGGATCACGTTCGTAGGACCGTCGCCTGACACACTTGCGTTGTTCGGCGACAAGGTCCGGGCCCGAGCGCTCGCTGAGTCGTTGTCGATACCCGTGGTTCCCGGAAGCGTGGAACCGCTCGCGTCCGCCGAGGCGGCGAGCGCGATCGCCGCCACGTTGGGGTATCCGGTGATGATCAAGGCGTCAGCCGGTGGTGGCGGTCGAGGGATGCGGGCCGTGACACACGCTTCGGACCTTCCTGATGCCTTCGAACGCTGCAGGAGCGAGGCCGAGGCAGCATTCGGAAATGGTGCATTGTTCCTCGAGCGACTGGTGGCCCGCCCCCGACACATCGAAGTGCAGATCCTCGCCGACTCGTTCGGGACCACCGTCCATCTCCATGACCGCGATTGTTCGGTGCAGATTCGAAATCAGAAGGTGATCGAGATCGCGCCCGCACCCTCGCTCGATCCCGGTCTTCGTGATCGCATCCTGACCGATGCGGTGCGACTCGTTCGAGCAGCCAACTACGTGAATGCCGGCACGGTCGAGTTCCTGGTGTGTCCGGAAACCGGCGAGTACTTCTTCATCGAGTGCAACCCCCGCATTCAGGTTGAACACACCGTTACCGAACAGGTGACCGGTGTCGACCTCGTTGAGGCCCAGTTTCGCATTGCCGCGGGTGCGACCCTCGAGTCGCTTGAGCTCGGCGATCAGCGGGCCGTTGGTCAGCCACGTGGGTTTGCGGTACAAGCCCGCGTTGTGGCCCAGGGGATGGGAACCATCACCGCGTACAAGGAACCCTCCGGTCCGGGACTCCGCGTCGACGCGTGTGGCTATGTCGGCTACGCGCCCCCGCCGCAATTCGATCCGCTGTTGGCCAAGGTGATCGGGTCATCGAACTCATCGCTGTCACTGACCTCGGCGTTGGATCGCACAAGCCGCGCTCTGCAGCATTTCCACATTGAAGGGATTGCCACCAACACGGAGGCGTTGTGCGCCATCCTGGCCAACACCGACGTGCGCGACGGCAACGCGCGCACGACACTGCTCTCGGAGCAGCCTGAGCTTCTTCTGCCCGGCGGAGGTGACCAGACCGCAAATGCTTCAACCGGCGGTAGTTCGCTCGGCTTTCTCACCGCCCAGGCCGCCGGCGTGCGAGGCGATGCCGCTGGTACCTCCGGCGCGAAGGGTGCCACACGCCAGCCTGCCGGTCCCATGCTGGAAGCCGGCGAAGGGCAGCGTGTGCTCATCAGCCCGCTCCAGAGCAGGGTGATGGAATGCCGATGCGCGGTCGGCGACAATGTCACCGAGGGACAGACGCTGTTCGTCCTCAGCGCCATGAAGATGGAAACGGTGCTGACGGCACCCTGCTCGGGTCTTGTCGCGGCCATGGTCGACCTGCAACCGGGCGACGTCGTTCACACCGACACGGTTCTCCTCGTGATCACCGAGGGCGAGGGTGCGTCGGACGGCGATGTGACGTCGACGGCACGCGTAACACCACCGGAAGTATCGTGGGCGGGAGTGCTCGATGACGTTCAGTCGCTGCGCCAGCTTGCCGCAGCCCGACTCGCACCAGGGTCGACCGATCCCGGAGTGGTGCGTCAGAGGAACCGCAACAAGCTCACCTGTCGTGAACGCATTGCGCTGATCCTCGATGCCGGATCGTTTCGTGAAGTGGGCAGCCTCGCCGGCTTCGTTTCGTACAACGGCGACGGGTCGATCGATGCATTCACTCCGGCCAATCACGTCGGTGGTTCAGGCACGATCGAGAGTCGGCCGGCCATTGTGTGCGCCGACGACTTCACCTCACGCGGAGGTCATTCCGACGGCGCGATCGGGGCAAAGAGCCTGTATCTCGACCGTCTTTCCGTCGAGCTCCGTGTGCCGTCTGTCCGGATGCTCGATGGTTCATCAGGTGGCGGCAGTGTTGCCTCGATGGTGCCGGAACAAAAGGCAGAAGGGCAGAGCAACGCAAAGGAAAGCTCGGGCGCGATCACCGCGGGTCGGCCACGCGTGAGCGGAGGAGGTGGCTCGTTTCTACCCGGCCACCTCGGCAGCAGCGACTACACCGAACAGCTGTACACGGTGCCCGTCGTCAACATGCTGCTCGGCAGTGTGGTCGGGCTAGGCGCGGCGAAGGCAGTACTCGGGCACTTCTCGGTGATGCTGCGCGACACCGCCCAGTTGTTTGTGGCCGGTCCCCCGGTTGTCGCCCATGCCATGGGTTATGAGATCACGAAGGAAGACCTCGGTGGCTGGCACATCCACTGCAGGAACGGGTCGGTTGACAATCTGGCTGAGACGGAAGAGGAGGCTGCCGACATGGCGCGCCGATTCCTGTCGTACCTTCCTTCGAGCGTCTACGAGGCACCTCCCGTTCTAGCCCCGAGGGCCGAAGACCCAGCGGATCGCCGCGACGAATCGTTGTTGGATTTGATCCCGCGTAAGCGAACCACGACGTTCGACATTCGTCAGCTGATTCGTCTGATTGCCGACAGGGATTCCTTCTTCGAGATCGGGTCTCTTTGGGGTACCGATCAGGTGGTGGGCTTTGTTCGGTTGAACGGCTATCCGGTGGGGGTACTGGCGTCTGACAGCCGCCACGTGAACGGTGGGGCGCTGACCGCCGATGGATGCGACAAGCTCAAACGTCATCTCGACCTTTGCGATCTGTTCCACATCCCGATTCTCAACCTGGTTGATAATCCGGGTTTCGCCGTCGGGCTTGAGCACGAAGTCGCGAGCACGATCCGAAAAGGCGGAGAGTGGATGGTGGCGTTCGCGCAAGTGCAGGTTCCGATCTTCACCGTTGTGATCCGGCGGAGCTTCGGAGTCGCGGGCAACAACTTCGCAACGCCGCGGGCACGGGCTTCGGTGCGCGTGGTTTGGCCGGCAGCCGATGTCGGCGGGATTCCACCGGAGGGTGGGATCGAAGCGGCGTACAAACGACAGCTCGCCGAAGCCGCCGATCCCGTCGCGCTCCGTGCGGAATTGAATGCGCGCATAGAAAGTGCACGGGGTCCGATCGGACCGCTGAACCGGTTCCAGATCGAAGAGATGATCGACCCTCGGGATACGCGCCGCATGATCTGCGAATGGCTCCCCACCGCCTACCGGGTGGCCTCACACTCCGACAAACTCTCCCCACGGGCCCTGCAGTTTCGGCCGTAGCGTCTCGGGCCGATTCGCTTTGTGTAGCTCTTGGCACTGAGCCGCAACGCCAACAACAGCTTCCGGTGGATCAGCGGGGAACGGCGTGCCAGTGCTCCGAAATACCGAAGCCCACTCGGCCTTCGGTTTTGAATCGGGCGAGTCCTTCGTTCACGAACGTGACACCGTCGCGCCTCGGGATCTTGGTCGGGCAGATGCTGAGCACGGTTCCGTCGACGACGATGGATTTGCCTTCGCTGTCGGTCGCTCGCAACTGCACGGTGTCGTGAAGCAGCGGATTGGTCGGGTCGAACACCGTGGTCATGGTGACGTCGTTCAGGTCGAGCGTGACCCCGCCACGTTGAATCCAACCCTTGCCGCGGAACGTGCCGTCGGCGGCGCGCCCACATGCGCCGCCAAGTGCCAGTTCGGCGCCGAAGTTCATCGAGAACCAGTTCAGGAAGCAGCCCTGTTCGACGGCTGCGGGGCCGCCTTCCTTGGCCGCCGTACCGCTCGGCGCCTGCCAGGTGCGAGGTCCCCACGACTTGTCGCGCACGCCGTACGCGTTGACGTCCCATTGCTCGTCGCCGAGGCGGATGGTGCCGGTCACCCGACCCGTCTGTTCGAAGTGGCCCTGCGCGCCGCCCACGGCGTAGTGCGGAGCGGAGATGGCCTCGAAGGTGACGTCCATATCGAGATGCGTCGCTCGGTTCCAACCCTCCGGTCGGTCTTTTGTCGCAGCGAGCATGACCGTCGGGTCATCCATGTCCTGGGCGTCACCTGAGTACGCGATGCCCCACTGCTTGAACGGCGCGCCGCGGCGTAGCGTGAGATTGCCGACCGTTGGATCCGTTGAACCAAACGCGTCGACTACGGACTGGCTGAGATCGGTGCGACGACCGTAGGTGAACGCGACCCGTCCGCCCGGGAGGTAGACGGCGTGCAGCGCATCGGCCCAGCCGTCGTTCGGACGAAACCCCATACGCGTGAACGCGCCCACACCAGTCTCGGGATCGATGAAGTTGAAGTAGTAGCTCTCGCTCCACGAGCCGTGCTCGCCAACCGGATGGAAGAGCTCGTCTGCTGGGTTTGGGGGAGTCATGGTGGGAAGGTGTAGCCGTTTGCCGTTGGTGGGCGCAAACTTGTGCCGCCGCTCTTCCTGTTCAGTGGGTCGCTCCAGGCGCGACTCAACGAACACCGACCTGCGGACATGCCGGCCTCGCTGCCTTACTGTGCTGAGTTGAGTGCAAACTCGATGCCCGCCGCCGCGGCGGCGACCTGAGCAGCTGCGCATTCATCGGGTGTCGTGCGAGGGCTGTCCGGATACACCTCGGTCGTGGTGGTGAACCTCGCGTCGGTGATGCCTGCACACAGGCCGAGCTCGCGCAATGGATACAGGATGACGCCGGGTGCCGAGATTGGTGTTCCGATGATTTCTCCCCGCTCGTCGACCGGAGCGATGTGGGTGACCTTGGCGACGCCACGAATCACGGCTGCTTGGAACTCGAGCTGCGGATTGTCGGTGTCGCCGCACAGGTAGAAGCCGTCGGGGATTTCGCCGGGTTCATAGACAATGCCGTCGCGTGCTGCGAGTGCCGGTCGGAACTCGGTTTCGTCGGAGTCGGTTGTCTCGTGAAGGTCGAGGTGCACGACGACACGGTCGCGAAACGGTGCGACGAGGCGCATCAGTGCGGCGGCTTCGACGACCGTCGTGTTCTCTCGGAAAGACCGGTTGGGGTCCTCGGCATCTGCGTTCCAGCGGTGGATTCGCTCGTATGCCCACGGGCTCACGCACGGAGCGATCAGCACGTCGAGGTCGTCAAGGAAGCGAGCAGCATGATTCTCTGCGAAGCTAAGTGCGCCTACGACTCCACTCGTCTCATAGCCATGCACCCCTCCGGTGATCAGTGCGATCGGGCGATTGGCGGACCAACGACGGCTGCGTAGAGCGATTAGCGGATGACCACCGTTGCCGGGGTCAAGACTGCCGTAGTCGATCACATCCCACGAGGCACGTAGGCCATCAATACGGCTAAGCACGTCGGCTGCGTAGCTGCGCTTGACGAGTTGCTGCGCCTTCCACCGTGCTCGTTCGGAAGGACCCCACGGAACACCTGGTTCGCCGATCTGTGTGACAGCTTCGTTAGACATCGGCCCAGTCCAGCAGTTCAGCGACTCCGTCGCACGCAAACCATTTCACCGGGTAATCGCTGCCGCCTTCTCTTTGCAATCCCCCGTTGCATGCAGGCCAAGGCCGCGCCGACAACAGAATTTAGGGAAAAGGTGCCACCCCCTTCTTCGAGTGTCACACCCCCTTGGCACACTCCGGACATGACAAACAATCAACGACCGGCATCCGGCAGAACCCCAAACAGTCGCCGACCCAACGGTCCCATCGACAAGCGGAAGACCACACGATCAGACAACCGCTGGGGTCGCTACACGCCTCCCGGGCTCGAACAGCCAACACCTGCTCGTGGGCCGTGTCAGTGTCCGGCGTGCGCCCCGCCACTTTGTTTCTGTTCGGCGTGCGACGACGAACGTCGCGGCATTCCTTTCGACCCGGATTGCGAGTGGCAACGAATGAAAGATGTGATCGAGCGGGAAGGGATGGTCATCCAGTACGTTGGTGGAGCCCCCGGAGAGGTCAGTTGGGCGTACACGATCGGTCGTCTCCGCCGCAATCGACCCGAGTTGATAACGGTCGGTCTGGCCCCGGGGAGTGCGATGCAGATGCTCAACGAGATTGACGCCGCATGGGGTGAGCTGACGATTCCCGACAACGGAATCTGCTTCGTGCCCGGAAAGCCGCAACATCGTTTTGCGATACTGCCGGTACCCGATTCACTGTGGTTCAGCGACTATCTGCTCGGGGCGATGCACGACGCATTGGAGAGAGGGTTGGTCGACGCCCGATCGGCGCTGCAGGTTCTGTGGCCCGACGACAACGGTCGCTTTCCGTGGGAGCCCGGCACGTCGTCGTCATTTCGCCGACGCCAACCAATCCTTGGTCTCGCCGACTGAACGGTCCAGCCGCTTCGCTGAACAGATAGGTAATGGGTTCGGCGGCGTGGGCAGCATCGGTACGGCCATCATCCACACCCGGCTCGGCGACATCGTCGTGCGTGACACCGGAAGCTCGATTCGGGCGACCGGTGTCCGCTACGCCACGCTTCGCCTCGGCCGAGCGGTTCGCTCCGCCAGAGCCGATAGAGCCCTGGCTGACTTCGCTCGATGCCACGCAGCCGGGCCGAACGTGTCCGCAGGTGCAATCCCGTCTCGACCGGGTAGCGGGTCCGGTCAAATCGGCGAACAGGCTCTTAGACTGGCCGCACGTCAGGACATACCGAGAACGTCCGACAGGACCTCGCGCAGGGCACTGAGTTTTGCGGGGCCAACGGCGCCAAGGTGCTCACCTGCAGCCAGCGACGAAACGGTCGTGATGAGATGTACCTGAGCTTCACCCCACTCGCTTGACACGTCCGTCGGCCAGTTGCGCTCCGTAGAAGTGAACGGAACTACCTGAAACGTCGCAGAGATGGATTCAAGAATGTCGTCGTCTGTGATGACGACCGCCGGCCGCACAAACCCCGCCTCGCTACCGAGTGGTGATCCGAAATCGACCTGGTAGACGTCACCGGAGCGCATCGCGGACGCTCCCGCTCCCGGCGGCGGCGACTGCCGCTTCGAACAACCGCTCCTCGCTCGTCCGGTTGGCGTTCGTCTCGGTCAGCATCTGACCGATCCTTCGGCGGCGCTCGCGACGAAGAAATCGGTCGACGAGTTCCCACATGGCGATGCCCTCACTGTTTGCCATCTCTTTGAGTTGCTGATGCTGTTCGGTAGTCACCGAGATCGTCGTGAGTTTTATCATGACATTCACGATATCGATCGCGTGGCCGTCTTGCAACGGCCTCGACCTGAGGGCGGAGGACCTGAATGTCACATCGCCCCTGGAACTGGCCCAGGAAACCGACGTCGACCCGTTTTGGACGGAATCGAGCCGACCGCAAATGATGCAGCAGGATCTCGCGGCCCGGATAACCGGGCACCCGCACGGTAATCCATCGCATGAAGCCGAGGTCAACGTCGGAAGCCACTTCGAGGCCGAGAACATCGACATAGTAGCCGGATCGGCTCTGCCTCCCTCGCTTCACGGGTCGCTTTCGGACGTGGCGGTCGGCCGGCAGAGTCCCTGCAATCGTTAATACTCGGCTTTGATGACGAAGTACGAGCCGCGGATGGTGCCAGCAAGTTTCGATTTCTGCCGTGCGAACTTGAACCGTGATCCCAGCTCAGACGGCACATCCATACCTTCAGACAGTTTGAATCCGACGGCACGCTTTTTCGGATCGTCAACGCCGTACATGACGTTGATAGACAGTCCGCTCTCATAGAAGACGTAGGCGATCCGGAGGCCCTCTACCTGGAACATCGTTGCCTCGAGTGGTGGTGACGCGATCACGATGTCGCGTTCGGCTGCGAGGATGTGATGCACCCATTCGACAGCCTTCTTGGCTTTGTCCGCTCGTTCAACGGTGAAAACGTGGTCGTACTTGTTCTTGAAGTAGCGGGCCTCGTGCGCCCGTAACCCGGCGAGAGTGTCGGCAACCGGTGACGATTCGAGACCGGCAGTGGAGACCTGGTTGAAATCAACGGCATAGGACATGGCTGGTTCCTCGTTCCTTCTTTCCGAAGCCGGTGCGGCTTTCCAATACTGACGTTCCACGCGCGGAAACGTGGCATCGGCGAATTTCGGAGCAGTGACGCTTCCACCGAGCTGAGGCGGAACCCGCCCCATCGCGAGGGGCCAAATCAGACGAGCGAACTCAGTTCGGTCTCGCCTTCCAACCAAATCGGCCCGTTGATCGACTCCGTATCCTGGTGCCGAAACTCGCGGACCTTCCTCAAAGGCTTCGACCCGGCCACGACACCACCGGCCATCGTCGAAACGATGGCCGATCTTTCGAACAACGTGATCCTCGAACAATTCCAATCGGCGAGCGAAGCACTCCTCGATGTCCTCACCGGACTCAACGACAATGAGTGGTCAACGCTGGCCGAAGTTGCCGCTGTGCGTTCGAACAACTGCTGTCTCGTTGCCCATCGTTTCGCTGTATAAAGCCGGACCACCCAACGCCTCAGCCCAATACGCGGCCAACCGCTCGGTGTGCTCCGGATGAAACCCGTGACTAAACGCGTGACTGACGATCTCATCGGCCATCACCCGCTCATGCCAAGCGTCGGCGAGTCGGCGCAGGCCCGGAACTCCGCCAACTGCTTCGAAGACTGACCCCACCGCCTCAGTGTGCCGCGAAGCGTCGGCGTCGTCAATGAGCACAGCGGTCGCTTGACCATCAACGAGTCCTTCAGCGTGAGCTACCCCGATCCCCAATCGGCTCGCCGACGATCAGATTCCCAACCCGACCTGCAAATCGAGCTGGAAC
>JANMZO010000068.1:0-22613 GCA_031383405.1 Acidimicrobiia bacterium | reverse complement strand
GTGAAGAGTGAAGATTTTATCGAAGGGCCGCGGGCATTTGCCGAGAAGCGACCAGCCAACTGGAAAGGACGGTAACCCCCATGACCGAACGATCAATCACTACGGGCACCGACGATCTCCTCGCTGTCCTCGATGACGGCGTGTTGACCATCACACTGAACCGGCCCGAAGCCCGCAACGCGATGTCAGGTGCGATGATCGCGGCGCTGGCCGACCAACTGGCCGACGCCGAACTCGATCCCGAGGTGCGCTGTGTCGTGCTCACCGGTGCCGGAAACGGTTTCTGTGCGGGCGGCGACGTGAAAGGCATGGCGGCCAGCGGAGACGGCACCGTCGGGAACAGTACGATCGACGGAGCGATCCACCGGCAGCGGGTCAACCAGCGGGCCACGGCCGGGAAGCTGTTCACCATGCCGAAACCGACGATCGCTTCGCTACCCGGGGCTGCAGCGGGCGCTGGTCTGTCTCTGGCTCTGGCTTGTGACATGCGAATAATGTCGACGAGCGCGATCCTTACGACCGCCTTCGCCCGGGTCGGGTTCTCCGGAGACTACGGCGGCACGTACTTCCTCACGCAGTTGGTCGGATCGGCGAAGGCCCGGGAGATGTACTACCTGTCGGAGCGGGTGAGCGCCGACGAGGCGCTCCGCCTGGGTCTCACCAACTGGGTCTGCGCTCCTGAAGAACTCGTAGGGAAGACCCGTGAGATAGCGCTGCGCCTTGCGACCGGCCCGACCGTGGCGTACCGGTACATGAAGGAAAACCTGAACCGTGCCATCACCGGCGAACTCAACGACTGCCTCGATCTTGAAGCGACCCACCACGTTCACTGTGGCCAGACCGAGGATCACCGGGCGGCCACGAAATCGTTTGTCGCCAAGACGGAACCGGTGTTCAAGGGGCGTTGAAATCGAACTGCCGACAGTTACTGTCGCTGGTAGTTGGGAGCTTCCCTGGTGATTTGGACGTCGTGGGGGTGGCTTTCGCGTGAACCAGCGGCGGTCACGCGCATCAAACGCTTGCCCTGCAGCCCAGCAATGTCCGCTGCTCCGGCGTAGCCCATCCCGGAGCGCAGTCCTCCGATCAGCTGGTGCACGACGTCATGAAGCGATCCCGCGTACGCGACCCGGCCTTCGATGCCTTCGGGGACGAGCTTGCCACCGGCGTTGTGACGGTCTTCGCTGTCATCGGCAGCCGCCGAGCGCTGGCCCGACGAATAGCGATCTACCGCATGCCGGTCCGCCATGGCTCCCATGGAGCCCATGCCTCGGTAACTCTTGTATCGACGGCCTTCGAAGAGCTCAAACTCGCCGGGCGACTCGTCGGTCCCGGCGAGGAGGCTGCCAACCATGATTGCTGACGCGCCAGCGGCGATGGCCTTGACCAGGTCACCGGAGAACGTTACGCCACCGTCGGCGATGACCGGGATACCGAGTCGGTGGGCCCTCGACGCGGCGAAGTGGACCGCGGACAGTTGGGGCATACCGGCCCCGGCAACGACCCGCGTTGTGCAGATGGATCCGGCCCCGACCCCGACTTTTACCGCATCGGCCCCGGCCGCGACGAGTGCTTCGACTCCCTCTTCGGTGACGACGTTGCCGGCCGTGATCACGAGTTCGGGGAACGAGACCCGCAGGGCCCGGATCGTGTCGACCACGCCTTTGGAATGACCATGCGCGGTATCGATCGAAACGGCGTCGACCCCGGCCCGCAACAACGCCTCAGCTCGCTTCTCCGCTTCGGGACCGACGCCTATCGCGCCGGCGACGCGAAGGCGTCCGTGGCTGTCCAGGTTGGCGTTGGGATGCTCGCGGTGTTTGGCCAGGTCCTTCACCGTAATGAGTCCGGTGAGGTACCCCCGGTGATCGACGAGGGGAAGTTTCTCGATGCGATACTGATGAAGCAGGGCCTTGGCTTGGAGCAGCGTCGTGCCGGTCGGCGCGGTGATCAGGTTCGTGCTGGTCATGAATTCCGAGACGGGCCGGTGCTCATCGCCCGCTTCGAGGAAGCGGATGTCGCGATTCGTAAGTATGCCTATCAGTAGGCCATCGCGGCTGGTGATCGGTACACCGGAGAACCTGAAGCGGTTCATGAGTGCTTCAGCTTCGGCGATGGTGGCCGTCTCCAATAGGGTGACCGGGTCCGTGATCATCCCGGCCTGTGACCGTTTGACGCGTTGAACTTCGGACGCCTGGGCGTCTATATCGAGGTTGCGGTGAAGGACTCCGATCCCCCCTTCCCGGGCCAGGGCAATTGCTAAGCGCGCTTCGGTCACCCGGTCCATGGCTGCGGACACCAGCGGGATCGAAAGACGAATGTCGCGGGCGAAGTCGGTCGACGTGTCGACGTCGGAGGGTAGGACGTCGGCGTACCCCGGAACGACGACCACGTCGTCGTAGGTCAGAGCGGTGAACCGGTCGAACAGTTCATCATTGGGCGTCGGCGTGGTCATCGGAGGGCCTCCCGTGGTCGGACGTGGTTCGGTGGGATGTAGCGGGTTCATCGCGGCACAGAGCCCGGAGCGTGTCGACGAGCAACGTGTGTTCGGCTTCGTGCATGCGCGCTTCGAACGCGTCGAGCGTGTCGTTCGGCTCGAACGCGACATCGACCGTCGCCAGGGGCGGACCGGCATCGACAAGTTCGTCGGGGACGAGGTGCACCATGACGCCGCTGTGGGTTCGCCCACCGTTCAGGTATTCCCCGAAGGCACGCTCGATGGCGTGTAATCCCGGTAGCTCGCCCGGCTTGGCCGGGTGCAGGTTGATCACCCGATTGGGAAAGCAGTCGAGAAACGCCGACGAGAGCAATCGCATCCAACCGGCGAGCACCACAAAGTTCGGTTCGTATTCCGCGACCAGTTCAGCCAGGGCCGCGTCATACGACGCTCGGTCTGCGAACACTCCGGGATCGGCGTGCATGCTCGTCACCCCGGCCACGCGACTGCGCTCCAGCGCCCCGGCCGACCTGCGGTCGGAAACCACCGCCGCAACCTCGGCATTGATCGCGGTGGTTCGGCATGCGTCGAGAATCGCCTGCAGGTTGGTACCCCCACCGGAGGCGAGAACCACGAGGCGACGCCGACCCGCCTTCATGTCAGTACGTTGCTCCGATCAGCGACACGGTCTTTGTCGCCGATTCGACGAGACGTCCGACCACCCACGACGCAACCGGAAGCGCTGATTGCAGACCGGCGACCATGTCGGGTGATGCGACGATGATCATCCCGATACCCATGTTCAGCGTGCGGTGAAGTTCGTCGGCCGAGAGGCCCGACACGTCGCGGATCAGCTGAAACAGCGGTGGCACCGGCCATGATCCGATTTCGATCTCGGCGCCACACCCGCCCGGAAGAACGCGCGGAATGTTCTCCTGCAGACCTCCTCCGGTGATGTGGATCAGCGCTTTCACGTCGGGGCCGAGCGCGCCGTCGAGCAGGGGCGCAAGGACTGGAAGATAGCTGCGGTGTGGTTCGAGAAGCGCGTCGCCGAGCGGCCGGTCGAGCGGGGCGGGTTGGGCGTCGAGTGGGAGGCCGGCGAAGATCTGGCGTAGCAACGAGTAGCCGTTGGTGTGCGGCCCACTCGACGCGAGCCCGATCAGCACATCACCCGGGCCGATGCCTTCGCGCGGCAGAAGATGGGCCCGTTCGGCGAAGCCGATAAGGGTTCCGGCAATATCAATGTGGCCGTCGTGGTAGACCCCGGGCATCTCCGCGGTCTCGCCGCCGAGAAGGGCGCATCCGTTTTCGCGGCAGGCGATGCTCATCCCGGCGACGATGTCAGCGACGTCGGAAGGCACCAGTTTCGACGAGGCGACGTAGTCGAGGAAGAACAAAGGCCGGGCGTTCTGCACGAGGACGTCGTTGATGCAATGGTTGACGAGGTCCTGGCCGACCCCGGTCAGCCGGTGGGCTTCGGCGGCGAGGGCCACCTTGGTACCCACGCCATCCGTCGAGGCTACGAGCACCGGTTCATGCAACGAGGTGAGGGCTTTCGCGTCGAACACGCCACCGAAGGCTCCTACACCTGCCAGCACGGCGGGAGTGTGGGTCGATTCGACGGATCGTCTGATCAGGTCGACGGCGTGGGTACCCGCGTCGATGTCGACGCCGGAAGCCGCGTAGCCTCCGGTCGTGCGGGCCAACGCCCGCCAGCCGATGTCTCGGCGAAACTGCATGCCGGCGAACGACACGTCGGCGACCGCTTGATAGGCGCGCATGCGGGCGCGGGCGATCGACCCGGCGAGAGCCGTCACGGTGAGAATTCGGCCACCATTGGTCACGAAACCGTCGCCGTCACCGGCTTTGACAACCGTGCCACCGTGGAACACCAGCACGTCGGAATGCTCACGGGCTTGCAACACCCCATGGATCTCATCTCCGCTACGGGGGGTGGCCGGGTAGCCTTCGGCGGCCAGCACGACCGAGACCGCCGAGCGGTTCTTCCATTGGACGGGAATCGAGCCCAACCGACCGTCGCAGCACGCTTCAGCGATGTCGAGCAGGTCGGTATCCAACAGGGGCAGCAGGACCTGCGCTTCCGGATCGCCAAATCGACAGTTGAACTCCAACAGCTTCGGCCCTGCGGGCGTCAGCATGATCCCGGCGTAGAGAATGCCTACGAACGGTCGACCTTCCGCCGCGGATGCATCGACCGTGCGCTGAAGAACCTCAACGCGTAGGCGCTCGGCCAGATCAGGCGGGCACGCGGGTGCCGGCGCGTACGCGCCCATCCCTCCGGTATTGGGTCCGGTATCACCTTCATACGCGCGCTTATGGTCCTGCGCCGGCGGCATGGCGACCACGGTCTTGCCGTCGCAGAAGCCGAACAGCGACACCTCCTCGCCGCTCAACCGCTCTTCCAGGACGACCCGAGCCCCGGCCTCGCCGAACGCGCCGTCGATCAGCATCGTACGTATGGCGGCGCGAGTTTCGTGGGCCCCCTCGGGGATGAGCACCCCCTTTCCAGCGGCGAGGCCGTCGGCCTTGACCACAACCGGAAATCCGCAGCCTTCGGCCCACGCGATTGCTTCGGTCGAATCAGTAAACGTCGCCGATCGTGGCGAAGGAATCTCGTGACGCTCGCAGAACGCTCTTGTGTACGCCTTCGACCACTCAAGTTCGGCGGCGGCCTTCGTCGGACCGAAAGCCTTGACGCCGGCCGCGCTGAGTGTGTCGACGATACCGGCGGCCAGCGACGCATCGGGGCCGATCAGGGCGAGGTCGATCCGTTCGCTTCGGCAGAATCCAACGAGGTCGGTTCCCGCGGGTACTGAAGTGCCCGGTGTTCCGGCGTTGCCCGGTGCAACGAAGAGCGCTTCACAGCGCGGCGAGCGCGATGCGGCCCAGGCCAGCGCGTGCTCGCGTCCGCCGCTGGACCCGTCGGGCCCGAGCCCCCCGACCACGAGAACGCGAAGCTTGGAATTGGTCATGCGAGGATCCTCTCGAAATCGCCCTTGCTCGGTTGTGCGCCGACCTCAATCGGGTACCTTCCGGTGAAACAGGCGTTGCAGTAGGCGCCTTCGCCGGATCCGCCGATCGCCGCCATCATGCCGTCGAGCGACAGGAAGGCCAGACTGTCGGCCCCGATATGCGCGCGTAGTTCTTCCACCGACAATCGGTGAGAGACGAGCTCTTCATACGTGCCCATATCAAGACCCATGAAGCACGGATGGGCGATTGGTGGGCACGTGACCCGTACGTGGACCTCACGGGCGCCTGCCTCCCGGAGCAACTGCACGAGCGGGCCGGCCGTGGTGCCCCGAACGATCGAATCATCGATCATCACGACCCGTTGCCCGGCCAGATTCTCAGCCAAAGCGTTGAACTTGAGCTTCACACCCTGGCTTCGCAGTTGCTCGGTCGGTTGGATGAACGTACGACCGATGTAGCGGTTCTTGATGAAGCCGTCGTTGAAGGCGATTCGGCTGCGGTTGGCAAAACCGATGGCCGCCGGGATCGACGAATCCGGAACCGGGATCACCACGTCGGCTTCGACCGGTGATTCGGTGGCCAGCTGTTCTCCGAGGCGTTGACGGACGTGGTGCACACTCGCCCCATCCCAGACCGAGTCCGGACGGGAGAAGTACACGAACTCAAACGTGCAACGGGCCTGACGCGGAGCACTGAAGAGCGAGCGGCGACCCGTAACATGATCGCCGGATATCGAGACAATCTCGCCGGGTTCGACCTCTCTGATCTCGCCGCATCCCAAGGTGGTGAGTGCGCAGGTTTCTGAGGCCGCCGCCCAACCTCCGCCGGGCAGGTGGCCGATCGACAATGGGCGGAAGCCCCACGGATCCCGCACGGCCAGCACCCGGTTGTCGGTGAGGATGACGAGCGAATATGCCCCCTTCCACGACGGAATGGTGCGCTCGATTCGTTCCTCCCAGGTCTCACCACTCGCGGCCGCAAGCATCATCGTCATGACCTCGGTGTCGGAGCTCGCGACGAGCGGAAAGCCACGACTCAGGAGTTCGCGGCGGAGTTCAGCGGCGTTCACCAGATTGCCGTTGTGGGCCACGCCCAACGGACCGTGCTGGGTTTCCACCAGGAAGGGTTGGGCGTTTCGCGCGGTGGCCGAACCGGTGGTGGAGTATCGCGTATGTCCGATCACGTGGTGTCCGGGCAGAGCGGCGAGACGTTCGGGTGTGAACACGGTGCCGACAAGGCCCATCTCCTTGTGAGCGCGGGCTGACAAGCCGTCGGACACGGCCATCCCGGCCCCTTCCTGACCGCGGTGCTGGAGCGCATGGAGCCCGAAGAACGCGATGCGCGCCGCTTCATCGAGTGCTGCCGTGAGCGGGAGCGACGCGGCCAACACACCGCACTCGTCTTTGGGGCTGTCGGGGACGAACGAAAATTCGTTCGCATCGACGAAGCCGGTCGGAGCGGCACCTGCCGGTGAACGGTTGCCCCGCCGGAGCGGCACAGGGACTGACTTGCTTACGGGCGCCGGCACTACAGCACTCCTGCCGTTCGAAGGTTGGACGTGATGCGGTCGGCGATCGGAGTGCCTCCGGGGCGGAAAGCCGAGCCGGTGATGCGCTCGAACGCCTGACGGTACCGAACGGACGTCTGCACCCACACTGCTGGATCAAGGTCGGGCAACGCTGCGTCTCCTGCGTACCCGGCCTGTTGGAGCGCCTGACGCACGAGTTCCTTGTCGAGGCTTTCCGGCTCCTCTCCCGATGACATCCTGGCTTCGTATGACGCGGTCTCCCAGAAGCGGGACGAATCGGGTGTGTGAACCTCGTCGATCAGAAGTAGCTGTCCCTCGGGAGAGAGCCCGAACTCGTACTTCGTGTCGGCAAGGATGAGACCGGCGTTGGCCGCGAGTCTCTGACCCCGGGCGAACACGGCCAGAGCTGCGTCGCATACCTGTGACCAGAGGGTCGGCTCGATGAGCCCTCGGGTAACGACGTCGGTGACTGACAGGGGCTCGTCGTGGCCACCGGCCTCGGCCTTGGTGGTCGGAGTGATGAGCGCAGCTGGAAGGATCTCGTTCTTGCGGAGACCGTCGGGCAGACGGTACCCGTAGATGACCCGCGCCCCGTCGTCGTATCGCCGCCACAGCGAGGTATCGGTAACGCCCGTGATGACGCCCCGCACGACAACCTCCACGGGAAGCGGTATCGCGTTGACCGCAATCAAGGCGTTCGGGTCGGGCAGGCTGAGCACGTGGTTGGGCACAATGTCAGCGGTTCGCTCGAACCACCACGCTGCGAGCTCGTTCAGAATCTGGCCCTTCCAGGGCACGACGGCGACGACTCGGTCGAATGCCGAGAGACGGTCGGTCGTCACAAAGAGGCGCCGCGCATCGGGCAACTGCCAAGAGATCCGTACCTTTCCGGCTCGTCGGTCGGGGAGCTCTAACTCCAGATCCGCGAGGGTCTCCGAATCGGAGGAACGTGAACCTGCCGCGTCTGAGTATGCGCGCATATCAGATTCGTCTGGCATGACGAACTCCCGCGGCAAACAACGCCAGGCCAAGGTGCAGGGACTGTTGAACGGGGGTCGTGTATCTGGAGGTCCGGTGGTGGCGGGGATGCTGGGACGGGAATATGTGGTTCTCCGGATGCGGCATCAAACCGAGGATCCGGCCGGTGGTGTCGGTGGCTCCCGCGACGTCGCCAAGTGACCCGTTGGGGTTGGTCTCGTCGGCATAGCGGAGCGCTCCATGGCGCAGAATCGTGGCCTCATCGGCGATGTAGCGGCCTTCACCGTGGGCCACGGGGCAGTGGACCTTGTGGTGGAGTCCTTCGGTCCAGATACAGCGGACCTCGGTCGGTTCGATGGTCACCCACTTGCACACGAACGGCCCCGGGGCGTTGTGAGCCAGTGATCCCGGTAGAAGCCCGGTGCGAACGAGTGTCTGGAAACCGTTGCAGATACCGATCACCGCTTTACCGTCGGCAACGAATGAACGGAGCTCGTCCACAAGGTAGGCGCTCACGTCGCTGGCCCAGACCGCGCCCGCTCCGAGGGCATCGCCGTGGGAAAAGCCGCCTGCAAGCACAACGAGTTGGGCCGACCGGAGTTGGGCAACCGGATCCTTCAGCTGGTGTAGCGCGACTCGGGTCGCGGTGGCACCGGCCTGTTCGAGTGCTTCGGCCACGTCGCGGTCGCGATTCGTGCCGGGTGCGGTCAGGACCAGGGCGTGGGGCGCGGTCATACGTGACCTCTCCACGCCTGTACGAGGGCGTCGAGACTGAGACCGAGTGCCCCGGGTTGTGCCGACACCGTTCCGACGAAGGTAGCCTGATCACCGAAGCGTTCGCGAACCTCGGCCACGTGCGCAGGCTCGACCTCGACGACGATTCGGGATAGGGACTCGCTGAACCAGGCGACCGTGAGATCGTCGTGCACTTCGGCGAAATCACAGTCGATCCCCAGGCGTCCGGCGATGGCCATCTCGGCGAGAGTCACCGCCAGACCACCGTCGGAACAATCATGCGCGCTTACAAATAATCCGGCGGCTGCTGCGGCGTGGAAGGTCCGGTAGCGGGCGGGCGCAGTGAGGTCGACTGTCGGCAACTCGCCAATGGGGTCAATTCCGAGAACGCGGTCGAGGCGCGAGCCCCGCAACTCATTGCGGGTTCCGCCGATGAGGATGATCATGTTGCCGGGCGTCTTGAGGTCGCTCGTGAGCCGGAGCCCTGCGTCAGGGATCACGCCAAATGCCGTGATCACCAGCGTTGGCGGGACCGAGTGTCGCTGACCGTCGCTTCCGAGGTACTCGTTGTTGAGCGAGTCCTTTCCCGAGACGAACGGCGACCGGTGGCGATGCGCCGCGTCGCAACACCCCTCGACGGCATCGACGAGCTGGCCGAGTGTCGACGGACGGCGCGGGTTGCCCCACGAGAAGTTGTCGAGCAGGCAAACGCGGTCGGGGTCGGCTCCGGTGGCGACGACGTTGCGGATCGCCTCGTCGATGACGGCCTCAGCCATGAGCTTCGCGTCGAATCCCCCGAGACAGACGTTGACTCCGATGCCGATGGCCAGACCGGCAACCCCAGCCGAACCGACCGGAACAACGACGGATGCATCCGACGGCCCGTCGTCGAGAGCGCCCGCGTAAGGTCGCCCGACCGTGCGACCCCCGATCTCGTGGTCGTAACCTCGCACCACGTCTTCGTTCGAACGTAGCGACGGATCGGCCAGGAGACGGAGGAGTGCATCGGTGAAATCGACGGCCGGGCGCGCTCCCGACGTAGGAGCGGGGACCCCTGAAGCCTCGGCTGAGAGGTGACGTTGTGGTCGCCCGTTGTGGAGGAACGCGGCGGGAAGATCGACGACGCAGGTACCAACTGCACGGACGACAAGGCGACCGTCGGAACGGAACGCGCCGAGATCGTTCCACTCGACCTGGTGCCTATCGCACAGCTCGGCCAAGGCGGCGAGCTTGTCGGGAGCGACCGCCATCACCATTCGCTCCTGTGCTTCCGAGAGCCACACTTCCCAAGGTGCTAAGCCTGCATATTTTCGCGGCGCAGAATCAAGGTTGACTTCCGCACCCAATTCTTCGGCCATTTCACCGATCGCCGATGAAAACCCTCCGGCCCCGCAGTCGGTGATCGCCGTGTAGAGATCGGCGGCAAAGGCGTCGTCAATGAGGTCAATGAGCAGTCGTTCGGTAACCGGATCGCCGATCTGAACACTCGCGCCTGCTACGTCGCCGGTTGTGGCGTCCATCTCCATCGACGAGAATGTCGCGCCGCGGATGCCGTCGCGACCCGTCCGTCCGCCGAGACCCACGATCCGGTCGCCCGGCGATGCGCCGACGGTGTCTCGCCCGACGGCGCGGACACCTACGCACCCCGCGAACACCAACGGGTTGGCGGTGAAGCCGGGGTCGTGGATGATCGCTCCAGCAACAGTGGGAAGGCCGATCTTGTTGCCGTAGTCGGCGACGCCGTCGATCACTCCGTCACGAATCCGCTGAGGATGCAGAACACCTTCAGGCAGACTGTTTGCGTCGACGTCGGTCATGCCGAAGCACAACACGTCGGTAATCGCGATGGGTCGGGCCGAGACGCCGAGAATGTCTCGAATCACACCACCGACTCCGGTGTTGGCGCCGCCGAAGGGCTCGATCGCCGACGGATGGTTGTGGGTCTCGGCCTTGACCGCGATGTCGATGAGGTCATCGAAGGCGACAATGCCTGCGTTACCCACAAACGCCGATCTGACCCATGGAGCGGCGATCTGTTCGGTGCAGTCGCGAAGCTGGCGCATGAGCGGTTGGACACTTCGTCCGTCGATGAATGTGATGTCGGCGAGGAACGTGGTGTGGGCACAGTGCTCGCTCCAGGTCTGGGCGATCGTCTCCAACTCGGCATCGGTGGGTTCGCGTCGCTCGGTGGTGAACCACGCCTGTACCGTGAGCATCTGGTCGAGGTCAAGCGCCAGTCCGCGCTCAGCCGATAACGACGTGAGCGCGTCGTGGGTGAGTCCCCGAATCGTGATCGTTTCAACCATCGTGTTCTCACCGGAAATGTCGGGGAACGGTGCATCGATACTGCCAAACGCGAAGCGCTCGACCACGGTGTTGGCGAGGAGACGCTTCACCAGGCGCTCTACGTCGGACCGTTCGGTCGGGCCGGAGATCGTGAATCGCTTTCCCGATGCCGCCCGGATGCGGTGACCCCGACTGCGGGCAACATGCTCCAACGCGTCCGCGGTCGGGTCGGTGACCCCGGGGATCTTCGCCGTTTCCACGATCCATCGACCGTCGGCGAGTCGCTCGGGGAGGGGCTCCCCCGCAAGGTGACCGAACTGAATGGCAGGATCAATCACGGTCGCCGGGTCGAACCCGTCGCCGCCCGGACCCGCGAGGTCGGAGTCCGCCGGGGCGAAGAACCACAGGTCGGCCGTGTCGATGCGGGTCACGGATGTGATCCCGAGGGTTCGGGCGTCGTAGGCCATTTTCCCGCGCGAATCACCCTCGAATGGCTCAACAACGAAGCAGCGAACCTTCACACCGGCACCTTACCGGCCCACTGCTTTACGTTCTGTCCGCGTTGGATGGGTTGGGCGTGTCGACGACCCGTGTCAGACGTTCGGGGTCATGTGAACCGGACCGCCGGCCCGGACCAGAGATCGTATGCGCGCGTTGTAGTGTGGCCATCGGCGGACCAGCGTTTCAGCCAGGCCGCCCTCGTAGTCGGCCTCGCCGAATCCGGGTGACATGGTGCATCCGAACAATGAGTGGGTGCCCCCCGGCTCGACCCGTCCACCCATCCAGGTTCCGGCGGGGACCACGAGTTGCACGTGTTGTCCCCTGGCCAGGTCGCGTCCGAGAACGGGCTCGGCCACCGAGCCGTCGAGGTGCAGGAGCAACAGACCGAAAGGATCCCCGAGGTAGAAATGCCAGACTTCATCTGTAGGCAGTCGGTGCATGGCCGAGAACGAGTCGGGATCGTCGGTCTGCAGGGCAAGAATGCATGTCCCGGTCGGTTTCCCGTTGGGGAGAACCGAGGGTGAACGCCACGTCTGGCGGAAATAGCCACCTTCGGCCTCGAGTGGCTCGAGGCGGAGTTGATGGATGAGGGCGGCGGCTTCCGGGTTCACGGGTTTTCCTTCGTCGCCCGTTTGCGTTTCGAGGGGAGCGTCTCGCGGGCGATGATGACCGAGTAGTTGCGGCCGATGAGGTCCTGCACATCCGGGGAGAGAACTGTCGCCGAACCCAGATCTCTCGGGATCGTGGACGCAAGGTGGAGGACGCTGGCGACCCACTCGACCTGAGCGGCCACGTTGTAGGCGACGTCGAGGTCGTCGGCGATGGCCACGACGCCATGATTGGCGAGCAGCACCGCCCGACTCCCCGGCTGACGGGCAAACGTTCGGAGGGTGGCCTGCCCGATGTCGTGGGTGCCCGGAGCTTCGTAGTCGGTGACAAGCACTTTTTCCGCGTGCATGGAAATGTTCTCGTTGCAGATGAACGGAAGGTCCACCCGGGCCACGGCAAAGGCGGCCGCATAGCGCGAGTGCGTATGCACGACCGCCGATACCTCGGGCATGGACCGGTAGATGGCGAGATGCAGTGCAAGCTCGCTCGTCGGCGTCCGGGGACCGGTGAACGATCCATCGGATATCGACACGACCGGGTGGTCGCTCGGCCGCAGTTGTCCGTAGGGGACACCACCAGCCGTCACGACGAAGGACCCGATGGTAGTACGTACACTTATGTTTCCGGACGAAGCCACGACCAGGCCATCCGTCACCATTCGGAGGCAGGCCTCGTGTACCTGTTTGCGGGCCGTGCCGACAGTGGTCATTTGCGTTCTCCGTCGATCGTTACGGTCCGGCTCACAACATGGCCCTGACTCGCGCGACCTGGGCCGCGGCCCGTTCGAGGATTTCCGCGGGAACCGCGTTGACCAGGGTTCCATCGCGGACGACCACCCGGCCCCGGTGGACAACGTGCGCCACTTCTCGGCGGGTGGCCGCGTAGGCCAAGGTGGAAAGCGGATCGAACGATGGCGACAGAGACAGCGAATCATGCTGGAGCACAACAAGGTCGGCCAGCTTGCCCACTTCGAGCGAACCGTTCTGATCGGCCGTGCCGGCTGCGAGAGCACCGTTGCGGGTCGCCATCGCGACGGTCTGTGCGGCACTTACGGCGGTCGGGTCACCGGTCGATGCTTTGCGCGCATATGAAGCCAGCCGCATGGCCATCCACAGATCGAGATCGTTCGCCGAGGCCGCGCCGTCGGTGCCGAGGGCCACGTTTATCCCTGCGTCGAGGTAGCGCTCGATCGGAGCCAGGCCGCTTGACAGCTTGAAGTTCGACGCCGGGTTGTGGGCGATGTGCGCGCCCGCAGCAGCGACCAGTGCGATGTCGGTGTCGGTGAGATGGACGGCGTGGGCGAGGACCGTTCGGTTTGTGAGCAGTCCGGTGTCGCCAAGAACCTGGATTGGTGTACGGCCGCCATGACGGGTGGCGACCTGAATGAGTTCGGCCTGTGTTTCCGCCGCATGTACATGGATCCGGGCCCAGTGTCGGTTGGCCAGTTCAGCCAGCCTGACGAGCTGCGGTTCGCTGAGCAGATAGGTGGAGTGGGGGCAGATCCACCTGGGGCGACCGGATCGAAACGCGTCGGCGAGCCAGGTTTCGGCCTCGTCGATCCGCTGCCCGAACGGCTTGTGGTCGGGTCCGTCGAACTCGAAGAACACCGGCCCGTTGTGCACGGTTGCGCCCAGACCGTCGGCAACGGCCCGGACCGTATCGGGGCAGAAGTACATGTCGATCGTCGAGGTGATCCCACCGAGAAGGCTCTCTCCGAGCGCTATCTCGGTTCCGGCGCGCACGAAGTCGGGATCGACCAGCGCTCCTTCGATCGGAAGAACGCGACCGAGGAAGCCGTCGAGATTCCGGTCGTCGGCCACGCCCCGAAGCAATGTCATCGCGAGGTGGGCGTGGGTGTTGGTGAGGCCGGGGAGCACGATCGCTCCGCGTGCGTCGAGCGTCTCATCTGCGCCGGGAGCGCCGATCGACGGTCCGACGTAGGTGATGCGATCGCCGGTTACGGCGATGGTGGCGTTGTCGAGGACCGAGTTTGCACCGTCGACGGTTACGACGGTTGCATTGGTGATCGCCAGGTCGGCTGTGCCGATCCGTGAGATCGGGGTCGTGGTCATCGTGGCCATGCTCAGTTGAGTACGTGCTCGTCGGCGATGCGGTCGATGATGCCGCCCAGCAGAGAGATCAAGCGGGGCGCGGCAGCATTGCCGGCGGCGATCACGTCGTCGCCATCGAGAGCGACAGGGTTCAGCCCGGCCGCAAGGTTCGTGGCCAACGAGATCCCCAGGATCTTCATGCGTACGTGACGGGCTGCGATCGCTTCCAGCACCGTCGACATTCCGACGAGATCGGCGCCCCACCGGATGAAGGCCCGGATCTCGGCCGGAGTTTCGAAGTGCGGCCCATTGAGGCCGAGGTATACGCCTTCGGGGAGCGTCGGGTCGACCCGGCGGACGAGGTCCCGCAGGTCGGCTGAGTAGAGGTCGCTCATATCGCAGAAGCGCGGGCCGTGGGGCGCCGGCGGGTTCGGTCCGGCGAGGGGGGACTTGCTCGTGAAGTTGATGTGGTCGCTGATGAGCACGGGAGTTCCGACCGACCATTCGGGCCGCATGTACCCGGCGCCGTTCGTGATGATTGCCAGTTGGCAGCCAGCGGCAGCTGCCGTGCGGACGCCGTGAACGACCGTGGCCGGCTCGTGACCCTCGTAGCCGTGGACGCGTCCGAGGAACACGAGAACGTTAAGGCCGCTCCGTTCGAATGACCGGATGGAACTGCCGTGCCCGAGGGCAGACGGCATGGGGAAACCTGGCAGAGTGGAGACTGACACGTCGACCGCTGAGGAGTTGCCACTCAGACCGTCGGCCACATTGGACCAACCGGACCCGAGAACGATCATCAGATTGTGTTGGGATCGTCCGGTTTTCCCGGCCAATTCGGCGGCAGCTTGGTCGGCGAGTGCAAACGGTTCGATGGTCACCTCGCCATGTTGGCAGATGGGACGGCAAGTCTCGCGACCGGGTGGGATTTCCTGTTCCGGGCCCACCCGATCACACCCACCCGGTGTCGGGTGCAAGGATTGGGGGGTGACCGTATTGCGGCTTCCCCGAACGATTGACTGGCAGCTCGACCATGCCGTGCTGATCGACCAGACGCTGCTGCCCGGCGAACTGGTCATGCTCGACGTCTTCGACGTCGACACGATGATCGATACGATCAAACGACTCGCCGTGCGCGGCGCTCCGGCGATCGGCATGGCCGGAGCCCTGGGTGTCGCTATCGCCGCGGTGATCGCCGATGCGAACCATCACGACGTGTCCTGGGTCCATGAGCAGGCCGACCGCCTCGCCGTCGCCCGGCCCACCGCCGTGAACCTGACCTGGGCGATCGAGGCCATGAGGCCGTTCATCGACCTGGGCCGTGAGGCGGTGATCAAGGCCGCTACCGCCCTGCTCGACGATGACGTCATCACCCAGAAGCGGCTCGGCCAGCGGGGTGCCGGGCTTGTGAACGAACTGTGCCCGGGCGCGATCGCAGCGGGCGGGGTTCGGATGCATACCCACTGCAACGCCGGGGGCCTGGCGTGTGTTGAGTGGGGCACTGCGCTCGGCGTTGTGCGTGCCCTCCATGAACGCGGCCAGGTGAAGGAGGTGTTCGTCGATGAAACCCGGCCGCTTCTCCAAGGCGCCCGCCTTACGGCCTTTGAGCTGGGTGCGATGGGGATCCCCCACCGCGTGCTTGTCGACGGTGCCGGCGCTTCGGCAATACGCCTGGGTCTGGTCGACTGCGTGATCATCGGAGCGGATCGCGTTGCTGCGAACGGCGATACCGCGAACAAGGTAGGCAGTTACCCGTTGGCGCTCGCAGCGGCTCGGGCGGGGATTCCATTCCTGGTCGCCGCGCCCGAGTCGAGCATCGACATGTCGACCCCGAGCGGAGATGCCATCCAGATCGAAGAGCGTTCCGCCGACGAAATCCACCTGTTCAACGGGCACCGGGTCACTCCGGCCGGTTCAGGAGCCTGGAACCCGGCCTTCGATGTCACTCCGGCCGACCTGATCACCGCGATCATCACTGACCGGCGGGTCGTTCATCTGGCCAGAGGGGAGCGCCTGTGAGTGCGCCGGCCGTCGCGTCGCTGTTGGATTTTGCCGGCAAGACCGTGGTCGTTACCGGGGGAGCGGGAGGTGTGGGGGTGGGCATTGTCAATCGTTTCGCCGAGGCAGGGGCGACGGTGGTGCGCCACGTGCATCGGCGTGAAATCGACAATCCTCCGGGCGTAATCAGTATTCGCGCTGATCTGTTTGAGCCCGACGCCTCCGAAAAGCTCGCGGTCGAGGTCGTGAACCGAACCGGGCGACTGGATGTCTGGATCAACAACGCAGCCCTCCAACCGGTCGGAGACTTTCTTGGCCTGTCGGCGGCCGACGAAATGTCGGTAGTCGACGGTTCGTTGGGCTTCGTGATGCGCGGAACCCGTGCCGCGGCCCGGCAGTTCATCGCGCTTCGGTCAGGCGGAACGATCGTGAATGGGACGGTCATCAACATCGCTTCCATCGAGGGGCTGGTCGCGGCCGTCGGGAAAAGCCACTATTCGGCGGCAAAAGCAGCTGTCCTCCATCACACACGCGCTACGGCAATCGAGTTGGGTCCTCACGGTATCCGTGTCAACGCGGTGGCACCTGGGCTCATAAACCGGGACGGCCTATCAACGGAGTGGCCCAGCGGGGTTGAACGGTGGTTGGCGGCTGCTGCGCTGGAGCGCCTGGGTGAACCCGAAGATGTCGCCGACGCGTGCCTGTTTCTCGCGTCCGACGCGGCCCGCTGGATCACGGGGGCCACGCTCGTGGTCGATGGAGGGACATCGGCCGGAAACACCTGGTGAATGGCAATCCGTCCGTTCGTTTCCCGACCCGGCACGAGCCGGCCTGACTCGGCTTGACTCGGCCCTGCCCATCCACAGGACTCGCTACGGCCGGTCGGTTTGGGCGTCTACAAGCGCGTACAGAGCGACAGCGGCGGCGGTGGCCACGTTCAGCGAATCGACTCCGTCGGCTAAAGGAATGCGAACGCGGTGGTCGGCGTCGGCCAGCGTCGAAGCCTTCAGTCCGGGTCCTTCGGACCCGACGAGAAACGCGATCTTGTCCGATGAACTATGTGTACGTAGTACTGTCGAGAGCAGATCGGCTGAGCGTGATGGTGTAAGAGCGAGCGTGACAAATCCGGCGTGAGAAAGCAGCTGCGGGACTGCCGCGCCTACCCCTATGCGCGCATAGGGAATCTGAAGGGTCCAACCCATCGAGGTCCGTATGGTCTTCCGGTACAGCGGATCTCCCGTCGGCCCGGACAGCAGCACGGCGTCGACGCCGAACCCGGCGGCATGACGGAAGACCGATCCGACGTTGTCGGGGTCCATCACCTCCTCGAGCACCACCACGGTTCGGGCGGCGGTCAACACGTCGGAGACGGAGCGTTCGGCGGGGCGGTCGGCGACGGCGATCACGCCGCGGTGAAGTGGATATCCGACCACCGTGTCGATGACTGACTGCTCGGCGACGAACACGGCGATCGCCTGCTCTCCGTTGGCGGCGACGCAGAACCGGGTGAGAGAAGGAGTGAGTCGCTCGGCTCGGGCCGGCGTCAGCAGGATCGACCGGACCGCGATACGCGATGCGAAGAGTCGCTCGAGCACCAGCTCACTCTCGGCGACGAACGTCCCGTCCGTACGTCGCGACTGGCCCTTGATGTTACGAAACGGGTCGAGCCGGGGGTCGGCCGGACCGGAGACTGATTCCGTCGTCAGCATCACGATATGTCAGTGTAGGTCGTGCTTCTTCGAGACGTCCTTCCCCCGCCCGGTTCCGATCCGGCCGACGTCCTCGAGGCATTTGCTGCCTGGGCGGCGAGCGGTGGCCGTCCCATGTATCCGCACCAGGAGGAAGCTGGACTCGCGTTGGCTTCGGACAGCCATGTCGTCTTGGCGACGCCCACCGGTTCCGGCAAGAGCCTCGTTGCTTTGATGGGAATCGTCTTCGCCCGCAACCGTGGGGAGCGGGCGGTATGGACAGCACCGATCAAGGCCCTTGTGGGTGAGAAGTTCTTCGAGTTGGCCGACCTCCTCGGCCCGTCGGAAGTCGGGCTGGCCATCGGTGATGCATCGATAAACCGAGACGCTCCAGTTTTGGTCTGTACGTCGGAGGTGCTCGCCAACCAGGCGCTCGGAATGGGGGAGGACACCCCGTACGGGTTCGCCTGCCTCGACGAGTTCCACTACTACGCCGAACACGACCGAGGCTGGGCATGGCAGGTACCGCTGCTCACGATGCACCGATGCCAATTTCTTCTTGCGTCAGCGACCTTGGGCGATGTCACGGCCATCTCCGAAGACCTGGAGCGGCGTTCCGGTCGCGACGTGCAGCTTGTCACCGCAGTCACCCGGCCAACCCCGTTGTTTCATCAGTGGCGGATTACGCCCGTCGCCGAGTCGGTGACCGAGGCTGTTGAAAAGGGTTTGTCGCCGGTGTACATCGTGCATTCGTCGCAGGCCATGGCCATCGACCAGGCCCAGTCCCTGGTAAGTCTTCCCATCACAACCCGGGCACAGCGCGAAGCGATCGCCGAAGCGATGAAGGGTATTCGGCTCAACACCGGTTTCGGCCAAACGCTCGGCCGGTACCTCCGCAACGGCGTGGGTGTCCATCATGCCGGGATGTTGCCGAGATATCGGCGTCTCGTGGAGAAACTGGCCGGTGAAGGACTGCTTCCCGTAATCTGCGGAACCGACACGCTGGGCGTCGGCATCAACATCCCGATCCGCACCGTTTTGCTGAGCGCACTTACGAAGTTCGACGGCAGTCGAGTGCGCGTTCTTCGCGCTCGCGAGTTTCACCAACTCGCCGGGCGCGCCGGTAGGCCCGGATTTGATCCCGACGGCCATGTTTGGGCTCAGGCCCCGGAGCACATCATCGACAATGAGCGCGCGCTGGCCCGGGCGGGCGATGACCCGAAGGCGCGTCGCAAGGTCCACCGGGCGGCCCCGCCGAAAGGCTTCGTCCACTACGACGAGCAGACCTTCAACCGGTTGGTTGCCTCGGTTCCGGAATCGTTGACCTCCCGGTTCCGCGTGACGCCGAACCTGGTGGCGATGGTCCTCACCCGCTTCGATGGGGCGGTGGCCCTTAAGGACCTGCTTCGAACCAACCACGACACGCCGGCGCGAAAACGCGAGCACGTCAAACGGGCGATTGCCGTCTACAAGTCACTGGAGCGCGCCGGGGTCGCAAGCCGTAAGCGCGCTGAGGATGGAACATGTCTGGGCGTCGACATCGGATCGGTCATTGACGGTTCCGATGAACGGTTGTCCGTGAGCTTCACGTCGCCGCTCGGACCGTTCGCGATCGAGGTCATCGATTCCTTCGACGTCGACGATCCGTTGTACGTGCTCGATGTGGTGAGCGTGATCGAGTCCATTACAGAAGACCCGAAGGCCCTGCTGATCGCTCAGGAGAAAGCGGCTCGCACCTATGAGATCGGGCGGCTGAAGGCCGAGGGGGTTCCCTACGAGGAACGCATGGAGCAGCTTGACGGGATTACCTGGCCCAAACCGCTCGCCGAAATTCTGGCTGCATGCATCGCAACCTATCGGGAGGTTCATCCCTGGGTCTACGACAGCCCTTCACCGAAGAGCATCGTGCGGGAGATGCTGGAGTCGGGGGAGACGTTCGCCGGTTATGTGCAGCGCTACAAAATCGAACGTTCGGAGGGCCTGCTTCTCCGGTACCTCACAGACGTGTGGCGCACGCTTGACCGTTCGCTGTCATCGTCGGCGTACACCGATCAGCTCGAAGATGTCGTTGATTGGTTGCGGTCGCTGCTCACCGCGACAGACGCGTCGCTCATCGAGGAGTGGGAACGGCTGTCGGGTATCGACCCGGTACAGCGGGTCGAAGTTGCTTCGCCAACCGTCGCCGGTCCGCCTCGTGCGTGGCGTACCGCAGTGCGTACGGCGTCATTTGGTTGGGTCGAACTGCTTGCGAGGCGCGCCTACGAGGCGCTGGCGGAACGCGCGCAGGTCGGGCTCGTGGATCTCTTCACCGCGATGGGTCCGTACTGGTCGGAACACCGTGCCATGAACACCGACGCCGACTCGAGGTCATCGGCCTTCTTCACGTTGGACGACTCGAACCCCGCCGAATGGACGGTCCATCAGCGCCTGTCGGACCCCGAAGAAGACGGCGACTGGGGCTTCACCGCTACGGTCGACCTCGCTGCAGCCGCGGAGTACGGGGTACCGAGCCTGCGGCTTGTTTCCATCGGCCGATTCGGTGAAGAAGTGCTCCTGGCAGCGGCCCCGCGGCGTTCTTAAGCGCGCTTAGAAGGTACTCGCCCCGAGCATCACGACGTTCCCCGCCAGCGACTCGATTTCAGCGTCGTGGGTGGTGCACACGATGGCGCGCCCGGCGCGAGCCAATTGTGCGAGAACTGAGGAAACCAAGGCAGCCGACGTTTCATCGAGTTGTGATGTCGGTTCATCGAGAAGGACCAGGTCGGCGCCCGTCACCAACGCACGGGCCACTGATACCCGCTGACGCTCACCACCCGAGAGTGTGCCCATCGCTCGATCGGTGAGATGTCCGACGCCCAGTGCGATCAGCAGAGCATCGGCTCCGGCGTCGGAGACCTTGCGAACTTCACAAGCTAAGGTCACGTTCTGTCTGACGGTCAAGCGCTCGGCGAATCCGGCGACTGATGCCGATACCGCCACCGTGCAGCCGGGCCGACGGTGGACGATTCCCGACGTGGGCTCAAGGAGATTCGCAAGAATTGCCAGAAGCGTCGTCTTGCCGGAACCGGATCGGCCTACGATCGCCGTGAGCTCGCCTTTTCGTATCGTGACGGAACTCGGGTCCAGCACGACGGTACCGCCCAGGCAGACCGCAGCGTTGTCGAGCTTCACGAGAAACTCCTGTGGTGCTTCTTCAGGCTGAACGCCGAACGGAATCCCTTCCTGCATAGCCGCAGGGGCCCGAGGGTGAGCAGCAAATGGTGACTCCTGGCCGCCGGGGGCCCGTGCGGCTTCGCTCGAATGGTCGGGGAGGCCGTGTGTCCGAGCCCCTTGGAGCACCAAACCCTCCGGGTTCGCGACGACCCGGGCGCGATCACCGATCCCGGCAACGGCCCGTTCATGTTGCGGTAGTCGCACCCATCCCCGGGGATCGACGATCAGCACGTCTTCGTTGTTGGCATGTTCGCTGCTTACCCGACCGTCGCGGATGGTGATTACACGGTCGGCAATTCGGGCGGCACGGGCGTCGTGCGTGACGAGGAGCAGGCTTGCGCCGGTCGCCCGGATCTGTTCCGACAGCAGGTCGTACACGCTCTCAGCCGAGATGCTGTCGAGTTCGCCGGTTGGCTCATCGGCAACGATCACATTCGGCTCGCACGCAAGCGCGGCCGCCAATCCGATGCGTTGCGCTTCGCCATTCGAGAGTGTGCCCGGATAACGGTGCCCGAGGTGCGCCAGGTCGAAGCGCTGCAGTACCGCACGTGCTCCGGCGGTGGCGGCCGACCGATTGGCCCCGTCGAGACGCGCCTGCAGCGCTATGTTGTCGAGGCACGAAAGCTCGGGTATGAGGTCGCGGCCAGTGCCCTGGGTGACCACGCCCACCCGGTCGTTCCGAGGCCCGGTGGAACGGACGTTCGGGGACCCGACGTGCGGGGACCGGACGTTTGCGGAATCGACGACGCGGCCCATGATCGTTACACGTCCGGCGCTCGGCGTGACCTGTGAGGTCGCCACCTTCACGAGCGTGGACTTTCCGGAGCCGCTGGGTCCGTGCACCACCACGCGTTCACCCCGGTCAACCGAAAGGTTCAACCCACGAAGAGCCACCACGTCGTGGAGGGTGCCGCGGTACAGCACGAAGACGTCGTCGAACTCAATCATGGCGCTTCTCTCAGAAGGCGGTCCGGTCCGATGCGTCGTGCCACCCGTGCGCCGAGGCTGGCCGCGACATAGGCGATGAACAGGAATACCAGCGTGGCGCCTGCAAGTTCGGCCCAGGGAATGGCCAGACGCAACGGCGGGTTCGGGGCAACGGCATCAGCGGTCAACCGGATCACCGACGATACGAGCGTCGTCATGAGGGCACCGGCCCCGAGCCCGATTGGCACGGATGCCAACGCTAGGGACACGGAGCGGATCGTCACGAGGCGATGGATGGTCGCGGGCGGAGCACCCTCAAGCGCCAGCGCACGGTGGAAAGATTCGTCGTCGGTGCGCTCGGCCATGGAGTTGAGCGTCAGTGCGCCGGCGACCATGGCGAGGGCGAGCAGCGTCGACCAGGTGAGCACGGCGAGAGCGAGGCGCGACAGCGGGTCACGCTGCTGATCGCGGATCCGGTCCAGCCGCCGATCGGTTTCGACCGTGGCGAATGGAAGCTTGACGAGCGCCGCGCTGAGTTGTGATTCGTGGGTTGGCGTGTCGGCCGCCAGCCAGGTCTCAATCGGGGCTCCATAACCGGGCTGCGCCAGGTCGAAACCTCGGCGTAGGACTCTCAGATCGGTGACCAGAAAGCGATCGCCAAGGGTCGGAAA
>JANMZO010000027.1:0-2270 GCA_031383405.1 Acidimicrobiia bacterium | reverse complement strand
ATCGCCAATGGCGTGACCGAAGTGGTCGTTGATCTGCTTGAAATCGTCGAGGTCGACGTAGGCGACCAGTGCCGTTTGATCGAGCACCGACATCGAGAGCATCCGACGCTCAAGCGACCGTCGGTTGTCCGCGCCGGTGAGAGCATCGCGAAGTGCGGCGTCGTTGAGTTCGCGGTTGACGTTGTGGCGGTCGATCGCCAAAGCGGCTTGGCGGGCGATCCGCTTGCTGAGATCGAGATAGAGCGGAGGCGGACTCTCCTGAGACGACCATACATGGAGTGTTCCGGCCGGCTGAGCCTGATCGGGCAGTTGGATCGGGACGGACCATGCCAGCCGCGCGGAAGGGTCGTAGACCGGCCACAAATCGAAGGGAACCCCGTCGTCGGGTACGGGAGGAAGGTTCCCGGAAGCAGCGAGCAGTTGGTTGGAAGGACCGACGATGGCGGCGGCCAACTCGTCGGGCCTTCCCGCGGTCAACCGCCGGAGTATGACCCCGAGAACTTCGTTGAGGGGGGCTCCGCTCAGGCTCGTCTCCAGTGCATCTTCGGCAAACCGGTGCGGTGACAGTGCTTGTACATCGACCAGGAGCATGCCGATCTCGGGGTCGTTGAAGCAGTTTGTGACCCGTCCTTCAAGCGCCACCCAGCTGTTGTTCGCCGCGAGAAACCGGAGGTCGTGCACATTGTGGGCGACGGTGTCATTGGCTGGATGGTCGCAGGCCAGAAGTTCGAACTGGTGGATCTCGCAGAACAGGCCCCGGTCGTCAGGGTGGATGAGGTCCGTCACGGAGCGGCCGGGAAGCGTTTTGGAGTCGAACCCGAGGAAGCTGCCGATACTTTCTGACACCCACGCGATCGCCCGGTCCCGGTCGATCAGCATCGAGAATCGTGCCCGCGTTTTACCGAGCGCCTTGAAAGCCTTTCGATCCAACTCCACCCGATCCACCCACAATTTGTCGGCACAGACGGTCGGGGACTTTACGAAGCGGCCGTGAACCCCGGAGGGGTCAAGCTAGGTTGACCCCTCCGGCACCGAGCGGCTCACCTGGCCCGGAACCCGCGATCGAAGCGTCAAGATGCGCCCGGCGAGCGTTAATTCGGCACAAATTGATCGGGCACAATGGAACGATGTCAATGTTCCTGACCGGCCTGAGTTCCCGCCGGAACCGACCGGCGGGTCTGTCGTTTCGCCGTGAGCTACTCGGATTCGCGGTCGGCGCGGTTTCGTTGTCGATGCTCAGCTTCGTGTTTGTGCGAAACCGCACCGGCGTACACTCATCAACCGCGTTGGCGTTGTACCTCCTCGCGGTGGTCACCGTGGCCGCCGTTGGAGGCCACAAACCGGCGGTGGCCGCTGCGCTCGTCGCCCCGCTCCTGACGAATTGGTTTCTCCTGAAACCGTTGCACACGTGGCGTATCCATGATCGCCAGGATGTGATCTCGCTCGCGGTGTTCGTCGCCGTGGCGGTCATCGTTTCGAACTTCGTCGCTGTAGCGGCACGCCGAGCGCGGGAGGCCGAGAATGCGCGGCAGGAGGCTGAGGTCTTCGCGACGCTCGCCGGATCGGGAGGACCCGACCCGTTGCAGTCCATAGCGGAACATCTTCGGATCAGCTTCGGACTGGAAAATGTCTCGGTGCTGCGCTCGACACCCGGTTCCGGAGACTTCACGGTCGAAGCATCGTCGGGGGGCGAACCGATTCAAGACCTTCGTCGGGCGACATTTCACACCGATATCGACGAGGGTGTCGTTCTGGCGTTGCAGGGCCGCGACCTTACGAGCGATGACCACCGGGTTCTGCGGGCCTTCACCCAGCAGTTGTCCAAAGCCCTCCTGCAGACCCGACTGGCGAAGACCGCTGCACGCGCCGAATTGCTCGACCAGGCCGATGCTCTGCGAACCGCGATTCTGCAGGCCGTCAGCCACGATCTGCGGACACCCCTGGCGAGCATCAAAGCTTCGGTGTCGAGCCTCCGCGACCCGGACGTGCAGTGGCCCGCAGACGTTCGCGACGAGTTCCTGGAGACGATCGAGGACGAAACCGACCGCCTCAGCAGCATCGTGACGAACCTGCTCGATTTGAGTCGGCTGCAGGCGGGCGTGTTGCGGCCCTGGATCCGGCCGGTGGCACTTGAAGAAGTGGTCCCGGCCGCTCTGCACAGCATCGGTGTCCAATCGCTTGGTGTTGACCTTGACCTGCCCGACAACTTGGTCGAGGTTGCGACGGACCAGGCGCTCATGGAGCGTGTTGTCGCCAATCTCATCAGGAAC
>JANMZO010000480.1:0-85696 GCA_031383405.1 Acidimicrobiia bacterium | reverse complement strand
GGACGAATGGCTGGTCATCGATTACGTTCGCGTGCACGACTTCAGAGATGGAATTAGGACTAAATGGACACGACGGAATTGCGTCCCGGCGACGTGGTCTCGTATTCGGCCGGGACCACGCGCCTGACCGGCGATGGGTTTCGCATCGTCGAGCGCCAGGGGGAGGTACGTTCCACGGCACTGTTGGCGACGATTGGCCGCCTGTGGCCGGAGTTGGTTGGCCAAATTTTCGCCTCGACTCCGATGGTAATTCAGGCCTACCCGGCTACCGTGGCCGACTTCTCCTTCGCCGTGTGCGTTGACACGTACCTGAGCGAGCGAGTCGGTATGCGCACACTGCGCCTCGCAGCGGATCGAGAGATGCCGGCCATCATCGTCACCCAGCCCTGCTTTGCGGGTCATCTCGTCGCCGAGCATCTTGACCATGGATTTGCCTGGCCGAGCACCGTCGTCTTCGCGGCGGGCGGCTATCCCTTCCCGGCATCGCTCGAGCACTGGATCACCGCTGAACTCGCGACACGCGGCGCGACCGCGCACTTCGTCCACCTCTATGGCGTTGCGGAAGTAGAGGCCGGTTCTCTCATCGGCCGAGAACGGGACGACTCCGGCCGCGTCGTACTTCACCGGCGCGACGACATCAGCGCAGAAGTACGCGATGACGAACTCTGGATTGGCCTGAACGGCCGCGCCGATCACAACACCGGCGACAGGTTCGAATCGGTTGGCGATGGTTTCGTATCTGCACCTTCTGAGCGGTTCGGTGCTCGCACGCTGGCCGCGCTAGAGGACTGGGGATCACCAGAATGGCGACGTCGGACCGGGTACGTGCTCTGGGACGGATCCACGTTGATCGCGCAACAGCGTCAGAGCGTCACGACCGGGCCCGACGCCGGTGAGCTTCCGTTCCACACGTTCTGCGCCCGGACGGGCATGCAATGGCTGCGCAAACCGGAGTGGCGGGACCCGAAGGAGACACCGTGAAAGCTCGCATGCAGGTACGCGAGGCAACGACCGACGAGGAACGCGAGCGGATCTTTCGGTTCCGCTACGAGGGATACTGGGAACAGCAGCGACTACTCCCCGAGTTGTGTGACCACGAACGCAAAACGCTGCGCGACGCCGACGACGCTGTGGCCAGGCTGTTCTACGTCGAACGGGCCGGTACCGTGCTCGGGACGCTCCGAGTGAACTGGTTCGCCGACGGCCCGGTCTCCGCCGCTAACAGGGATCTGTTCGGAGTTGCGCCGTTCGAACGGTCGCTTGGGACCGAGCAGATGGCACTGCTGAGCCGCTTCATCGTCGCCCCGGAGGAGCGAGGCGGCGCTTGCACTGGTCTGCTGCTCCTTGAAGTTGCCCGTTTCGGAATCGCCAAAAGGATCCATCTCGCGTTCTGCGATTGCGAACCGCATCTGATGTCGTTCTATCGATCGATCGGATTTCGAAGCTACAAATCCGTCGTCGGACACGCCACCAGCGGCGTGCTCATTCCACTCATATTAGTGGTCAGTGATCGTGCCTATCTCGACCGGATCGGGTCCTATTTGTGCTCGCTTCTTCCCGACGAGTATCCGAGTTGCCCGGACGACGTTCTTGCGCTCATCAGTGACGGTGGTGCTCAATCGGTCGGTGCCGACGTCGACGAAGATCAGGCACTCACGGAGTACCGTCGCGCTGCAGATGGCAGGCACACGCTGTTCGAGGGTCTCAGTGACGAGGAAGTCAAGAGCTTGCTGGCGAAGGCGCTGGTGATCGAATGCGCGGCGGGCGACGCACTCGCCCGTTCCGACCATGCGTCCAAGACGCTGTACGCAGTTCTCGATGGTGTCGTCGAGGTCCATCGGGATGGGCAACTCGTGTCCATCGTGGGTCCTGGGGAGCTAACCGGCGAGTTCGCATTCCTGCTCGGACGCGCTCGCACGGCGGATCTGGTTGCGGCGACCAACGTGCGGGTCCTGGCCCTCTCGGATCGGACGCTCGATCGGGTCATGTTGACGTCGCCAAGTGTCGCGTCGACGCTGATGCGAAACCTCGCAGCGACCCTCGCCGAACGGCTCATTCGCCAGAGCGCTCGTCCGAGCGGTTCCAACGCTCAGGTCTGAGAAGCCGCAGCCATTGGAGCCGGTGCACCTTCGCACAGGTACTTTGAACGTCGTAAGCGCCGGAACCCGTCTGTGAACCGGGTCGTCTTCTCCCTCGACATTCAAACCACTTCCGCTTCAGTGCACTAGACATGTGTCGTGTCCCTCCTCGATAACTCCGAGTCCTATTCGTCGCTCGTTGGGCCGGTCATCGACCGCATCGCAATCTCGGTGCATCCAGCGGTTGACAAGGCCCGGTTGCAAGCACTACGTGGGGAGAACCGTTTCCACCCTGCCGCGCTTGCACTGTTCGCGGGTCTGTTGGCGGGCGGCGGAATGTCGCGGTCCGAATACGACGAGTTGACGCGGTACCAGCACTTCGGGCCAAGTGCTGATTTCCTCGCCGGTATGGCCGAGCGGGGTGCCGTGGAACTCTCCGACGGGCAGATCCGACCGACTGAAGCGGCCGCCGCTGTTACCCGCTCTCTCGTCGAACTGCAGACGGAGTCGGTGGCGTCGTTGTTTGAGCCGCGCCAGTCACTGCTGCCAGAAATCTGTGCGCTTATCATGCGCGCCCGTACCGCGGCAATCGCCGATCCACTTTCACCACTGGCCCGGTTGATGGGACGCGCCTGGCTCCCTGACGACGCGTCGGATGCCGCCAAGATCTGGGACGCGTCAGTGGTTCTGCGTATGCACCGCGCCGACGCGCACGCCACCGCATGGAAGGAAGCGGGGCTGACCGCTCCGGAGATTCGGGTCATGGCGCCCAGCGAGGCGCGCACAGCAATCGAGCGGCGGACCAACGAACTGGCGGCAACACCATGGGAGGGACTCAGTGCCGACGAGCGGATTACGCTTCTGTCGGGCCTTGCGGCGCTCCCGGGAACTGGCGCACCGATTTCATAGAACCCCCCGGTCCTTCCGCTTCAGTGCGCTAGCGGCACACGTAGATGCAGTTCGAGGGGTCCCGCTCTATGTCGTGGACGGTGACTTCGTCGAAGCCGGCATCGTGCAACATCGAGGTGGCCAACTGGGTACCCCATGCCGTTCCCAGGCCCGCGCCGCCAACCGCCAACGAAACTTCCATGCAGTGCATGACGCTGATGCCGTAGAGCATGAGATTCATCGGGTCCTTGAGGTTGTCGGCCAGATACGACGACGCTTTGATGTCGACCATGAACAGTTCGCCACCTGGGCGCAGAGATGAGCGGATGATGCTCAGCACGCCGGCCGGGTCAGCCTGGTCGTGGATGGCGTCGAACGCGAACGCGACGTCGAAGCGCGGATCGTTGGCCAGCGTGGCAACGTCGGCGGTCACGAACGAAACGTTGCTGAGCCCCATGGTCTTCGCTTCGAACTCGGCGAGGTGCAGCGCGTCGACGGAGATGTCGTAACCGGTGAAACGCGATTCCGGAAACGCTTCGGCCATGAGGTTCAGGCAATGACCCGTACCGCAGCCGAAGTCGGCCACATCGATGCCCGACCGTAGCCGCTCAGGTAGTCCGGAAGACTTGGGCAGGTACATCGACACGAGCATTTCGTCGTACTTGGCGCGCCCGATCTCATCCATCGCGTGGGTGAAGTGTGGACGGTACCGCTCGTAGGGTACGCCGGTGCCCTGATCGAATGCCGCAACAACGTCGTCGGTGCGTTGTGCGAGACCCATGAGCATTCCCGCCATGGGAGCGAGGTTTGTGGCGACCGCTCCCGTCAGCCACATGGCATGTTCCTCGGGCAGCGTGAACGTCTGGGAATCGGCGTCGAAGTCGACGACTCCGGCTACTGCCATGGCACTAAGCCATTCCTGCAGATGGCGGACCGACTGCCCGCTGCTCGCTGCAAGCGCGACAGCATTGATCGGCCCCGCTCCGCGCATTGCAGCCAACGCACCGCTGCGGTGACCGAGGTCGATCATCATGGTGAGCATGGTCGATTGATACGACGCCTTCAACTGTTCGACGAAGGCACCCGCCTTTACGCGGTCGACGGACGGAGTTGGGTGGTCGGAGCCGTTGGTTGGAGTCACGGTCATCTCCGCATCATGTCAGGCTGTCGACTCCGTGGGCCAAACCACGGTCCAGCGCCGGCGACGGTCCGCTGGCCACCGGGGCCGCTGAAGGTGGCGGGAGCCGGATCGGCGACGAACACCGGATTCTCGATGATGCCGAAGTCTCGCCGCTTGATGTTGATGACGGCCCTTCGGGTCCCGACAAAATCGACATGACCCGCGAGAAACGGCTTCGGCAAAGTCATGTCACTGTGGAAGTGTGCCAGAAGGCGACACCATATTTCGGACGGCGACCTCGCTGCGGAACTGGCTGAACGGCCGGATCATCACCGGCGTGACAGCGAGAGACCCACGCCTCGGGATTGAGCGGCTGGTGGGCCTTGCCCTCGTCGACGTCACGACGCACGGCAAGCATCTGTTCATGGAGTTTCACAGTCCGGCCGGCCCAGGGGATCGCGAGGCCAACGACCAACTCGTTCTTCGAACCCACATGATGATGACGGGGTCGTGGCATGTGTACGGTTCGGGCGACCGGTGGCACCGACCGGCCCGTCAGGTGGTGGCCTCGTTGACGGCCGGTGACCGGCTGGCCGTTTGTTTCAACGCGCCGGTGGTTGAGCTGCTGAACAGACGTCGGTCGGCCGCTCAGCACTACCTCGGCGGGTATGGGCCGGACATCCTGGCCGATCCCCTCGATGTCGACGAGATCGTGAAACGATCCGGTGCCATCCTCCCGTCGACCGCGATCGGTGTGACCCTCCTCGACCAGCATGTCGTCGCCGGAATCGGAAACATCTACCGCTGTGAATCGTTGTTCCGACAACACATCAGCCCGTTCGCGGCGGTGCGGATCCTCAGTGAACCGAACTTCCGCAAGCTCATCCAGTGCGCCGCTGCGTTGATGCGAGCCAACCTCTCGTCGTCAACCGCCGGGCGGTTTTCCGGGGCGTCCGATAGGCCGTGGGTGTATGGCCGCGCCGGTCGTCCGTGCCGGGTGTGTCGGTCGTTGGTGCAGAGTGCCAAACTCGGACATCAGCCCCGGACGGTCTACTGGTGCCCAACCTGCCAACCCGGTCCGATTCTACCGTGAAGTGTGGCGTGAACCCCTTAGGACCGGAACTACGCTCCCTGTCATGCAACAAGGTGAGTTCGCGATCGACCGTACCGAAGAAGAGTTCTCCGACACCGTGTTCACAATCGACACCCTGATCCAGTGTGAAGCCGAGTTCGTGGGCATCGACCGTGCGATTGAGGCTCTGCAGACGGGGACATACGGATTGTGTGAGGTTTGCCAAACCCAGATCGCTCCCGCGCGCCTTCGTCGAGATCCGGTGCTCGTTCGCTGTGATGCGCACCTCGTCCGTGAAACTCCGTCACTGTTTGCCCTCGAGCGCGAGCCGACTACAACAACCGAGGTTTCTCACGAAGGTGATCGCGAGAGTTAGCGAATCACTGCATCCCCACGGAATTCTGGGTTCTCGGACGAGTTCGCCGCATTCACCGTTTTGAACGTGATCGTGACAGCGTACCGGCATCAACGATCAGTAGTCCGTTTCCTCGGGGTTCTCCGCGTAGATCAGGCCGATCAGAAATCCCCGGGCCCGCTCGGTCTTGGGGTACCGGTTCACCTCGGCCCAGAAGGCTGGCGAGTGGTCGAGATGTCGCAGGTGGCACAACTCGTGGACAAGGACGTAGTCGAGAACCCACTGCGGCGTTTTTCGAAGACGATGCGATAGACGGATAGACCCGTCGACCGGCGTACAGGAACCCCATCGGTTGTTCTGGTTCGTGACCCAGCGGACCGATTCCGGCTGCGGAAAATCGTAGGTACGGGCGAGTGAGCGCGCCCGGCTCAGAAGGTCGAGGTGGCTCTTCCCCCGCTTCCGTTCGAAGCGGATGCGCATTTGCTCTGCATGCCGCTCAGCGTCGACCTTGGACATCCAGGTCGGCACGACGACTTCCACAATGCCGTTGACGATCTGGGCCCCGACCGACTTCTTGCGACGCTTGCTCCGGACGATGCGAATCCCGAGTGCTGAGTCTGGTGCGACGGGCGCCTCGACGAAATCATCGGGTTCGGCCAGCGCGTCGATCGACTCGGCGAGACCCGAATCGGCTTCGAGCTTGCGAGTCGGTGCGACTTCGCTAAAGGGCAGCGCTTGTTGATCGCCCATGGCTATCGGTGTGGTCGGTGTGATCGGTGAGGTCGGTGTCGGCTTCTGGAATCTCGTCGAGCAGGTCTACCGGTTCTCCGGGAACAACCGTGCGCCCGCCCCAGTAGAACCAGCGTCCGCCGACATTGGCCACATGCCGTGATTCGATGTTCAGCAGTGACTCGATGGTTCGGATGGCTCCTCCGTGTGAGACCACGATCGAGGGTCGCCCGTCGTCGGCTGAACGCCGTACCTCATTGGTGAGTGCACCCAGGATTCGTGACCGGAAAGCGGCTTCGTCTTCGCCGCCTGGAAGCGGGACCTGCTCGCCTCCCCGCCAACGCTCAAGCAGGCCCGGCCAACGGGTCGAAATCTCCCGGGCGGTGAGACCGGACCAGTCGCCTACATTGCGCTCACGCAAAGTCTCGATTCGTTCGACCCGCGTCACGCCGAGGGCGTCGGCAAAGGCTCGGGCGGTGGCATACGCCCGCTGAAGATCCGAGCTCACGACCCGGATGTCCGCAGCTGCTACACATTGGTCTTGCAGCAGTCCGTTGAACAGCTGCAACAGAGTTCGTGCGGCGAACGCTGCCTGTTTTTCCCCCAGTTTCGAAAGCGGAATGTCGGCCCAACCCTGCCACCGCTGGTCGGCGTTCCACTGGGTGAGACCGTGGCGGACCAGCAACACTCCATGAGGGGGCCGGGGCATGTTCGCGAGATCCACGGTTCAGAGTGAATCAGACATCGCAACCCCGGGTAAACGGAAAAGGCGGGGAACTTTCGTTTCCGGATGCAATTTCGTGGCGTCAAACCGGCAAACTGCGTCCAAATGGCAAGGCCGGTCGCGGATGCTCAGGCGGTGATGGTAACCGGGGATCCGAGGAACAGCGTCTTGGCCATCTTCGTGATCGTCACGTTGTCAATCCGGATGCACCCCGATGACACCGCGGTCCCAACGAGCGTCGGCTGGTTCGTGCCGTGGATGCCGACGCGGCCGTCACCTGCGCCAAACGTCTGCAATACCTTCGAGTACCCCGAGAGCCCGAACGCGTACGGTCCGTAGGCCCCGCTGGCTCCGTATTTCGGACGGATGAGATCGACCAGGAAGAACGATCCGGTGGGTGTGGGAGTCTTCGCCTTGCCGATTGCGACCTTGGCCTGGAACAGCTCGGTCCCGCACTCGAGCACTGTCAGGGTCTTTGTCGTCAGGGAGATGTCGACGCGGTAGGGCGTGGCGTAGGTGGTCGTCAGATTCTTGCTGATGTACCCGGTCAGGCCGTTGGGTCGCGCCGGAGCCATGACCCTGAGAAAGTCTCCCTCGGTTCCGAGCAGTCGAAACACCACCCGGCCAAAGGTGCTGACACCCGTTTTGATGTTGGCGACGGGTCTCGCAGCCAACGACGGTGCGCCGTACACGGTGATCTGGGCGCCACGCCGGCCGTCGTTGAACACCGCCACCTGCGTTTCCTGTTCAGGACAGGACGTCGGTCCGCTCACGACGGCCGCAGCACGGTTGGATGCCACCGCTCCAATCGACATTCCGAGGGTGATCAGGACGAGCAACGCCGCAGCGACCCGCTGGCGAAAGGGGAGGTTTCGGTGCATGTCCGCGACGTTAAAGCGACGCCGTGTCCGAACTGTGTCATTGCCGTAAGGAACCTGTTGGGACGTGGGTGCCGAAACGAAGTGGAGGCGGGGCCTACTGCGATCAGATGGGGTGGCTGTGGCGAGGCAGGGTCGCTGGTCGGTGGGTGCCGAAACGAAGTGGAGGCGGGGCCCACCGCGATCAGATGGGGTGGCCGGAACCCAATACACTCAGATTCATGGCTACGTTGCTTCTGTTCGCCCAAGCGCGGGAAGCGGCTGGAACGAACCGGCTGCATGTGACCGGGTCAACCGTGGACGATGTGCTCAGTGAGGCGGTTGACGCCCACCCCGACCTGGCCCGGGTGATTCCGCACTGCAGGATCTGGATCAACGGCGAACCCGCGACAGCAACTGATTCCGTTCTCGACTCCGACGAGGTCGCGCTGCTCCCACCGGTGTCCGGCGGTAGCTGAGCGGCAATTCAGCGGGACGTGGAACCCCGGGGACAGCGAGCCCCGAACGGTTCCGGGAGCCTTTGGGCGACAACTCAAGTCAACCGCGGATCTTCGGACGTCGCGATTCGCGCCCGGTTTTCGGTGCGGTTCCGGCCTACACTGGACGCCATGGCCAACCGGCATCTCGATCGTGTGCTTCGCCCCGACTATCTCGACGGTATCGATGAATGGCCGATTGAGGAAATACGCGAGCGTCGGGCCGAATGCCAGCGCCTCGAAGATGCAGTGTCGTATCTCCGTCGTCTCGTTCAAACTCGGATCGACATTCTGGGCATGGAGTCCCGAAGTCGTTCGGAGGGCCAACTGCCCGACCTTGACTCGTTGATCTCACAACTTCCGACCATTTTGAGCGATGGCGAGAAGCACCAGCGGGGTGGCCGGTTCCTCTCGGCTGAACCCGACGAGGATCAGGAACTGTGGGCCGAAGCGCGTGTCGCGCAATCGTGCGGCGGGTTCGATGTGGAGAACGCTCCCGAACTCGAAGACGCCATTTTGGGGGTCATGGCCGACAACCTCGCGACCCTTGAGCGAGAGGTGAGCGTGGAGCGTCGTCGCCTTCATGACGTCTTCGATCGTCTTCAGGCCGAACTGGTCCGCCGTTACCGTTCTGGTGTGGCAACGGTAGATGGCCTGCTCCGGTAGTTCCCGTGAGGCCTGAAGAAGCGATCACCGAGCGGGCGCGGGCACTCGGCGAGTTCATAAAGGAGCAACGCAAGGTGGCCCGGCTTTCGCTCCGCAAGCTGAGCGACATGGCCGAAATTTCGAACCCGTATCTCAGCCAGATTGAGCGTGGTCTGCGTAAACCATCGGCCGACATTTTGCAGCAACTGGCGAGGGCTCTCCGTATTTCGGCGGAAACGCTTTACGTCCAGGCCGGAATCTTGGATGAGCGGCCCGAAACCGACCTGGCGCACGCCATTCATGCCGATCACTCGCTCAGCGAGTCTCAAAAGCGGGCGCTGATCCAGGTATTGCGGTCATTCCAGGCCGAAAATCGGGCCGAATCAAGCTGAAACAGGCTGAAACAGGCTGAAACAGGCTCAATCAAGGTGAAACGGCTGAAACAGGTCGAAACCCTGCGTTGCGTGATCGCCGCCGCGCGATGGCCCGTGTCGATTCTCGTATGGGTGGAATGAACGCCGTTCCCCTAGTGTTTGATCTTCTGCCCATGAGTATCTGCCACCCTTTGTTGCTATGACCGGTACCTCGCCTCTGCGCGTCACTGTTCTTTCGATGCACACTTCGCCCCTGGCTCAGCCGGGTACGGGCGACGGCGGCGGTATGAACGTGTATGTGCGCGAACTCAGCACGGCCCTCGCCCGGGCCGGCGTTGTCTGCGACGTGTTCACCCGGGCCGACCGGGCCGGTCTGTCCCCGATCGTGAACATCGAACCGGGGCTCCGGGTGCACCATGTGGTCGCCGGCCCGGTCGAAACCGTCGTAAAAGAGGACCTGCCCAACTTGACCGACGCGTTTGCGTCGGCGGTCCAGGACCGCCTTGAACTTGAGCACGTCCGCCCGACGCTGATCCACGCCAACTACTGGTTGTCCGCTGTCGCCGGTCACAAAATGAAGCACGCGCTCGACATTCCGCTCGTCAGCACGTTTCACACCCTGGCCCGGGTCAAGACGGCTTCCAACGACTTCGAACCGGAAGAGCGGGCAAAGGCCGAAGCGTCGGTCATCGGCTGCTCGGACCTTGTCCTCGCGAACACGATGGTGGAGGCCGACGAACTGGTCCGGCTCTACGGCGCCGACCCGTTACGCATCGCCGAAGTGCCATTGGGCGTGGATCACGCGTTCTTCTCGCCGGGAAATCCGGCCGGGGCCCGGGCCGCCCTCGGGCTCGGCCCGGGTCCGGTCATGTTGTTTGTCGGTCGAATCCAGCCGCTCAAAGGGATCGAGCTTGCGTTGCGGGCGTTCGCTGCCTCAAAGCACCGTGATGCCAAGCTGGTCGTCGTGGGAGGACCAAGCGGTGTCAACGGTACCGTTGAGGTGAACCGGATGCACCGACTCGCCGAGGAACTCGGGGTCGCGATGCGGGTTCGTTGGTGCGATCCTCAGCCCCATCACATTCTGAGCACCTATTACCGAGCGGCCGATGTCTGCCTCGTTCCGAGTCGGTCCGAATCGTTCGGTCTGGTTGCGCTCGAAGCCGGCGCCTGCGGGATTCCGGTTGTCGCTTCCAACGTGGGCGGTCTCCAGACCCTCGTCGACAACGGGGAGACCGGAGCATTGATCTCTGAGCGCGACCCGCAGGTATGGGCGGCCGCAATCGACCGCATTCTCGACTCGCCGGCGCTGGCGACCTCGATGGGCGAGCGGGCGGCTCTGCGCTCGCGGCGCTATGCATGGAGCTACACGGGTGCCCGTCTGCGTCGCCTCTACACCGACTTGGCGATTCGTCAACTGGTTGACTGCAGCTAGCTGGCCGCGCAGACGCAGCCTCCCCCCTATGACTGTGAGCTCAGTGCCGACCGAAGCTGATGTTGTGGCCCACGTGGCCGACTGGGTGGATCGTCTGGTCAATGAGAATCCTGTCGTTACCAACGTGGAACGTGATCCAACCTGCAACCGATGGTTCATCCGAGTTCGCGGTGAAGAGAAGCTCGTCACGACTGTCTGGCTGACCGTTCGCGAGCAGACGATCTGGTACGAGACGTACTTCATGCCGGCTCCCGAGGAAAACATCGCGGCTTGCTATGAGTACTTACTTCGGGCCTGCGCGCGGTTCTACGGCATGCGTTTTTCCATCGGCGGAGAGGATGCGATCTACCTCACCGGGCAAATGCCCTTCTCCGCGTTCCGCACCGACACCGCTGACGAAGAGCTTGATCGCGTGCTCGGCTCGGCCTACGCCTACAGCGAGGGTTGCTTCCGCACGGCTATGCGCATTGGCTTTGCGAGCGTTTTTCAGCCTGGAACGTAGGCAGGCGCGCGGCCGGTGAAAGTTCTTCTTGCGCTCGGTGGAAGCATGGGTAATTATGGGCGTTAACCAAGAAGCCCGGTGGCGTCTGTTGGTCGGTTCGTTCGGGGAAGTGCGAACCGGCTGATGCAGCCTCCGGGCTTCTGGCTTTACCTTGCGGGTTCGTGGCCGATTGAGGGGCGACCGGGAGCGGTGCGTCGGGTTCGTCCATGCTTGCGCGTGATTGATTGTGGCAACGTGAACGTTCGGCGGACCGGTCGCATCCATCGGGGCCGTCTGCGCGTTTCGGTGATCCTTGCAGCACCCACGACCTGAGTCCCGCCAGCCGTGTGCAACCATTGGAAAGCAGCGGATCAACTCGGCTGCGTCGGACTGACCGGAAGGTACTGCCGAATCACCCGCTACACGAAGGGGATTTCCGTGCAACTGACGATTACCGCAGCCATTCACGCTCGATGGGGACACCGGGTCGACCATCTGATCCACACCCACGCCTGGGAAGTGGAAGCGACCGTTGAAGGCAATGTTGACGCCGAGAAGGTGTTTCCGGCCGACGACCTCGAGGCCATCCTACGCAACACGGTTGAGCCGTGGGCGGGCCGCTACCTGACCAATGAAGACGTTGGTGACTGGAAGGGGTACTCGGCACTGGTATGGGACCGTGAAGCGACCGTTGAGGAGATCGTGAGGCACCTGTGGGACCAGTTGGAGAAAAGGGTCCCGGGTCTCGTAGAGGTGGCGTTGAAGGAAAGCACCGAATTTGACCGTAACCGCACGGTCCGCCTTTCCCGTCAACGCTCGTTTGTGGCCTCGTAGCCGACGGAGGAATCGCACCGAAGTGGCGTGCTCCACACCTTGGCAATTTGCTTCAGGTTCCCCTCGACGCGGCCGACCAGCAACCCCAGATCTGCAGCATTGACATACCGTTGCGAACGGTTCCTCCAGCTGGGAACGGAACGTACGGAATGCCAAAGAAGCCGGGCGATCACTGCCCGCTCGCTCTCGACGCCGTACCCCAGCGGTCGAAAAAGATGGTTGGTCAAGGCCTGGGTTTCTCCATAACGTTTCCGTTGCTTGAACACCGATTTCGCTGTCGTCCGAAAGCGGTAGTGCAGCAGCGCCCCTCCAGCGTGTTTGGGAACAACCCCGCTGACCAGAAATACATTGAAGCAAAACGCGGCGTCATCAATGGTCATGTCGGAGCTGAACCCGTCGCATCGATCGTAAAGGGCCTTGTCGATCCCGATCGTTCCTCCCCAGACGAACTCCCAGCCTCCGGTCTTCACCGTGCCGGTACCCGGCCCGCTGGTGATGTCATGCAACCAGGACGGGTTGAGCCTCTTCGTTTCAACTTCGGAAAAAACGAAGGGGTAACGGTCAAGGGCCCGCTTCATTGCCTCAAGGTACGATGCGCCGGGAACGTCGTCGTGATCAATAAAAATGAGCTTGTCGGCCCTTGCGGCAGACGCACCGACCCGACGCGCATAACCCGTGCTTTTGTGCAATGAGGAATCAATCACGCGGACCTCAAAGCCGCCGTCGTAAGTCGATGCAACCTCGCGGGTCCCGTCCGAACTTCCGTTGTCAGACACGATGACTTCGAACGGAAATGGCGTCGCGCCCCTCAACGCATCGAGGAGCTCAATCAGTTGGTTCCCGGAATTGAACGTAGGAATAACCACCGAGAGTTGTGGGACGCCCCGGGCGATCGCAGAGACGTTCTCCAAGAACCGCCACTTTATCGAAGTCCCGGCATTTCTGTATCCCGGCGGAATCTTGAGGTTGCAAAACCGGAGTACCCGTTGTGTACCCATGGGTCGGTTTGCGGGGAGACGTTAGGTCCAGGGGAATGGCGTCCCTGTGGGATTAACCTGGCGGGGTGAGCGCCAACACCCCACCCGATGTCGAATACTCGCTGGCCGTCATCGGTGGCGGGAAAATGGGGGAGGCGCTGATCGGCGGTCTGTTGATGGCCGGGTGGTGCACGCGCGCCGAGTTGTTGGTGGTCGAACCGCTCGCCACCCGACGGGCGGAACTCGAACTGCGGTTCCCCGGCGTGACGGTTGTGGAAGAACAACCCTCTCCCATTCGCGCGAAAGGTGCGTTGATCGCGGTCAAGCCGCACCATGTGAACGAGGTGTGCCGCCGGCTCGCACCGACGGTGGACCGCGTGCTTTCGATTGCGGCGGGTGTCACCACAGGTTCGATGGAGGCGGCGCTGCGCGAAGGAGCGCCGGACCGCACGGTCGCCGTGGTCCGCTCGATGCCCAACACGCCGGCACTTGTGAGTTGCGGTGCGTCAGCCATCGCGGGGGGTGCTGCCGCATCGGCCGACGACCTCGATTGGGCGGCCGGGATCCTTTCGGCGGTGGGCATAGTCGAGCGGGTGGAGGAGCGACTGCTTGACACGGTGACCGGGGTGTCAGGCTCCGGTCCGGCCTATCTGTTTCTCGTGGCCGAAGCAATGATCGAAGGTGGTGTTCTGATGGGATTACCGCGGACGGTCGCTACAACACTGGTTGCCCAAACCATCGCGGGGGCGGGTCTCATGTTGCGGGACTCCGGCGACGATGCGGCCCGGCTCCGTGGAAACGTGACGTCTCCGGGTGGAACTACCGCGGCCGGTCTCCGGGTCTTGGAGCAGCGGGGTGCCCGAAGTGCGTTCATCGACGCGGTCGCTGCGGCCACGGAGCGCTCCCGCGAACTCGGCTGAGATTTCTGAATCGCCGGACGGCGGTTTGTCGCGCAGGCAGCGTGGTTGCGCAAGACTGCACACTTCCCATGGACACGATTTCCTTTCTTACCGACTACGGGCATGCCGACGAGTTCGTTGGCGTCTGCAAAGCGGTGATCCATCAACTTTCGCCGCACGCCCGCGTCCTCGACATTGCCCACGACCTCCCGGTTCACGACGTCCGCGCGGGATCACTGGCGCTGGTTCGAAGCATCCAGTACCTGCCTGACGGTGTGATTCTGGCAATCGTCGACCCGGGCGTCGGCACCGACCGCAAAGCTGTCGCGGTCGAAGCCGGTGCGCGGGGTGAGTACGTGTTTGTGGGCCCCGACAACGGTCTGCTCGCTCCGGCGGTGGCCATGGTGGGCGGAGCGAATCGGGCGGTGGTGCTTACCAACGATGAACATCACTTGGCCGCACCGGGCGCGACGTTTGCCGGGCGCGACATTTTCGCTCCGGTCGCCGCTCGCCTCTGTAACGGCGTTCCCCTTGAGGAGTTTGGCGAACCGATCGATCCGGTACTTCTGCTTCCCGGAGTTCTTCCGCTGACCAGGGTGGAAAACGACGCAGTGCTCGGCGAGGTGCTCTGGGTTGACCGGTATGGCAACGTGCAGCTCAACATTGCCCCGGAGGAAGTCGCAGACATGGGCGATGTGTTCTCAATCACCTTCGGGGAGCGATCGCGTACAGCCGTTCGTTGTGCCGCGTACGCTGACATCAAGTCCGGCTCGATTGGACTCGTGGTCGACTCCTATGGCCTGCTTTCGCTGTGTATCGACCGGTATTCAGCGGCCCGGGAACTCGGTCTTGGACCGGGCAGCGCAGTGTCGTTGACGGTTGCGAACTGAACTCTGGCGGGTCTGAAGTGCCTAAGGCACCGTGGGAGTGGCAGGATGTCGGGCCATGACGCGCCAGACCTGCCCCAAATCAGTGAGCGACTCGACGCGATGAGACCGTCTACCACCATGGATGTCGGTCGATGGGCCGGTCCGGGCTCAGTGAGCGACTCGACGCGATGAGACCGTCTACCACTTTCGTCATGGCGCTGCTGTTGTTGGCCATTTTGATTGCTGCCGTGGTGCAGTTCGCGATCATGGGCAACTCGTCTGATTCCACAACGACAACCTCGGCGTTGGAGTTGGTTGGGAGAACGCTTTCCGGGAAGACGACGCTGAGCCTCCGATGAACCTGGCCACCATTATTGATCCGCACCCCGCTGACTCCCCGGCGATCATCAGCGCCGGGGAGGTCACCACGTTCGGAGATTTACGGGCCCAGGTGGCGGCCGTGCGGGGCGGTTTCAGCTCAATGATCCAGCCCGGTGACCGGGTGGCGATCGTCCTGGCCTCGAACTGGTACTTCGTCGTCGCGTATCTGGCTGCACTCGGGGCCGGTGCAATCGTCGTGCCCTTGAACCCGCAGAGTCCGGCCGCCGAGTTGGAGCGTGAGCTTCGTTCGGTGCGCCCGCGCATCGCCATCCTCGGGGCGACGAGCGAGGGCGCCGTGATGCAACTCGATATGGCGGAACTCGGGATCGAGCACATCCTGGTGCCTGAAGGCGTCACGATCCCCGGGGCCAAGCCCTTTGAAGACCTTCTGGTTTGCGATCCCGGGCCGGTCGTCGACCGCGAGGGAAGTGACCTCGCAATTTTGATGTTCACGAGCGGGACCGCGGGATCGCCGAAGGCCGCATGCCTGAGCCACGGCAACTTGATGGCGAACCTGCGACAGGTGCAGTCGTTTGCTCCGGGCGCGGTCACTTCGTCCGATATTGGGTTGTGTGTGCTCCCGTTGTTCCACATCTACGGGCTCAACGCCTCGCTTGCCCTCATGCTCTACGCCGGCGGATGTTCGGTTCTGGTGCAACGGTTCGATCCGTCGTCTGCTCTCGACACGATCCGCGAGCGCGAAATCACCGTGATCGCCGGCGTGCCGCCGATGTACGCAGCTTGGGAAGCATTGCCCCTCGGCGAGGCGACCCGTCGCGACTTTGCGAGCGTCCGACTTGCGGCCAGCGGTGCATCGAAGCTCGATCCCGAGTTGATCACCCGGTTCTACGAGCGGTTCGGGGTGGCGATCGGTGAGGGTTATGGCCTTACCGAGGCCTCGCCCGTTGTTACGAGTGCTGATTTCACCGACCTCCGTCCGGGGACCATCGGGCTGCCGTTACCCGGTTTGATGATCCGACTCGTCGACGATCACGGCAATGACGTTCTCGTAGGCGATCCGGGCGAGATCCGGATCAAGGGGCCCAACGTGTTCTCCGGATACTGGGAGGATGCCGACGCCACCGCTCGGGCCATTACCCAAGACGGTTGGCTGTGTACCGGAGACATTGCCGTGGCCGATGAGGGGGGGTACCTCACGATCGTCGATCGCGGGAAGGACCTGATCATCGTGTCGGGCTTCAACGTATTTCCCAATGAAGTCGAAGAGGTGTTGGCCGAACATCCCGGCGTTTCGGAGGTGGCCGTGGTCGGTGTGCCGAACCCGCATTCGGGTGAATCGGTCAAGGCCTTCGTCGTAGCGAAACCCGATCGGACGCTCGAAGAAGATGACCTGATCGCATTCTGCGGCCGCCAACTGGCCCGGTACAAGTGCCCGTCGAAGATCCTGTTCGTAAGCGAACTTCCTTACGGCCTCGGCGGAAAAGTCCTGCGCCGCGACCTCCGCTGACGCACCCGCCCGGTGGCTACTCGTCGGCAAGCAGCCAGCCGGGATCGATCGGTGCCCGCAGGGAACTGAGGGCAAAGCCCGAGAAGAGCAGGGTCACGCCGATGGTGAGGGTGACCGAGAAGGCCCGCATCTCGCCAAGTCGGGAATTGAGTGTGCCACTGAGCGAGAGCATCACCGTGCCGCTTGCGAGAAGGGCGAGACCGCCGAGGCGCCGATTCATTCCCGGAATCGACTCGCCGTTCCTTCGTGCAGCTCGCTTCGCCTGCAGAACTCTAACGATGCCGATGGCGGTGCCGACGAAGATTACGACCGCGGAGAGTCCGGAGCCGACCGCGGCGAGGATCCGCGGGGCGGCGTTGAAGACCTCCGAACCCTGTGGGAGCCGGTCGACGGGAACCGCGGCCTTCATCGGTGAAAACAGAACGACTCCGAGCGCGAAGGCGGCCAGAAGGCAGGTTACGTTCTTCACCAGGTCGGCATTGCGCCGGCGGATCAGCAGGTAGAGCTGGCCGGCGGCCAAGAAGGGAACGTTGATGACCGCGCCCAGGCCATAGAACACCCGGAACGCCAGCGGTGACCATCCAACGGCGGCGCCCCAGGCCAGTGCCAGCGCGCCACCGACGAAGAGGCCGAGCGCGACCGACCATGCGAGATCCTGAGGAAGGCGACGAAGTCGCCAGCGTTCAACAGTCATACAGCCGAAGGCGAACGCCACGAGGGCCGCCCCAATGGCCAACGCCGACGTGAGCATCCTCACAGCATGGCATGGGACGAGTGGGCGCCCGCCGTCGATCAACGCTTGTGAACACAAGCACAAGCGCGTAGGGTGGCTCCATGTCGAGGGCAGCCCGCATACCGGACGCGACGGTCGAACGGTTACCCCTCTACTACCGGGCCCTCGTGGAACTCGACCAGCTGAAAGCTCCAACGGTGAGCTCGGAGTCACTGGCTGAGCTGGCGGGCGTCAATGCCGCCAAGGTCAGAAAGGACCTCAGTTATCTCGGTACGTACGGCACCCGCGGGGTCGGGTACAACGTCGGAAACCTGCTGCACCAGATCTCGCGGGAACTCGGCCTCTCGCAAGACTGGCCGGTGGTCATCGTCGGTATTGGCAACCTCGGCCGGGCCCTCGCGTCGTACAGCGGATTCAGTGCCCGGGGATTTCGGATTTCTGCGCTTCTCGACGCCGATCCCGACAAGGCAGGGCAAAGCGTCGGGAAGTTGACCATCCGCCCGACGTCGGATCTGGGGGTCATCGCCAAGTCCGACGACGTCGCGATCGGCATAATTGCCACTCCGGGGTCAGCTGCGCAGGCCGTTGCGGAACAGATGGTGACATGCGGGATACGCTCCATTCTCAACTTCTCGCCTGCGGTTCTCGTAGTGCCGCCCGATGTCACGGTGCGTCGCGTCGATCTCGCCCTGGAACTGCAGATTCTCAGCTTTCACCACGGTCATAATGACCATGCCGAGCACGGGTTGACGCCATGACTGAGCGGAAAATGGCGGGTACCAATGTTCACGTCCTCGAGACGTCCGTGCCACCGGACAAAAGACTGATCCGGAAAATGGCGGGTACCGACTTTCACGTCCTCGAGACCTACGTGCCACCGGACAAAAGACTGATCCGGAAAATGGCGGGTACCGACTTTCACGTCCTCGAGACGTACGTGCCACCGGACCAAAAAGACTGAGGTTTGAATGGCTCCGATTTCACATTTCAACACGATCGGCTGTCATTTGCCCGTCGGAGCTAGCGGACAGTTACTCCCCACAAACACCAAGCCGGGCGGGCGGTTTAGAATCTTCACCATGTCGTGCACCACGGTCACCATGAACACATCGGGATCCCGTTCGGCGCCGATGGGCATGGCAAGGCCTAAGAATGGCCAACAATGATTCCCGGCGTTTGGTTCAGCGCCCGAAACCGGTCAGACTGTATGACCGTGACCCGTCCTATGTCGTATCGAACCGGAAACGGATCCCCAGGGAATCGTAGGTTCGGTTTGGTCGGTGCCGTCACCGGTGGTCGAGGTGCAGCGTGTCTGTAGTTGTCGTCGGTCTCAACCACCGTACGGTGCCGCTCGCCGTGCTCGAGCGCATGACGGTCCCCGCCGCTGGGCTCCCGAAGGCGTTGCATCACCTCGCCTCGGGTCAGCACGTGGCTGAGGTTGCGATCCTCTCAACGTGTAACCGCACCGAGGTCTACGCGGTGTGTGAGACGTTCCACGGCGCGCTGTCCGATATCAACCAGTTCTTCGCGGAGTTGTCCGGTCTTGGTCAGGGCCATTTTGCGGAACACATGTTCACCGCATACGACGAAGCCGCCGTGAGCCACCTCTTCGGTGTCGCGGCCGGTCTCGATTCGGCGGTGGTCGGCGAGACGGAGATTCTCGGTCAGGTTCGCGTCGCCTTCGAATCGGCCAGGAGCGGCGGCGTCACCGGGCCTCACCTGTCTTCGCTGTTCCGTCATGCCTTGGAAACGGGGAAGCGGGCTCGGACCGAAACCGGAATTGCGCGGGGAACGGCTTCGGTGTCGCAAGCCGCTGTCGAACTCGCTGCTGATCGGATGGGGAGCCTGGTCGGCCGTAAAGTCCTTGTTCTCGGCACGGGCGAGATCGGTGTGAGCATGGTCAACGCGTTGCAACGGGCCGGTGTCGGTGAAGTGCTGGTGGCGAACCGCACCCGTCTGAAGGCCGCGCAACTCGCCCAGCAGGTCGGAGGCAAGGCGGTTGCGCTGCATGAGCTTCCTACTGCCCTTATGGATGTCGACGTGCTTCTCACGGCTACGTCATCTGAGACTGTTGTTCTCGAACGTGACGACGTCGAACTGGTCATGGCATCGCGGGAGGGACGCAACCTTCTGATCGTCGACACGGCCATGCCCCGCGACGTCGACCCAACAGCTTCAACGGTTCCGGGCGTCACGCTGCTCGACCTTGAGTCGATCCGGGAGTTTGTCGAACGTGGTCTTGACTCGCGCCGACGTGAGATTGAAGCTGTGCAGGTCATCGTTGCCGAGGAATGTGAACGCTTCAGTGCCGGGGCTTCCGCCCGTCTCGTTGCGCCGCTCATAACAAGCCTTCGCTCCAAGGCCGAACATATGCGTACTGACCAATTTGCCCGGTTCGAGTCGAGGTTGGCTGATCTCACACCGGAACAGCACGAAGCTGTCGAAGCGCTCAGCAAGCAGTTGGTAGCCAAGCTTCTCCATGAACCGACGGTTCGGCTGAAGGAACATGCAGGTACGGTGCGCGGCAACCGCATGGCCGATGCCCTCCGTGCGCTGTTTCAACTCGACGAATCGTGAACCCCGGCCTGTTCCGGGCCGCGACGAGGTCCAGCCCGCTCGCGAAATGGCAGACAATGCATGTCGGTCAACTTCTCTCGAAGGCGCTGCCGGAATCGCAGAGTGAACTGGTCTACGTCGATACGCTCGGCGACCGCACGCAGGCAATCGGTACGCCGCTGCATCTGCTCGGCGGTCAGGGTGTCTTCGTGAAGGAAGTGCAGGCCGCCGTGCTGGAGGGCCGGGCCGATTTTGCGGTGCACTCCGCAAAGGACCTTCCGTCGGGACCCACCCCCGGTCTCACGATCGTCGCCGTACCTGAGCGAGGAGACGTGCGTGATGTGCTCGTCGGCAAAGCGCTGGCCCACATTCCCCAGGGAGGCTCCGTGGCGACCGGATCCGTGCGGCGGCGGGCGCTTCTTTCCGCCGTGCGGCCCGACCTGGTGTTTTCCGAGCTACGAGGCAACATCAACACCCGACTCGAGAAGGCGAAGGGATTCGACGCCATCGTGATGGCGATGGCGTCGCTCCAGCGATTACAACTGACCGACCATATTGCCGAAGTGCTGAGCCCGCACCGGATGCTTCCGATGGTTGGCCAGGGGGCGATCGCCATCGAGTGTCGCTCCGACGACGACCGGGTAATTGAAGCACTTCGGCTCATCAACGACTCCGATTCGCACGCTGCGCTCACCGCCGAGCGGGCCTTTCTGTCCGAGTTGGGTAGCGGCTGTGATCTTCCGGTTGCGGGGCTGGCGGTGCCCTACGAGGCTATCGGGCTCGAGACCGGTGACGGTCCAACGGAGTTCTCACTCGACGCGTTGGTGGCGTCACCAGATGGGAGGAAGGTGATTCGCTTCGATTCGAGTGGGTTTGACCCGGTTGCTCTTGGCCGCTTCGTGGCGGCCGAGATCTTGCGACAGGGCGGCGGCGACCTTCTCAGGAAGCAGTGAGCACTGCTCCGTTGCGGGTGCTCGTCACCCGAGCCGCGGAACAGGCCGGGGATCTCGTGGCCCGACTTCAGGTCATCGGTTGCGAGGTTGTCGAGGTTCCGCTTATCGAGGTCGTCGAGCCGGCCGACGATGGGGCGCAACTCCGAGCCGCCATGGCCGTGGTCGCAAGAGCGGATTCGCCGTATGACTGGGTGGTCCTGACATCGCCCAACGCCGCACTCCGCTCACTTTCGCTGCTTGCGGTGAACGCGCCGGTTCGGCTGGCCGCAATCGGCCCCGGAACGGCTGCGGTTTGTCGAGACCTGGGATTTGCGGTGGCTCTGGTGCCCGAACGGTCGATCGGCGAAGGTCTGGTCGCGGTATTTCCCGATGCGGTGCCGGGGCCCGTTCGTCGCGTCCTTCTCCCGAGGGCCGAGAAGGCCCGCGATGTCATTTCCGACGGTTTGAAGTCGAAGGGTTGGTCGGTCGATGTCGCTGTCGCGTATCGCACGGTAGATCGCACACCAACCGCTCCAGAAGCGGCGCTCGCATCGACAGCAGACGTTGTTCTGTGCGCTTCATCTTCGGCGGCTCGTTCGATGGTCAAGGCATTCGGCATCGAGAGACTTCCTCCCCGGGTGGTCAGTATTGGACCCCAGACCACGAAGACCCTGGAGGGGCTCGGGGTAATGGTCTTCGCCACCGCCGATCCGCATACTCTGGATGGTCTGGTCGCATGTGTGCAATCCATCGTCGACCGGTGAGTCACGCGACAGCGATGAGCGACTTGCCGAAAGGCCGCTCACGCGTGACCATGGGCAGCCGATCACCAGCGGATCATCGACGCGGCAACCGACCTGTTCCCTCGGAGCGTCTGGTCCGAAATCACCGCGTACGAGACCGAGAAAGTAGGCACTGATGCCCGATATCCCAGACCCTACGTCCGCTGATGGATCCCTCGGCGGTGTGCACACGGGGTGGCTCGACGCACCGATGCCCCGTGAAATGGCGCACCGGGCCGAGACGATCGGAGTCGCCAAGGCCGGTCTCAGCGCACCCTCGACGATCGCCCTGGGGGTATTGGCCGGCGTATTCGTCTCTATTGGCGCCATGCTCTCGACGGTGGTGACGGCCGGTGGTGATCTGCCCTTCGGCGTATCGCGCCTACTCGGTGGACTCGTGTTCTCGCTGGGTCTCGTGCTCGTCGTCGTTGGCGGCGCCGAGTTGTTCACCGGTAACAACCTCATCGTCATGGCATTTGCCAGCCGCCGGATTACGTTCACCGCGCTGGTTCGGAACTGGGTACTGGTGTATGTCGCCAACTTTTTTGGGGCAGTCTTCACTGCTCTCCTGGTGTTCTGGTCCGGTCAATACCGAAGTGGAACGGGAGTCGTGGGCCGTCGGGCGCTCGATACAGCGCAGACCAAATCGAGTCTTGGGTTCATCGAGGCACTGGTGCTTGGGATCTTGGCCAATGTTCTCGTGTGTCTCGCCGTCTGGTTGTGTCTCGCTGCGAGGACTGTCACCGACAAAATCGTTGCCATTGTCGGGCCGATCACGGCATTTGTCGCGGCCGGCTTCGAGCACAGCATCGCCAACATGTACTTTCTCCCGCTCGGCATCTTTGTGAAACGGTGGGCCACGCCAGGTTTCTGGGGTGCCGTTCACTCGCAGCCCACGGATTACCCGTCTATCGGGTGGGGACACTTTTTGGTCTCGAATCTGCTTCCTGTCACGATCGGGAACGTCATCGGCGGGGGTGGGATGGTCGGACTCGTTTACTGGTTCATCTACCTACGCCCGAAACGAACGGGAGTGGTGCCACCCGCTTCCCCGAAACCTGAGTCGGACTAAGCTAAGAACTCTGGTGGCACCTGTCGTTCTGGTCGGGGCGTGCCGACCCACAAAACTCGAGGCCGGGCCAGGAATCGGCCAAAGGTGGCCCGATCGGCGGCGGGTTTTACTAACGTGTCCGCCGTGTCCGCCACGATCGAATCATTCAACGCCCATGTCGCCTCCGTCGAAGGAACCGAAGGGTACGCGCGTCCACTCGCCTACGCGGTCGGAGTTGCCGTCGTGGCGCCGTCGGGCAAGGTGCTCGACACCGCCTTCCCCGTCGTCAACCTGTCTGAAAACTACGGAGCGGCGGCCGTGCTGGCCTCCGTGGTCGGCCATTCGAACGGTACGTCCACGTACGAAGCCGATTTGGCGGCCCTCGACGCCGCGCTCGCTCAGTTCAAAGCCTTCGACGGCGACGGCAGGTCGCACCCCAATATCGAGGCGACACAGGCCGCCCGCGATCTTCTCGCGTTGCCCACCCCGCTCGGAGGCACCCGCATGGCTGTGGTGGTATTCATAGGCGCACTTACTGATCCGCCTATGTCCGTGTCGGATGTGTACCTTCGTCTGCACCTGCTGTCACATCGAAAGGTGCAACCCAACGGCATCTCACTCGAAGGTATTTTCGGGCACCTGAACAACGTTGTCTGGACCAACCTCGGTCCGTTTGATCCCGAAGGTTTCGATCTGGTCCGGGCAAAGCTGCGTTCGGCCGGCCACGAGGTGCGGGTGCATGGCATCGACAAATTCCCGGCTATGGCCGACTACGTCGTCCCCTCGGGTGTGCGTATCGCTGACGCAACGCGTGTCCGCCTTGGCGCCCATTTGGCTGAAGGCACGACCGTCATGCATGAGGGATACTGCAATTTCAACGGTGGCACGCTCGGTGTGTCAATGGTCGAGGGCCGGATCAGCCAGGGCGTGGTCGTCGATGACCACAGCGACATCGGCGGTGGTGCGTCGATCATGGGGACTCTGTCGGGTGGCGGCAAGGAAGTGGTGCGGGTCGGCAAGAACTGTCTCCTCGGTGCCAATGCGGGGATTGGTATCTCGCTGGGTGACAACTGCATCGTCGAAGCGGGGTGTTACATCACGGCCGGTTCTTTGGTAAAGCTGCCAGACGGCGAAGTGGTGAAGGCCAAGTACCTGAGCGGCGCCGACAACATGTTGTTCCGCCGCCATGGCCAAACCGGTGCACTTGAAGCGCTCCCGAGCGGTTCGGCCAAGTGGACCGGGCTGAACGACGTCCTCCACACGAACTGACCCACGGGCCGTACCCTCCCCGGACGGTTCGCGGCCGGCCCAGGGGTCCGAGCACCGTAAGACCGGACCGTAGAACCGGATCTTAGGACCGGACATGAGAAGCGGTTTCTCAGGAACTGGGCCGCAGCCCCCCAAAGACGCGTACGATAATTGACATGGCTCTATTCGGACGCAAACCACTTGAGATCCCGACCGCGGAGACCGCCCTGCCCGGGCGTTCAACGCCCGTGACGGTTCCTGCGACCCATTTCGTCAATGGAAACCCGATGACCCCTCCGTTCCCAGAAGGTATGCAAACGGCTGTTGTCGGCCTCGGGTGTTTCTGGGGTGCTGAGCGAAAGTTCTGGCAGGCCCAGGGCATCTTCTCGACCGCTGTCGGCTATTGCGGTGGTATCACGCCGAATCCCTCATACGAAGAAGTGTGCACCGGTCGAACCGGCCACAACGAGGTCGTGCTCGTCGTGTTCGAACCGTCGTTGATCTCCTTCGAGGGTGTCCTCAAGGTGTTCTGGGAAAACCACGATCCAACGCAGGGCATGCGCCAGGGCAACGATGTCGGCACACAGTACCGCTCAGGGATCTATACAAACTCGCCCGAGCAGCTTGAAGCGGCCATGTCGAGCAAAGAAATGTTCCAACGCGAGTTGGCTGGGGCCGGTTATGGTGCGATCTCCACCGAGATTGTTCCGCTTGGTGAGTTCTACTACGCCGAGGGGTATCACCAGCAGTACCTGGCGAAGAACCCCAACGGATACTGCGGTATCGGCGGCACCGGGGTCTCGTGCCCGGTCGGTGTGGCCCGAAGCTGATCCGAACCCGACGCGTCATGAGTGCCGATCTTTTCCCGTCGCGTCGGATGCGCCGGCTTCGTCGCACACCTGCACTTCGTCGACTGGTGGCTGAAACCAGGTTGGGGGTCGACGACCTGATAGCACCGCTATTCGTGCGGGAGGGCATCACCGAGCCGCGTCCGATCATGTCGCTTCCGGGGGTTGTCCAACACTCGGTGGAGAGCCTTCGCAAGGAGGTACGCGAACTTAGCGACCTTGGAGTTCCGGGAGTGATCCTGTTCGGAGTGCCCTCGTCGAAGGACCCGGAAGGATCCGAAGCCTGGAATCCCGACGGCATCATGCAGGTCGCACTCAAACAACTTCGAGACGATCTCGGCGATTCAATTGTGTTGATGAGCGATCTGTGTCTCGACGAGTACACGAGCCACGGTCACTGTGGCGTGCTCGACGCTCACGGCAATGTTCTCAACGACGCAACCCTCGAACTATACGCGCGCATAGGAATTACCCAGGCCGAAGCGGGCTCCCAGGTCGTGGCTCCGAGCGGAATGATGGACGGCCAGGTCCGGGCGATCCGTTCCGGACTCGACTCGGCCGGCCATACTGACATTCCGATCCTCGCCTACTCGGCGAAGTATGCAACTGCGCTCTACGGCCCCTTCCGCGAGGCCGTCGATGTCCACATCGTCGGGGGCGGTGACCGGAAGGGCTATCAACAGGACTGGCACAACGCCCGAGAAGCGCTGGCCGAAGTGATGCTCGACATTGCTGAGGGTGCCGACATGGTTATGGTCAAGCCCGCCGTGACCTATCTCGACATCATTGCGAAGGTGCGGGCGGCCGTCGATGTTCCACTTGCCGCTTACCATGTGTCTGGTGAATATTCGATGATCAAGGCTGCCGCCGAACGCGGTTGGATCGACGGTGCGGCGGTCGCCCTCGAGCAGCTCACTGCAGTGAAACGAGCCGGTGCCGACATGATCCTTACGTACTTTGCCCGCGATATCGCCGAGTCCATGCAATGAGCACGACGGCGACGCGGGATGGCGTCGAGCCGAATGGAAGACCGACGGCTGACGGTACAGGTTTTGGAGCGACTAACAGGTCACTGTTCGCGCGAGCTTCGCAGGTTCTGGTGGGCGGGGTGAACTCGCCGGTCCGGGCTTTTCGAAGCGTCGGTGGCACGCCGTACTTCGTAGCCCGCGGTCAGGGTGCCCGCGTCTGGGATGTCGAGGGCCGCGAGTACCTGGATTATGTGCAGTCCTACGGCGCGTCGATCCTCGGTCATGCCGATCCGTATGTGGTGGCCACCATGCAGGAGGCGGCGACGCAGGGCAGCACATTCGGAGCTCCCACGTATCGCGAGGTGCTGCTCGCCGAAGCCATCATCCAGCGGGTGCCGGGCCTTGAGATGGTGCGCATGTGCTCAAGCGGTACGGAAGCAACGATGAGCGCTATCCGACTCGCCCGCGGCATTACCGGCCGGTCGAAAGTGATCAAGTTCGCCGGCTGTTACCACGGTGCCTCCGATTCGCTCCTCGCGGCCGGTGGCAGTGGTGTGGCCAATCAAGGCCTTCCGGGAAGTGACGGGGTTCCGCCGGGAGCGGTGGCCGACACCATCGTTGCGCCGTTCAACGTGATCCCCGACATCGGACCCGATGTGGCGGTCGTTGCCGTCGAACCGATTGCCGCGAACATGGGGCTGGTACCGCCGGCCCCAGGGTTCCTTGACGGACTCCGCAAGGCGTGCGACGCGGTCGGGGCGATGCTGCTGTTCGACGAAGTCATTACGGGATTCCGGCTCGGGGCCGGGGGTGCGACGGTTTGGTCGGGCGTCATTCCCGATATCTGGGCTTTCGGGAAGATCATCGGCGGCGGGATGCCGGTCGGGGCTTTCGGTGGAACGGTTCAAGTGATGTCGTACCTCGCCCCACTTGGTCCGGTGTATCAAGGTGGGACGCTGAGTGGCAACCCGATGGCTACGGCCGCCGGGTTGGCAGTGTTGCAGCAGTGCACTCCGGATCGTTACGAGGCACTCAGCGTCACGGCGCACAGATTGGCGGCGGGGCTGCAGGAAGCGATCCGCGGTGCCGGTTTGCCGGCGCAGGTTCCGGTTGTCGGCACGTTGCTCGGTATCCATCTCGGAACGCAACCGGTGACGAACTTTGACGAAGCGAAAGATGCCAACGAAGCCGGCCTTTATGCACCGTTCTTCCATGAGATGTTGCGCCAGGGCATTGCCATGGCACCCGGTGCCTATGAAGCCCTGTTCCCGAGTTTTTCGCACACCGAAGCTGATATCGACCGAACGGTCGAGGCGGCGGGTATCGCTGCAACTGCGGTCGCCAAGACGTTATAAGTGCACATGCCAAAGCATTTGGAACGCGCATCCTGACTCGGACACCTGATTAAGCGATGGTTGGGCGTGGTTAGGCGTGGTTAGGCGGGGTTGACCCGAAGACCGGCCAGGTGGGTGTCGAGCAGATGACCGAGAAGTACCTCGACCTTCGGCCATTCAATGTTGGGCTTGGAGATCATCAGCGAGACGACACCATGAGACAGGGCCCAGATACCGAAGGCCATGAGCTTGGCATTGCGCATATGTACGGCGCCCGCGTCGATGCAGTTCTGGCACCGCTCGACCAGACGGGAGAGCCCGGTTATCCCGTTGGAGCGGAGCTCATCGAGTTGCTCGGGGGTGAGGATCGGCTTGCCCATAAAAAGGATCCGGTAGTACTCGGGTTGAGCGAGCCCGAACGCCACGTAGGCGCGGGTGGCTGCAGCCAGAATCTCGACGGGATCGGTAAGGCCAATTGTTGCGTCGTCGATCGCTGCGTTCAGTTGAAGGAAGCGGCGGGAACAGACCTCGAACAACAACTCGTTCTTGTCGAAGAAGTGGAGGTAGATGGCCGGCGGCGTGCAGCCCACCTGCTCGGCAACGGCACGAATCGAGACGGAGTCTTCTCTTCTTGTTCTGGTGAGAATCGCGTCGACGGCGTCGAGGATCTCATCTCGAAGTCTGTCGCCGTCGCCCCGTTTGGCTCGGGCTCTGCGAGCCGGGCTTGGTGTGTCGGCACCGGTGTTCGAACCGTTTGAATAGTTCGTCGCCAGCCGCGTGGGAACCGTTGAATATGCGGAATAGGTGAGAGTGGCCATCTGGGAACCCCCTTCGAGTTGTTGATTGCCAGTGACTCGGATGGTTGAGTTCACATCAGTAGTTAACGCCTGAGTAATGAGAAACATGTGAGGCGAGGGTCACGCAAGAAAGAGGGTTTCTCAGACTCTTCAGTCAAGGAGAATCGCCCGGAGTGCCCCCGCCGTTCGAGTGCGGCCGATGCCCGACTACTCGTGGACGGCACCCTTGCGGTTATGCGGCCGCACGATCGCTCGGGTTTGGCGTGGGTCGTCGGGGTCAAAATCGAGGTGGAGTTCTTTGTCGGGATTGTCAGGATCGCCCGAATCATCTCGCTGCACGACGATTTCCTGCTTGACCTTGTGGGGTTCAATGGCCCGCTGGATGCCGAGGCCGATAGCCCCGACCGCCTGAGATGTCCCTCGAAAGCGTTGGATGAGCGTCTGGGGCATCGGTTCGGACTCGACCGTCCCCATAATGTTTGCGTAATAGGTGTCCCAGTCGGGCTGGCCGTCGGGCGAATACAGCATATCGGCCGGTATCTCGTAGTCATCGTCATCGGCCACGGTTTCAGCGTAGGCGCGGCCAGCAGTTTTTGTTGACCGTTTGGCGACGGGAATGTTGTACTCGAATGCGGTCGAGCCCGGAATGCAACACGCACTCCCGAGGAGTGCGTCTTACTATCTGCAACTTCGCCGTCCTGCAACTTTGCCGTCTACGTGTTTCCTTTCGGGGGGCGCTTAGGCGGGACACACGGTGTCGGAGGACTTCTTCAAGGTATCCGGGTCGACGACGACGGCTTTCCCCGGAGCCGGGATGCGGGCCGGGTCAGGTGCTTCGCCGACTGAAGCCAGTAGGTCGGCCGGCCAGATGCCGCCGTCTCGCAGAATCGAGCGCTCGTACTGTATGACATAGAGAATCTGCTGATCGGTGAGCACGCCGGTGAAGGCCGGCATGAGCCCCTTCTGCTGGGCGATGTGCTGGCCGCCTTCTCGTTTGGCGTTGCCGTAAGGGCTGCCTGCGGTGCAGGAACCGTGTTTCACGAAGGAGAGTTGGTCGAGCGGGTTGGGAAAGGTCTTTTCCGCCTGGCCGTTGTAGAGGGCCCGCCCGATGCCACCGGCGTCCCAACCGGCACCGTTTGAGAGGTGGCACGATACGCAGTTCGCTGCGTAGATCGCTGCGCCCTGCTTCTCGGCCGACAAGGTCTTCGAGTACGGCGTTGCGAAGGAGTTGAACATGAAGATGGCCCAGAGCGGAACGGCCACGAGCATGAACACCGAACCCATCTTCGCAAAACCGGTACCTCGAGGAGGCGGGGGCGTAACGGGAATACCTGCCGCGGGGCCCCCCGGGGTCTTGGCTCCGCCGCCTCCGCTGGAAACGGCGGGGGCAGCCGACGCAGCCGGTGCCGGAGTCGCCGCTGCCGCCGTGGGGACGGCGGGAGACGTTTCTTCGATTGGTGCACCGGCCAAGGCTGCGCGTCGCGCCTTGGCCTTGTCGAGCAAGTGTTGTGGAATCTCAGCCACGGTTCCTCCGGAAAATCTGAACCCCAAGAATCTATGCGAAGAAACAGCCGATGGCCTAACCAACCGAACCGAACTTCCTGAAACTTTTCCGGATTAGGCACATTCAAGAGTGCCTCTCCAGTCATCACGATGAGCGATCGTAAATTGTGATTGGTTTGGTTGTTCGTTTGCTCTCGACGATTAGTCCTAGGGGCGAACCTCCGTGGTAGAAATGGAGGTCAGATTTTCCCCGGCCCTCAGCTCCAACTTCGTGAGCCGCTTCACAAGCAGCTTCGCGACGTGTCTGTTCGGGCCCGAATCCAAGGATTGATAGGTCAAACGAGTGGTTGCGTTCTTCGGATCAATGCTTGCTCTGGTCGTGGTCATCGGGGCAGTTTGGGCCTATGGCAAGAAACGTCCTGTCGGCACCCCCCTCACGTGGGGTGAGGCGATGGTCGGGGGCCTGGCCGTGTTCTCAATTTTTGTTTTGGCGTACGGCATCGTGCCCGACACCTTCTTGAAGTGGGCGAACGGGAACACTCTGAACTGGCGCTCGGATATCAAAGGAATCCCTGTCGGTCCCTTTGGAAAACTTACTCCCAAGAGTTGGAACAACCACTGGTTCAGCCATTCCAAGAACGTGTTGTGGCCCGATGGAGTCACCTTCTTCGGTCGCGGCCGGCTTGGTGTCACGAAACAGACGATCCGCGACATCATCGCTGCGACGTTCTACATCGTGTTCCTCGGTGCGCACGGCTTTTTATGGACCGGGTGGCAGCGCCGCGGCAAGAAAGCCGCCGAGTTGAAAGCTCTTGAAACGAGTTCGACGTATGGTCGCCCGCTGGTGAGGAAGGCGTAAGCCGTGGCGAAAAACGAAGCAAATCCCCCCCTTCCGTATTTTCCCGGCAATTACACGCTCGCCGAAATCACGGTCGAGGAACTGAATAGGAGCGTGAAGCCCAAGCAGTTCCTGCATATCGACCAGTCCGAGTGCATCATGTGCGAAGGCTGCGTCGACATTTGCCCCTGGAAGTGTATCCATATGCTTTCTGCGGGAACGGTCGAAGACTCGACGAACGTGGTTGCTCCGGGTACCGATCCCGACGATCATGTGATATTCGTCGTCGATGAAGATGTCTGCACCCGCTGCGGTCTATGTGTCGACCGCTGCCCGACCGGTGTGATCATCATGGGCAAGGCCGGCGTTGCCCCGCGCGACGGCGACCAGCACATGCGCGACAACAAGCACGGCTACTCCTACGGAATGCGCTTCTAGCGCACCAAGTCCCAGACCCCCGACTGATCCCTTTTCCTTGTACCAGAAACAATGCAGGTGACCTTGTGGCAACACCAATGAAGCCAGGACCGAGCGCCAAACTCGCGGAGACGGTCGACAAAGTTCAAGGCAGCCAGGCCTGGGGCTCGATCTTCCGCCCGGGCTCGATCTTCCGTAAGGGCTATAGCGACTCGCCGCGTAACCGCAGCTACGTGATCATGAACTCGCTGCTCTACCACCTACACCCCGTGAAGGTGAAGCGCCATGCCGTGAAGGTGAGCTACACGCTGTGCCTCGGTGGTCTGTCGTTCTTCTTGTTCATTATCCTCACGGTGACCGGCATCTTCCTGATGTTCTTCTACCGTCCCACCGAAGCGCTGGCCTGGCAGGACATCCAGACCCTTCACACGGCCGTGTCGTTCGGCCTTCTCGTGCGAAACATGCACAGATGGGGAGCCCACCTCATGGTGCTCTCTGTCTTCTTGCACATGGCGCGAGTTTTCTACCACGGTGCCTACAAGGCTCCGCGGGAGTTCAACTGGATCATCGGCGTAATTCTTCTCACGCTCACACTGCTGCTGTCGTTCACCGGATATCTGCTGCCGTGGGATCAACTGGCGCTCTGGGCCGTGACGGTTGGTACAAATATGATCGGATACACCCCGGTGTTCGGCCCCCAGTCCCGTTTCGTTCTCTTGTCGGGCGTTGAGATCGGCACCGACACCTTGCTTCGCTGGTACGTGCTCCACGTGCTGTTGTTCCCGTTCATCATCGTGATCTTCATGGCCATCCATTTCTGGCGTGTCCGTAAAGACGGCGGCATCTCCGGTCCACTGTGACGCCGGTGATCCGTTTCCCTCAAACCATTGTGAGAACTGAGCTGACCCATGGCTGATCTCGAAGAAATGAAGCGGAAGTCCGCGGAGGCAAAAGCCCGCAAGCTGGCGGAAAAGGCCGGTGGCGCTGCACCCGACGCTCCGGCGGCCAGCGCCCCTCCGGTCGACGACTCGGCGGCGAGCTATGCCGAGGCCGAGGCGACCGGAAAGATCCCGGCGCACCTCCTCGCCCGCAGCGAGGCCGCGAAGGCGGCCAAAGCGTCGGCCTCCGATGGTGGAACTGCGCCGGCCGGCGGTGGCGTTGCCGTTCTCGACAGGCCAACAGGTGCCGCAGCCGCGGCGACCGGTGCTCTTGCCACTTCGTCAACCGCCGGTCTGGTCGGCCCCGACGGACACACACAGCGCCTGCTTACGGTGGTCAAGGCCGGATCAATTCAGGACGTGAAGGCGGTACCGACCGACAAGGTGAGCACCTGGCCGCATCTCCTCGTTGGTGAGTTCGTGGCGTCGCTCGCCTGTCTCGTCGTGCTGATGGTGCTCTCGACATTTGTGAATGCCCCGCTTCTCGCACTGGCCAACTACAACCAGACGCCAAACCCGGCGAAAGCTCCGTGGTACTTCCTCGGCCTGCAGGAACTGCTCACGATGTTCGATCCAATGGTGGCGGGTGTGACGATTCCCGGTATGGGTTTGTTCATCCTGGGCATGACGCCCTACGTCGACAAGAACCCGTCGAACAAACCCGAGGACCGCAAAATCGCAATCTCGCTCTTCTCGATCTTCCTAATGTTCTGGGCTGTTCTCGTCATCATCAGCTCATTCTTCCGGGGCCCGGGGTACAACTTCATCTTCCCGTGGCGGGAAGGCATCTTCTTCGAGCTCTAAGAGTCTCGACCTAAGGAAACGCTCATGAGTGGAATCGCCTTACTAATTATCATCGCCGCCATCGCGCTCGCCGCGGTGGGTTTCTTCATAGTCACGGCTCGTAACAGTGACCGCAACGCCGCGACCGGCCTACTGGCACGCGAGACTGTTCGCCGCGATCGCGCCCGAGCGAAGGCCGATGCCTCAGCGGCGAAATCGGGTGCGTCGGTGCCTCCGCCTCCGCCCAGCGGACGCTCCGCCGAGCGTTCCGTTGCGCTCGCCCGTCGGGGTGTTTCTGACCAGGTTGCGGTGAACAGCGCGCCCAGCCTGCCCGACGTAATCCGCGCGCCGCTCGACTACGAGCAGCTCGGCGTCAGCCGTCGCCAGTTTCTCAACCGTGGTACGACAGTGATGATGCTCCTCGGCCTTGGCGGTTTCGGTGGTGCGGTTCTGGCATTCCTGTGGCCCTCGTTGAGCGGTGGCTTCGGTGCCAAGGTAGCGGTGGGCAAGCTCGACGACATCAAGAACGAACTTGCCACGGCCAAGGGTCCGAAGTACGTCGCCGAGGCGCGCAGCTATCTCATTCCGTATCCGACCGAGAAGGCGGTGCTCGACAAGGCCAGGAGTGTCTATTCGCCGGGCGTGTACGCGGGTATGGAACAGGGACTGGTTGGGATTTACCAGAAGTGCGTGCATCTGGGCTGCAAGGTTCCTTGGTGCGAAAGCTCCCAGTGGTTCGAGTGCCCGTGTCATGGATCCCAGTACAACCGCGTAGGTGAGCGTCGAGGCGGCCCAGCCCCTCGCGGCCTCGATCGTTTCGATGTTTCGGTCTCCGACGGCGTCGTTTCGATTGATACATCAGGTGTTCGTCAGGGCCCGGCCGACGGTACGAACACCACCGGCCAAACCGCTGAAGGTCCACACTGCGTCGGTGGAAAAGAGTGAGGGCGCGGATGCGTACTCAGGTAGCCGTGTCTGACCACCAATACCCATTCGTTCGCACCGAACGCCAAGGAATCTGATCGTGATAGTCGCTGCACTTCCAACCCAGCGAGCCGTAGCGCTCGTCCTCCTCGTGGCCGCGCTGGTGGTGTGGGCCGTGTATGTCGTCCTCGAGAACCGCCGCACCCCCGCAGACACTGTCCAAAGCTTTCTCAACGCCGCCAACCGAAAGTCTGCGCCCGACGACGAGGTGTTCGAAGGACCGCGTCTTGACCGCTGGCTTGGATGGGCGCTCGTTTCGATGACGCTCGTCGCCCTGTCGCTTCCGCTGTACTGGCTCAACGAACCGAGTCGAGAGGTCGGCGCAATTTTTGGTTTCGACAAGCGAAGTGTCCATCGCGGCGAGCAGTTGTTCGGGGCCGAACACAATGGCTTCAACTGCGCGAAGTGCCATGGTGCCAACGGTGGTGGCGGTGCTGCTCCTTGGCTGGTGCCGCAGTACGACGAGAACAACAACCCCATCATTGATGCCGCGAACGGAAAGCAAAAGCTGAATTCGGTCTCGTGGTCTGCTCCGCGAATCAACAATGTGGCGCTTCGCTACCGTCCCGACCAGATTCGCAACGTGCTCATTTACGGTCGGGGCAAGGCAAAGAACAATCCAATGCCGCCATGGGGAACCAAAGGCGGTGGCCCGGGTAACAGCCAGCAGATCGACGACCTCGTGAATTATTTGAAGCACGTCGCGATCGAGGAGAACCCGGTCGCCAAGCAGGCGTACACCGACACGTGGGACAAGACCCACAATGCGGTGAAGGCCTACGACGCGGCGTTTGTCGCCGCACAGAAGGATTCACAGGAAGCCAACACGAAGGCGTTCGAAGAATTCAAAGTTGCCGCCGGGAAGACCGCCCAGGGCGAGTCCAAGACACTTGCCGACGCGCAGAAGGCGATCGACGACGCGAAGGCCGCAGGTAAACCGACTGCAATCAACAACGCCGAAGCCGCGCTTGCATTGGCAACAAAGGGAATCGCCGACGCGAAGGCCACGCTCGAAAAATCCGATGGTGAGATCCTGTTCAACCTTAATTGCGCGCGATGCCACACCAACGGTTACAGCTATGGCGAGCCCAAGGAGCAGGGCGGTGGCTATTACGGTCCCGCACTGCGCAAGGACTCCCTCAAGCGGCAGTTCCCTGACAAGGCGAGCCAGATCGACTTCATCACCAAGGGTGTGGGCGACTCTGAAGCCTACGGAAGCGGTGGTGTGAACCACTGGAGTGGCGGTGGTATGCCGTATTTCGGCAACATCCTCACCGACAAACAAATCGAAGCCATCGTCGACTACGAGCGGGGCCTGTAATGCTTTCTGCTGTTCTAGCCATTCTGAAGTGGGATCCCACTATCCGGGGCATTCTGTTCCCCGGAATCATGTTCCTGATCCTTTGTGGGAGCACCTACGTCATCTTGTCCACGAACGTCGGCAACCGGCTCGGTTTCCTTCTTGCCAATGCCGCATTCTGGGGTTGGATGGCACTGATGTGTGTCGTCTGGATGATGTACGGGATCGGCCTTAAGGGCAAAGATCCGTCGTGGAAGGGCATCGAAGCAATTACTGACCCGTCGAGCGCTCAGATCGAAAAGGTGGCCCTGCTGCCAGCCAAGCCCGACATGGACATCAAGGGCTGGCGTGTCGTGAAGGCTGGTTCGACGACGGCCGGCGACTCCAGTGCGGCACTGGGTGCCTTCCTCAAAAAACCGGTCGCAGACGGTGGAGCCGCACTTTTTCCCGCCACCGGAGCGGAGCGGTACAAAGCGATCGCCACCTATGAAACTGGCGGCGATCAGCGTTTGAAGATCCGGCCCCGAAAAATAAAGGGCGAGAAGTGGTACGACCCTACGAGCTACCGGATGATGGGTCTTCTTCACTCCAAGCACTACATCGTGGAGATCATTCAGACCTACAAAACCAACGATGTCGGTGAACCGGTCAAAGACGATAAAGGTGCCTTTGTTGTCGATACCGCGGCCAAGCCCATCTACGTGGTCGGCTACCGGGATGCTGGCACGAAGCGTCAACCACCGTTCTTCATCTTCATGTGTTCGATGGTGCTGTTTGTGATCAGTGTGCTCAGCCTTCACAAGCGGGATAAGCAGTTGATGGCCCACATGGCATCCCTGAAGCCGGCGAGGGCGTAGTTGTCGTGGGCGACTACCTTCCGATTCTTCTGCTGTTTCTCGTAGCCACCCTCTTCGTATTCGGCTCGTTCGTAGCTTCGGCTCTCCTCGGTCCGAAGCGTCGCGAGAACGCAGCGAAGATCGGACCCTACGAATGCGGAATCGTTCCCGAACACGAACCCGCCGAACGGTTCCCGGTCAAGTTCTATCTCGTGGCGATGATCTTCATAATCTTCGACATCGAGGTCATCTTCTTGTACCCGTGGGCCGTGACGTTCAGCCAGCTCGGGCTTTTCGGCTTGACCGAGATGGTCATGTTCTCCGCTGCGGTGGTCGTAGCCTTCACATATCTGATCTCGAATGGCGCCCTCGACTGGGGTCCGGTGTCGGCATTGCGTTCGGCGGAGAAGACGCTGACGCAGGCACGTTCGACGTCGTCGACGATCCGTCGAGTGGGTCGTCCGGAGCCGGTTGTTCCCCCAGTAGAGGCGGCCTAATCCATGGGGCTCGAAGATCTCAATCACAATTTTCTGACCGGTTCTGTCGAAAGTCTGGTCAGTTGGTCGCGTAAGAACAGCGTCTGGCCGGCGTCGTTCGGCTTGGCCTGCTGCGCGATTGAGATGATGGCGACCGGTGCATCGCGTTTCGACCTCGCCCGCTTCGGCATGGAGGTCTTTCGCGCTTCGCCGCGTCAAGCCGATCTCATGATCGTGGCCGGACGCGTGTCGCAGAAGATGGCTCCTGTTCTTCGTCAGGTCTACGACCAGATGATGGAACCGAAGTGGGTCATCGCGATGGGAGTGTGTGCGTCGTCGGGTGGCATGTTCAACAACTACGCCATTGTGCAGGGCGTCGACCAGATTGTTCCGGTCGATGTCTACGCCCCGGGTTGCCCTCCGGGCCCCGAGACCCTGATTCACGCCATCCTTACGATTCACAAGAAGATTGAGACGGGCGAGATCGCCAAGCGCCGTAGCGAGACAGGTGTCGGCGCATCGATTCTCCTCGATGTTCCCCCTCCAACTATCGCTATCGGACGCCCGAAGTAATGTCGACATCCGATGTCTCGACTCCCGCAGAAGCCCCACCACCTGCCCTCGAGACTCTTCATGGATCCCCCGTGTCGTACAGTCGGGGCGAGAAGGTCGTGCATCCTAGGCGCGCTGACTATCTCCAGATTGTCAGGTCGCTGAAGGGTGAGGGCTTTGCTCAGCTGTCGGATCTTTGCGCGGTCGACTATCTCGGCAACCACACCCGCGAACTTCCGGTCGGCATTGCGGCCGAACGCTTCGAAGTGGTCGCCAACCTGCTGTCGCATGCCCGGCGTGAGCGGGTCCGCGTGCGGGTCCAGGTGCCGGAGGCCGACTGCACGGTCGCATCGCTCTACGACCTGTACCCGGGTGCTGAAGCAATGGAGCGAGAAGCCTTTGACCTGCTCGGCGTCAACTTCGATGGCCATCCGGACCTAACCCGGATCCTGTTACCCGACAACTGGGAAGGTCATCCCCTGCGCAAGGACTATGCGACTGGCCGGATTCCGGTGCAGTTCAAAGAAGGAACCGCGAGGTAGCTATGAACTTCGGCCAGGAAATGCAGGGTCGACTCGAAACGCCGGCCAAAGAACTCCTCCGTGAAGAAGGGGCCGTTCTGCGGGGCGTGAGCGATGTCGATCTTCTCGATGTGAGTGACTACGACATCGAACTCGGCGACGACGAGACGATGATCATCAACATGGGTCCGCAGCACCCGAGTACGCACGGGGTCCTCCGTGTGATGCTGGAACTGAAGGGCGAGCAGATCCTTCGCACCAAGCCGGTGGTCGGCTATCTCCACACCGGTATGGAGAAGACCGCAGAGACGCTGACCTATATGCAGGGTGGCACAAACGTCACCCGCATGGACTATCTGTCGCCGTTCTTCAACGAACTCGCCTTCAGTCTGGCCACAGAAAAACTGCTGGAGATCGACGTGCCCGAGCGGGCCACCTGGATCAGAATGCTCATGTCGGAACTCAACCGCATGGCGAGTCATCTGTTGTTCATGGCTACGAACGGCATGGACCTCGGAGCGGTCGGCATGATGATCTACGGGTGGCGTGAGCGCGAAGAGGTGCTCTCGTTTTTCGAGAAGACCACCGGTCTTCGAATGAACCACAACTACATCCGTCCCGGTGGCGTCGCCGCTGACCTTCCGAGTGACTGGCAGCACGACTGTCTGGCGTTGTGTGAAGCGATTGAGCCCCGCCTCGATGACTACGACACCCTGCTCACCGGACAGCCGATCTTCATGGATCGCACCCAGGGCGTCGGCGTCATGACGCCGGAGGAGGCGATCGGTCTTAGTGCAACCGGACCCATTCTCCGTTCGACCGGTGTCGAATGGGATCTTCGCCGCCATATGCCGTATCTGGCCTACGATGCGGTCGAGTTCGACGTGATCGTCGGCACGCACGGCGACGCGTTCGACCGGTACGCCATTCGTCTCAACGAAATCCGTGAGTCGATCCGGATCGTCCGCCAGATTGTTGACATGATGCCCACGGGTGATTACCGCACACAGAACAAGAAGATCACGCCGCCTCCGCGCAGCCGAATCGATGAGTCGATGGAAGCATTGATCCACCATTTCAAGTTGTTCACCGATGGTTTCAAGGTTCCTGCGGGTGAGGTCTACGTGCCTGTCGAGTCGCCCCGGGGAGAAGTCGGTTGCTACATGGTCAGCGATGGAAGCACGAAGCCGTTCCGGATGCACTGGAGAGGCGCGTCGTTCGTAAACCTGCAATCGATGCCGACGATGATGCGCGGCGCCATGATGGCCGACGCGATCGCGATCATAAGTTCTATCGACCCCGTTTTGGGTGAGGTCGACCGCTGATGGCTCGCTTCAGTGCCTCCAATCTCGAACGCGCCAAAGAACTCGTCGGTCATTATCCGCGTTCGAAGAGCGCCACAATTCCGCTGTGCCATCTGGCCCAGGAGCAAGACGGGTATCTGACTGAGGACGCGATGGTGCAGATCGCCGAACTCGTGGGCTGTACGTCGGCTGAGGTCTACGGCACGGCGAGCTTCTATGAGATGTTCAAGTTCCATCCGGTGGGCAAGTACATCGTGGGCGTGTGCACCAACATCTCGTGCCTGCTGGTCGGCGGCGAGGAACTGCTGGAGCATGCGGAGAAATCGCTCGGCATCCGGGCTGGCGCGACGACGGCCGACGGACTGTTCACGCTTGAGGAGATGGAGTGCCTGGCTGCGTGTACGGAGGCACCGTGTCTGCAGGTTAACTACCGCTACGAGTACAGGGTGAGCAATTCCGGTTTCGATTCGCTGGTGACCGAAATACGCGCCGGACGGCGCTCGGATATCCCGTCGCACGGCTCGCTGGGTAAGGTTCGTCAATCGATTCCCTCTGACCGGCGAGCTTCACGACAGACCTTCTGATTTTCCCTTCGTCTTCTAGTTCCCTTTCGTACGTACGCTTAACAACGTAGGACTCATATGCCCGCTCCACTCAAGATGATCACAACCCGTTGGGACCAGGCCGACGGGCACACCCTTGAGGGGTACCTTCGCACCGACGGATACGAAGGTCTGCGCAAGGCGCTTGCCCGTACCCCCGAGGAGGTGGTCGACGAAGTCAAGGCGGCAAACCTCGCCGGACGCGGCGGCGCCGGTTTTCCCTGCGGTACCAAGTGGGGCTTCCTTCCGAAAGACGTGTTCCCCCGTTACCTCGTGGTCAACGGCGACGAGTCGGAGCCGGGTACCTACAAAGACCGCATCTTGTTGGAGCGGGACCCGCACCAGTTGATCGAAGGTGTGTTGATCGCCGCGTATGCCATCCGGGCGGCGCAGGCGTTCATCTACATCCGCGGCGAGATGCCCCACGCCCAGGAGCGGATGGCCCAGGCGTTGAACGATGCTTACGCCAGCGGATATATCGGCAAGAACATCATGGGCACGGATTTCAGTGTCGACGTGATGCTGCATTGGGGTGCTGGCGCCTACATCGTGGGCGAGGAAACCGCACTCATCGAATCGCTCGAAGGCAACCGTGGCATGCCGCGTCTGAAGCCACCGTTCTTCCCGGCCTCGAAGGGGCTGTATCTGCAGCCAACGGTGGTGAACAACGTCGAGACCCTGTCGAATCTGCCGTGGATCATGATCAACGGCGCCGAAGCTTTCACGGCCGTCGGCAACGAGAAAAATGCCGGGACCCGTCTGTTCGCCGTATCGGGTCACGTAAAGAACCCTGGCGTGTTCGAAGTTGAGTTCGGCACGACGACCTTCCGTGAGTTGTTCTACGACTTTGCCGGTGGCATACGCGAAGACCGCAAAGTCAAGGCGTTCATTCCCGGCGGCGGCTCGGCTCCGTGGTTCTTCGAAGAGGATCTCGACACACCGCTTGATGCGGGCGTTGTCGGCAGCAAGGGCTCGATGCTCGGTTCCGGCGCGATCGTGGTGATGGACGAGACCACCGACATCGTCAAGGCCACGTGGCGTCTGGTGAAGTTCTTTGCCAAGGAAAGTTGCGGCAAGTGCTCGCCGTGCCGTGAAGGCACGAACTGGCTCGAAAAAATCTATCGGCGCATTCTCGATGGTCATGGCCGTCCTGAAGACATTGATCTCCTGCTCGATGTTGCCGACAACATCAGCCCCGGGCTGACATGGCCACCGAAGCAGACGACGATCTGCCCGCTCGGTCCGTCAGCTGCGGCGGGGGCGTTGCCGGGCTCCGTGAAACGGTTCCGCAACGAATATGAAGCGTACATAGCAAAAGCGAAGCCAAGCCCGACCCGTATCCCTGTGTTGTCGGGCGATCACTGATGATTTTCGCGCTACCCGAGATCAACGAGCCATGACTGACATCGCCTCCGCACCCGAAGCCCCGAAGAAGACAACTCTCACGGTTACGATCGACGGTCACGCCGTCGAGGCGAATCCCGGTGAGCTCTTGATCGCCGCCGCCGAACGGACGGGCACGTACATCCCGAGGTTCTGCTGGCACCCGCGTATGCGCGAGGTCGGCATGTGTCGCATGTGTCTGATTGAAGTTTCGGGCCCACGGGGCATGTCGCTGCAGCCGGCGTGCATGCAGCCGTGTGCTGAAGGTATGGTCGTCGACACCAAGAGCGAAGTCGTCAAGAAGGCACAAGACGGCGTGCTTGAGTTCCTTTTGATCAATCATCCGCTCGACTGCCCGGTATGCGACAAGGGTGGCGAGTGCCCGCTGCAGGATCAGACCCTCACGTTCGGTCCGGGTGAGTCACGCTTTGTCGAGGAGAAGCGGCACTTTGAGAAACCGATCCCGATCAGCGACCTCGTGTTGCTCGACCGCGAGCGCTGCATTCTGTGTGACCGCTGCACCCGGTTCTCCAAAGAAGTGAGCGGCGATCCGCTGATTCATTTCATCAACCGTGGCAACGCAACCGAGGTCAACACCTTTCCCGACGACCCCTACGCGTCGTACTTCTCGGGAAATGTTGTGCAGATCTGCCCGGTCGGTGCACTCACCGCCGAGCCGTACCGCTTTGTCGCCCGTCCTTGGGACCTCGATCAGGTCGAGTCGACGTGCACGTCGTGCGCGGTTGGTTGCCGGGTGGTCGTTCAGTCGAGCGGCGACGAAATCACCCGAGTCCAGGGCGTCGACTCAGGCCCGATCAATTGGGGCTGGTTGTGCGACAAGGGTCGCTTCGATTTTCAAAGCATCAGCGCCTCCGATCGTCTCGCCCAACCGATGGTGCGGGTTGCGAAGGGCCGGGCGGCAGTCAGGACATCGTGGACTGAAGCGCTCGGCCAGGTCACCGATCGTCTGCGTACCTATCAACCGTCGGAGATCGGCTTCATCGGCGGTGCCCGACTGACCAATGAGGACCAGTACGCGATGGTGAAGTTCGCGAAGGCGGTTGTGAAGACTGACAACGTCGATGCGCAACTTGGCGACGGGCTTCCGGCCCATGCCTGGCTCGGTCTCCCCTCGGCGACGATCAACGATGCATGCGGCGCGTCGGCGGTGATCGTTCTGGGCGCCGACATCAAAGAAGAACTTCCGGTTCTCTTCCTGCGCCTTCGCGATGCATCGGAGAAGCGTGTTCCGATCATCGAACTGTCGCCGACCCGGACCGGTCTCAGCCCCTACACGACGTCGACCCTTGCCTACCGGCCGGGTGAAGCAGCGGTCGTCGTTCGTTCGCTGCTGTCGCTCATCGAGGGTGTTGATGTGGAGCGCCAGGTTGGAGGCGTGGAGGCAGTTGATCTTCACATCGCGGCAGAAGCACTCAGGGTTGCGGTCGCTGGTGGCAGGGGCAACGGCAGGGTTGTTGTGATTTTTGGTCGTCCGTCGCTGGCCGAAACGACCGACTCGGTGGTCGAGGCGCTAGGTGCCCTCAACAACGGGATCCCGGGCGTCACGTTTCTCCCCGCCATGCGTCGTTCCAATCTTCGTGGCGCCCTCGATATGGGTCTCGCCCCGGGAATGCTGCCTGGGCGCACGAGCCTGGCTGACGGAGCGTCGTGGTTCGCCAAACACTGGGGTGCGGCTCCCGTTTCGGTGGGCCTTGACACCCACGAGATGCTTCTCGGTGCTGTTGGTGGAGGGATCAAGGCACTGGTGCTCGTCGGTGCCGATCCGCTCGCGGATTTTCCTGACAGGGCACTTGCCCAAAAGGCTCTTGCCAATGTCGGGTACATCGTTGCCATAGACACCATGCCGAACTCATCCAACGCGTTCGCCGACGTTCTCCTGCCGGCCGCCGGTTACGGCGAGAAGTCGGGTACCACAACAAATATCGAAGGTCGCGTGAGCAACGTTCGGGCGAAGGTTTCCGCGCCCGGTCTGGCCCGCCCTGACTGGATGGCGTTCGCCGAGATGGCATCGAATCTGGGCGAAGACTTCGGCTTCGACTCGGTGGAGGACATCACGGCGGAAATCGCCGCGGTGTGTCCGTCGCATCTGGGCCTGACCGCGACGGTCCTCAATGCTCCCGGCAATGCCGACGGCGTGCTCGTGCCGATACCGGCGGCTTCGATCGAATCAGCGGTGCCCACTGACGCACCCACCGAAGCCTCCGCCGATACCTCCCCGACCGCCGGTGCGGATGCTCCTGAGAAGGAGGCCACGGCGCCAGGTGCGCTGTCGGTTCCCCCACTCGTGAGCTTCCGGCCGAACGCCGCCGCGGCCGTGGTTCCCCAGCCCGACTCGTACTCGTTGCGGCTCGTGACGAGCCGTACGCTCTACGACCACGGCACCATCACACAGGCCAGTCCGTCGCTGGCGAAGCTTGCTCCCGGGCCTCACGTTCGGCTCAATCCGGGCGAGGTCGAACGCCACGGGTTGACCCACGGATCGAACGTCCGACTCGTATCGCAAACCGCCGATGTCGTATTGTCGGTTATGGCCGACGAGCGCGTGCCGCGAGGTGCTGCGTTCGTGCCGTTCAACCAACACGGCCCAGGCGCTGCGGATCTCATCGATGTCGCCACGATGGGCACAGAAGGTGTCACAAAAGTGCGTCTTGAATCGGTAACCGGAGGATGAGCATGGGTCTGATCCTCGCAACTGAACAGGGTGATCCGCTGTTTTCGGCGGGTTTCGATTTTTGGGGTTGGCCGATCCTCATCATCTTGGTGAAGGTCCTGGTCTCGTTCGTATTCTGCCTCGTCGGTGTCATGTTGATGGTCTGGTTCGAACGTAAAGCGATCTCCAAGATGCAAAACCGGGTAGGCCCGAACCGGGCCGGACCCTTCGGTCTGCTTCAGACCCTCGCGGATGGCACCAAGCTGTTCTTTAAAGAGGATCTGTTCCCGGAGCGCTCCGACAAGTGGGTGTTCCGGCTGGCTCCCTACCTCAGCGCTGTGCCTGCGTTCCTGATGTTCGCGATCATCCCGCTGGGTGGTCTGGTTCACTACGGAAAGCACTCGACGTACCTTCAGCTGGCCAACCCCCCGATGGGCGTGCTGTTCAGTCTGGCGCTATCGGGTATCGCGGTGTACGGCGTGATGCTCGCCGGTTGGTCGAGCGGATCGAAGTACCCGTTGATGGGGGCCGTGCGTGCGAGTGCGCACATGGTCAGCTACGAAGCCGCGCTCGGGCTCTCGCTCGCGGCCGTGATCTTGAAAAGTGGCACCCTTTCGACGCAGGGCATCGTGGCCGCCCAGTCGGGGTACCGATGGAACGTCGCCACCACCGTGGTGGTCCCGTTTGTGATCTTTTGCATCGCAGCGACTGCTGAGCTCAACCGTCCGCCCTTCGACCTCGTTGAAGCGGAATCCGAGCTGGTTGGGGGGTTCCACACCGAGTACTCGTCGGCGCGCTTCGCGTTCTTCTTCCTTGCCGAGTTCATGAACACCATTACGATGTCGGCGCTGATCATCACTCTGTTCCTTGGCGGCCCGCGCATCCCGTGGGACGTTCCGTTCTTCGGAGCGATATCGCCGCTCTGGTTCATGCTGAAGCTGATCGTGCTTCTCTACGTCTACGTGCTGCTGCGAGCCACCCTGCCCCGCTTCCGCTACGACCAGCTCATGGATCTGGGTTGGAAGAAGCTGATCCCGGCATCTTTACTCTGGCTGCTTCTTTTGGCCGCCGGCGACGTGGCCAAGGGCAACCGGGCCGAGGTGTTCCGCAACCTTCTGTTTGCGGGTGCAGGAATCGCTGCCGTTTGGGGTCTACTCTCTGCGGCGATGCGTGTTGGTCGAAAGACATCAGATCAGGAATTGGCGGCCGGTGCGGCAACAGGCAAGCGTCTCTCGACCGGAAGGTTGTAGCTATGGGCTACCTGGAAGGCTTCCGTATTCCGCTGCTCGAACATTGGCGCGGCGACGTTCGTACCGAGCGTTATCCCGACACCCTTCGTCCCAAGCCCGAGCGCTTTCACGGTCGCCATGTGCTGAACCGTTATGAAGATGGCATGGAGAAGTGCATTGGTTGCGAGCTTTGCGCTGGCGTTTGCCCGGCGAAATGTATCTATGTGCGCGGAGCTGACAACGATCCCGACAACCCGACATCTCCGGGGGAGCGGTTCGGTTTCGTGTACGAAATCAACTATCTCCGCTGCATCCACTGCGACTTGTGCGTAGAGGCCTGCCCGACCGAAGCGATCACTGAGTCGAAGATCTTCGAGTTCAGCTTCACGAACCGTCGCGACGCGATCTACACGAAGGCCGAACTGGTTGTCGATGACAACGGAAATCCCCGCGTGCAGCCATGGGAAGACGACCGCGGCGCTGAAATCCCGATCTCTGGATGGATGCGCGCCACTGCTCCCGGAGGAGACATCACGTTTGAGGGTAGGGTGCTCTGGTCGGGCGATCTTGGCTACGGCGACCGGGCCCCCGAAGTCGGCCAGTCGGTCGAGATCGAACGCCGCTCCGCTCTCGAGGCCGAGGCTGTGAACGACGCGGTTCGGGCTACGGCCACCGCATCCCACGGTGCCTCACATGGGGGTGGCCAACACTGATGGTTGATTGGATCGTATTCATCGTCGGTTCGCTGATGGCGCTGGTCGGCGCCGTTGGTGTGCTCACCATGAGGAATCCGGTGCATGCCGCGCTGTCGCTTGTGCAGACGCTCTTCGGTGTCGCCGTGCTTTTCGTGGCTCAGGGAGCCCACTTCCTTGCCGCGGTGCAGGTCATCGTGTACGCCGGTGCAATCGTGGTTCTCTTCCTGTTTGTCATTATGCTTCTTGGCGTCGACCGCAACGATGGCCTCACCGGTGAACCTTTGAAAGGTCAAAGGATCGCGGCGGGGCTCGTCGGAGCGATTGCCCTGGCGGAGTTGATCCTGATCAGCCGGGTCAACTTCGTGCTCGGCAAGGCCAGCACGGCGGGTGTGGCGACGGGCCCCGAAACCAACGTACAAACCCTGAGCAAATCGTTGTTCACCCGCTACCTGTTCGCGTTCGAGATCACCTCGGTGTTGCTGGTCATCGCCGTAGTCGGTGCAGTGCTGCTCACCCGGAAGCCCAAACCTCTCGATGAGGGAATCGCCGCATGACCGCTGTCGTTCTTTCCGCCGTGGGCCGACCCACGACCGCTGCGTATCTGTCGGTCTCGGCGGTGCTGTTCACCCTCGGTGCCGTTGGCATTCTGCTCAAGCGAAACGTGCTGGTGATGTTCATGTGCGTGGAATTGATGCTCAACGCAGCGAACCTTGCGCTCGTTACGTTCGCCCGGTCTCTCAACGACATCGGTGGGCAGGTGGCCGTCTTCTTTTCGATGGTTGTGGCGGCCGCAGAAGTCGTGGTCGGTCTCGGAATCATCGTGTCCATCTTCCGCCGTCGTAAAATCGGCGCAACGGCAGACAGCGCCTCGCTGTTGAAGGGCTGAACGTGCTCGATCTCGTCTGGCTCATACCCGCGCTCCCCCTTGTCGGGTTCTGCATTCTGCTTCTCGTCGGCAAGCGCATCGGGGAGCCCCTCAGTGGTTATCTGGCCACCGCGATGGTCGGTGGCTCTTTTGTCACGGCCTCAGCCGTGTTCGTTTCGCTGGTCGGCAAGCACGAGGACGAGCGGGCCTTCACCAGGGTGCTGTTCTCGTGGATGCCGTCGCTCGGTGTCGATGTTGCGTTGCTCGTGAACCCGCTGTCGATCACGATGGTGCTTTTCGTGACCGGTATCGCGACGCTGATTCATCTCTTTGCAATCGGCTACATGCACGGTGATCCGCGGTTCCCACGGTTCTTTACGTACCTGAACCTTTTTGTGTTCTCGATGCTCATGTTGGTTCTGGCCGATAATTTCCTGCTGATGTTCCTGGGCTGGGAGGGTGTCGGTACCTGCTCGTACCTGCTCATCTCGTTCTGGTTCGAAAAGGACTCGGCGTCGAGCGCCGGCAAGAAAGCGTTCGTCACGAACCGCATCGGCGACTTCGGCCTCATGACCGCTATGTTCCTGATCTTCCAACAGACCGGTTCGCTCCAGTACCACGCCGTGTTCCGCTCCATCGAGGAGAACCGTCCGGCGCAGTCGACGGTGGTTGCGATCTGTCTCCTGCTGTTCCTGGGTGCCTGTGGCAAATCGGCCCAGCTCCCGCTGTATGTCTGGCTCCCCGATGCCATGGAAGGCCCGACGCCCGTGTCGGCGCTTATCCACGCCGCCACCATGGTGACCGCCGGCGTGTACCTCATGGTCCGCATCCATCCGCTGCTCGAACTCACGCCCGGTGTGATGCAGGTCGTGGCGTGGACCGGAGGGCTCACGGCGCTCTACGCCGCCACGATCGCCACGGCACAGGACGACATCAAACGCGTGTTGGCGTATTCGACGATCAGCCAGTTGGGTTACATGTTCCTGGCGGTTGGCGTCGGGGCAAACGTGGCCGCCATCTTCCACATGGTCACCCACGCGTTTTTCAAGGCGCTGATGTTCCTAGGTGCCGGTTCGGTCATCCATGGCATGCACGGACACGACGACCCCCAGAACATGAAGTTCATGGGCAACATCCGGAAGTGGATGCCGATCACGTGGGCCACGTACATGGTCGGCTGGCTCGCCATTTCGGGCATACCGCCGTTTTCCGGCTTCTGGTCCAAGGACGAGATCCTCCTCGGTGCCTACCAGACCAGCAAACCGCTCTGGGTTCTCGGGCTGGTAACCGCGCTGCTGACCGCGTACTACATGACCCGCCAGGTCGTTCTGGTGTTCTACGGCAAGGAGCGTTTTCTGCACGACGCGAATACCGTGGCCGCAACGGATGAACATGACGCGGCCCATCGCGGACACCCGCACGAGTCTCCGGTCACCATGTTGCTTCCACTGGTGGCTCTCGCCGGCCTGGCGACCGTCGGCGGCCTGATGAACACGCCGTTCAGGGCCAAGTTTGAATTCCTGGCTAAGTGGCTCGAATCCGGCCTGATCCCCGGTACCGAAATCCACGCGTTTGTGAGCGAACCGCATCACGTCGGGGGTGGCACGAAGTTCGCGCTCGCAGCCATCGCCGTGGCGTGTGGCCTGGTCGGTATCTTCCTTGGATGGTCGATGTGGAAGCGTGGGGCCGATCAGCCCGAACTCGAAGTTCCACTTCTTAAGCGCGCCTATGGCATCGATGCCATCCTCGGCAAGGTCATCACCGTCCCGGGGCTGGCGATCAGCAACTTCGCGGCCTTTGTCTTCGACAAGAAGATCATCGATGGCGTCGTGAACGGGTTTGGAACTGTCGTTCAGGCGGTCGGCGGTACTGTTCGCAAGGTACAAACCGGTTATGTGCGTCAGTACGCGCTGGGCCTGGTCGGAGGACTCGTGTTGATGGTCGCATACGTACTCGTTCGGACGGCACTTTGATGGCCATGTCTCAGCTCTTCGCGGCCGTGTCAACGACCGAACCGCTCCACGAGGCGGTTCCGGTGGCGTTCCCTCTTCTCACGATGCTCATCGCCGTTCCGCTCATCGGCGCAGTGATTGTTGCGCTGATCCCGAAGAGCCGGGAAGAGATCGTGAAGGTCGCGGGCCTCGGCTTCTCCGGTGTCACATTGGCGATGACCGTTTGGCTGCTTACAAATTTTGAGAAGCTCGATGCAGGCTTCCAGTTCGGTTCCAAACACGAGTGGATCAAGCAATTCGGAGTCTCTTGGAATCTCGGGGTCGACGGCATTTCTCTGTTCCTCGTCGTTCTCACCGGAATCTTGTTCCCGATCGCCATTCTCGGTCCCGATGAGCGTCACAACATCAAGCCCTACGTGGCCTGGTTGCTGCTTCTCGAAGCCGGCGTGATGGGTGTGTTCCTCAGCCTTGACCTTTTCGTGTTCTTCGTCTTCTTCGAGATCGTGCTCGTCCCGATGTATTTCCTCATCGGCGGCTGGGGTCACGGCGAAAAGCAGTACGCCGCGATGAAGTTCTTCCTCTACACGATGTTCGGCTCGGCGCTCATGCTGGTTGCGTCCATCACGCTGGCCTTCCTGGCCAAAGCCAAGCTCGGTGTTCTTACCTTCGACATCACCCAGCTGGCCCAGGCAAACCTCCCACAGAACACGGCCCGCTGGTTGTTCCTCGCCTTCGCCCTGGCGTTCGCGATCAAGGTGCCCGTGTTCCCGTTGCATACGTGGTTGCCCGACGCCCACACCGAAGCGCCCACGGCCGGCTCGGTCATCCTCGCCGGCGTGATGCTGAAAATGGGTACGTATGGTCTGATCCGTTTCGGTCTGTACCTTTTCCCCGAAGCCTCGGTCTGGTTTGGTCCGGTCATGCTCACTCTGGGCGTGACCGGGATTATCTACGGAGCCCTCACCGCCGTGGTTCAAAAAGACCTCAAGCGTCTTGTCGCATACTCGTCCGTCGCCCACCTTGGCTTCATCGTGATCGGCACCTACGCCATCACGAACCAGGCGCTGTCGGGTTCGGTGCTGCAGATGATCAACCACGGGGTTTCCACGCCCGCCCTGTTCCTTCTCGTGGGCTGGATCTATGAACGCCGGCATACACGCGAAATTTCCCAGCTCAAGGGGCTCCAGACACTAGCCCCGGTGATGGCCGGTGTGTTCACGATCGTGATGCTCAGCTCCATCGGTGTTCCCGGACTCAACGGCTTCGTCGGCGAGTTTATGATTCTCATGGGCACGTTCCTGACGCATCGTTGGTGGGCCGTGGTTGCTGCGACGGGCGTGATCCTCGCCGCGCTGTATCTGCTGTGGGCATATCAGCGCACATTCCACGGCGAGCCCGACGAAGAGAATCGGGCCCACATGTGGGATCTGACCACGCGCGAGCGTTTCGTGATTGCGCCGCTCCTCGTACTCATAATCGGTATGGGTGTCTATCCGAAGCCCATCCTCGATCGTATTGATCCATCGGTAAAACAGTTGATCCAACACGTCGAAGAGAGGTCCAAGGCCAAAGAACCGGCCGTCGCCAAGAACCGGGGCGGCCAGGACGCTTTTGACGTGGCGGATCCTGAAGCGACGGCCGCCGAGTCGGCGACTGACACGACGGTCGCGGTCAGGGCTGCTGAATGATGTTCAACGCCATTGCCACAAGCCTGACTGGGGCGATTCATTTGCAGGACGCACTTCCCGAAGCGTTGAAGATGCCTGCAGTTGACTGGACAGCCGTTGGTCCAGCGACGATTCTCATCGCCGGCGCGTTTCTGCTTCTCGTCGTTGGATCCCTGGCCCGTCACACGAAGTGGATTCACGGCACCTACGTTTGGTTTACGACCGCGACCACAGCCGTGGCCGGGTTCGCCGCGTGGCGTCAGTGGATACGTATCCGTAAAGGAGCGTTCACTGCCATCGCGGATGCCATCAACGTCGACGGCTTCACCGTGTTCGTCACGACCGTCGTCTGCTCGGCGCTGGTGCTCGCGGTGTTGATCGCCGACGGCTACCTCCGCCGCGAAGACCTTGAAGGTCCCGAGTTCTACGTCCTTGCGATGCTTTCCGCTTCGGGTGGCATCGTCATGGCCAGCGCCAACGATCTCATCGTGTTGTTCCTAGGTCTTGAGATCCTCTCGATCGCCCTCTATGTCCTGGCCGGTTCACATCTGCGTCGGGTGGAGTCGCAGGAGGCCGCCCTGAAGTACTTCGTGCTCGGTAGCTTTTCGTCGGCGATCTTCCTCTACGGCATAGCCCTAACCTACGGTGCGACCGGTTCGACGAACTTCAACGACATTGCGGCGTACCTCACCCAGCAGATCATTCTCAAGAACGGTCTCCTAACGGCTGGTCTCGCATTCCTAGTGGTCGGGCTCGGCTTCAAAATTGCGGCCGTCCCGTTCCACATGTGGACGCCCGACGTATACCAGGGCTCACCATCACCGGTCACCGGCTTCATGGCTGCTGCGGCAAAAGCCGCGGGCTTCGCCGGACTCCTCCGCCTTCTGTTGACCGCCCTCAGTACCCGTTCGCTCGACTGGCGGCCGATCATCTGGGCGCTTGCGATTGCCTCCATGGTGGTCGGTTCGATTCTTGCGGTGGTGCAGACCGATGTAAAGCGTGTCCTCGCTTACAGTTCGATCAGCCACGCCGGCTTCATCCTTATCGGCCTTCAGGCCGCCACGACCGAGGGTATGGCCGGGTCGCTGTTTTACCTGTTGACCTACACGTTCGTTGTGCTTGGCACGTTTGCGGTTGTGACCGTTGTCGGTAAGCGGGGCGACGGTAGTCACGCCGTCGAGTCGTACAAGGGCCTGGGCGAGCGTTCGCCGGCGCTGGCTCTCGCCCTCACGCTGTTCCTCCTTGCCCAAGCAGGTATCCCGATGACGTCGGGTTTCGTCGCCAAGTTCGGTGTGCTCCGGGCCGCCGTCGACGTGCATTCCTACGCCATCGCCATTGTCGCCATGTTGGCATCGGTTGTTTCGGCCTACGCCTACCTTCGCCTCATGGTGCAGATGTACATGAACGACCCTGTCGAATCGACTCCGTCCGCGGCGTCGCTCACGGTGCCGATCGGAACCCGCATCGCGTTGGTGGTGGCGGTCGCGTTCACGCTGTTTGCCGGCATCGTTCCGCAGGCACTTCTGGACTTCGCCGACAAGGCGTTTCTCCGGTAGCACGACTTTGTGTCCGACCCGACGACAACAACTCTCCAACTCTTCCGTTTCGTTCGTTTCCTCCGATCACCAGTAGGATCAACAATCGTGTCCGATTTTCTCCGCTCGTATCTCACGATCGTGTTCCTCGCGATGGCGGCATTCGTCCTCGTAGGCGGCACGTTGTCGATCTCCCGACTGGTTCGCCCGAAGAACCCGGGTCGGGAAAAGTTGATGGCTTACGAGTCGGGGGTCGACCCGGTCGGAGTCGGCTGGTCGCAGAGTCAGATCCGCTATTACATATTCGCTCTTCTGTTCGTCATGTTCGACGTGGAGGCCGTCTTCCTCTTTCCGTGGGCGTTGCGGCTTGAGGCGTTCGGCGTATTCGGCCTCATCGAAATGGGCATCTTCGTGTTTATTCTGCTGCTCGGTCTCGTGTACGCCTGGAAGAAGGGGGTCCTTCGATGGGTCTAGTCGAGAACGGTCTGCTTGGGAAAAAGGGCGCTAAGCCCATCACCTGGTTGCTCAACTACAGCCGCAAATATTCATTGTGGTGCTACCAGTGGGGACTCGCCTGCTGCGCCATTGAGATGGGTGCGGCCTTCGCGTCGCCCCGTTACGACGTCATGCGGCTTGGCGTGATTCCCTTCCCGGCCTCTCCCCGCCAAGCTGATCTTGTTGTCGTTTCGGGCACCGTGACCGACAAGATGGCTCCGGCCATCAAGCGACTCTACGAGCAGATGCCGGAGCCGAAGTACGTGATCTCCATGGGCAGTTGCGCGAACTGCGGTGGCCCATACTGGGACAGCTACTCCGTTACCAAGGGCGTTGATCAGATCATCCCCGTCGACGTGTACATACCTGGCTGCCCACCCCGCCCCGAGGCACTTCTCGAAGGAATTGTGCTCCTCCAGGAGCGCATACAAAACGAGGACATGGGTGCGAAATGGCGCGGGGACCCGATCGTGGTCGGTGGCGGTCCCGCTCGCTGAGCCCGATCGTGGCGGAGCGTCGGCGCACCGCCTTCCCTGTCGTGACACCCGGATCCCGAAAAGCGCGACGCAGTGAACACGCCGCAGGCACAGGGCGACGCTGACCCGATGCCTGCGCGCATGTTCCGCCTTCCTTGACCACCCGGTTGGTCCGTAGGCTGGTCAGACTCCCCTCCACCTGAGTTGGAGCGGCCCGGATCCGGGCGTTGGTCGGAGGTCTTTGGTTGTTGGAGCATCTGGGATCGGTGTCGGCGATTCCTTCCGAACTGGAGCGGTTCTGCTACCGCGCCCATGAGTTCGAGGTGGAACTCAACGCGTGGGCCAACCGCCTTACCGCCGACCGCCGGTTGGAATACCCTGCCTTCACGTTGCACAGTCTGGCCGGCCTGTGGGAGCAGCACGCCGCTCGAACGGCCCGCGTCGGCGCTGATTTGAGCCGCGCCGACACGGACACGGTTCGTCTGATCGACGTGGCACGGAGCCAGATCGGTTACCGCGAAGGCCGCAACAACGACTCCAAGTTCGGTCGCTGGTACGGGTTGAACCACGAAGCGTGGTGCGCGATGTTCGTATCGTGGGTGTTTGCCCGGGCCGGTGAGCCCCTTCCGGAAATTCAGGGCCGGAAAGGGTTTGCGAAGGTCGCTCAAGGATTCAGGTGGGGAAGAGCTCATCGGCGTTTGGCCAAGACTCCGCGTGTTGGCGACATTTTCCTGCTGGCACACGGCCGCGGTCGGGGGCACACCGGAATTGTCACGCGGGTACATGATGACGGCACGATTACCACAATCGAGGGCAACACGAACATCGACGGCTCCCGCAACGGCAACGGGGTGTATGAGCGAACCCGCACCGTTGCGAGTGTCAATGCTGGCTTCCTCCGCGTAGACGGAAGGGTCGACGACGGCGATACGTGGTCGGGTCCGAATATGTTCCCTGATGTGTCGGGTCGTCGCGTCCGGCGGCGGGTGCGTCGTCGACGCCAAAAACGTTCGTCACGGGCCCGAAACTGAACGGCCAGCGGTGATTCGTTCGAGAAAAGTGAAAAATCTCATCGTTTTTCCACCGACGTTTGTTAGGTGGGGTCGTTCATTCACTAGTCTTTGCGCCGTGCCCGTCGAAGAAGTAGCGGTTGAGTCTGACGCGACCTGTCTGGAATACATTTCTCGTCTCCGGTCGGTCCTTGGAGATAGGGTTCTCGAAGCCACGGTCAATCGTCGTGATGCCGTCGTCCGGGTGAGCGCAGACGCCTGGTTGGAAGCGGCGACGGCGTGCCGTAAACAGCTCGGTCTCACCTATTTCTGTTTCCTCTCGGGCCTCGATTGGCTCGACAGCCCGCTGCAGACGACCCGCTACGAAAATGTGTGGGGTTCAGTCGAGGAAGAACAAGAAGCCGAAACCGGAGCCGAAGAGGTTCCCCCCGTGGAATCCGAGGCGGCTGGTGAGGTTGCTCCCACCGAAGCAGCCGCTGCCTTCCGCACGGGTCTCGCCGGTGGTACAACCCGGTTCCAGGTGTTCGCCCGGTTGGTTTCCATTGCGGACAGGCGCGGTGTTGTTCTGAAGGCCGATCTCGACGCCGCGGACCCCCGGGTCGCCTCGATCCAGAAGCTCTATCCCGGAGCCAACTGGCACGAGCGTGAGGCCTGGGAAATGTATGGATTCGGATTTGATGGTCATCCCGACCTGAAGCACATCTACCTACCCGGCGCCTTCGAAGGCCATCCGCTCAGAAAAGACTTTCCGTTGTTGGCCCGCGAAGTGAAGCCGTGGCCCGGCCTGACCAGCGTTGAACCCATTGCCGGCGATGTCGGCGAAGAAGGTGGCGAAGCCTGATGACTTCAACATTGAACCCGTCCGGGTTGGGCGACGCGGTCTCGACGTCGTTTCATCCGAACAGCCCGGAGGAGATGAAGCAGGCGGCCTACATTGCCGCTCAGGCGGCTGACATCCGCGTCAACGTCCAACTCGAGACCGACGAGGGTATGACGGTCAATCTGGGCCCGCAGCACCCGGCTACGCACGGCACGCTACGCCTCATCGCCAAGCTCGATGGCGAGCAGGTCATCAGCTGTGAACCGGTAATGGGCTACATGCATCGTGGCTACGAGAAGCTCTGCGAAGTCCGTACCTACCCGCAGATCACCACGCTGGTGAACCGGATCGACTGGCTGGGCAGCTTTGCCAACGAAGTGCCATTCATCCTGGCCGCCGAGGAACTCATGGGGATCGAAGCGCCGCAGCGTGCGCAGTGGATCCGCACCGCGTTGTTTGAGATGGCGCGCATTGCCAACATTTCGCTCGGCATAGGCGACATGGGCGTGCAGATGGGCGCGATCACCCCGGTGTTCTTTGCTTTCCGTGACCGCGAGCACGTCCTGAACCAGATCGAAGCCGCGACCGGTGGTCGGTTCCACCCGAACTACGACCGTATCGGTGGTCTCAAGGAAGACCTTCCGAAGGGTTGGATCGCCGAAACCAAGACGGTCATGGGGAAGATGCGGTCGTTCTGCGACCAGCTCGATGACCTCATGATGGGCAACGCGATCTTCCAGAAACGCACCCGCGGTACCGGCGTCATCCCGGCTGAAAAGGCTCTGGAGTATGGGATGTCGGGCGCAAACCTCCGGGCCAGCGGTGTCGACTGGGACGTGCGTCGCGATACACCGTCGCCGCTCGCCTACAGCAAGCTCGACTGGAAGGTATGGACACATACCGATTCCGACAGCTTCGCCCGCCTGTGGGTCCGCATGCAGGAAGTTCGCGAGGCGACCAAGATCGTTGATCAAGTTCTCGATGGCCTCCCGGCCGGTCCGATCATGGCCAAAGTTCCTCGGATCATCAAAGTCCCGGCGGGAGAGACGTATGTCTCGACGGAGAACCCACTTGGTGAAATGGGCTATTACGTCGTAAGCCACGGGGGCCTCGGTCCGTTCCGCGTCAAAATCCGTACACCAAGTTTCAACAACATCTCTATCGTTCCATGGGTGACGAAGGGTGTCTTTGTGCCCGATATCATCACGATTCTCGGTTCGCTGTACTTCATCCTCGGGGACATTGATCGTTAAATGAAGACGTTTGTTTCGATCCCCCCTCCGCTTGCACCGGTTTGCCGGACGTCGGCTTGCCCCTCGTCGACCCGAGGGTATCCGTGAACGCAGCCGTCCTTGCCGACTTCACGCTCAATGCCTACTGGTTCTGGACGAGCGTCAAGCTCTTGTCAGTTCTGGTCGTCATTCCGGTTGGTGGCCTGCTGATTGGATATGTCTTCCTGCTGAAGATGATGGCCCACATGCAATCCCGCCTCGGCCCGATGGACCCGGGAGGTTTCCACGGCTGGTACCAGAACATCGGCGACGCGGTGAAGTTCATCCAAAAGGAAGACATCATCCCGGCGAAGGCCGACAAGTGGGTCTTCTCGTTGGCGCCGTACGTCGTTGTCATGTCGACGTTCATGCTCTATCTCGTTATTCCGGCTGGTCCCGACCTCGTCATCAGCGACCTCAAAGTTGGAATTTTTTATGCCCTGGCGGTTTCATCGATAGGTGTGCTCGGCATCTTGATGGCCGGTTGGGCGAGCGCCAACAAGTACTCCCTCATGGGATCACTCCGCGCCGCCGGCCAGCTCATTGCCTACGAGCTCCCACTGGTGCTTGCCGTCATTGGTGTCGTTATCCAAGCGGGTTCGATGAGCCTCCAGGACATCGTGCACGCCCAGCAGCAGTTCCAGATCTTCGGTCTCAACCTGGCCGGCATGCCGTTCGTCGCGACGCAGTTTGTCGGGTTTGTGATCTTCATGATCGCCGCACAAGCTGAACTCACACAGGCCCCCTTCGACATGCCGGTCGCCGAATCCGAACTCGTTACCGGATACATGACCGAGTACTCGGGCTTCCGCTTCCTGTCGTTCGTCCTCGGTGAGGTCGCCTCGGCGTTCGCCCTCTCGGCGATCGCGGCAACGCTTTTCCTCGGCGGCTGGTACCTTCCAATGCCAGACGCCTGGGTCGCCAACAATCTCGCCAACGTTCTCGGCCCGGGAATCCTCTTCGCCAAGGTGATGTTCGTGGCATTTCTCATCTTCTGGTTCCGCTTCAGCTACCCCCGTTTCCGCGAGGATCAACTGCAGTCGATCGCGTGGAAGTACCTCATCCCGATTTCGCTCGTGAACATCATGGTCACCGCCGTCTTGAAGGTTGCCTTCTGATGCCTCTTCCACTCCCGAGAGCGCTACGCGATTCCAAGGTCGGCGACATCGCCCGCAGCCTCACCGGCGGCCTCGGCGTCACGATCAAGGAGTTGTTCCGTCCAAACCAGACGGTCCAGTATCCGCACGTCCGTGAGGACCCGCCAACCCGGGCTCGCGGGGTGATTGCCCTGAAGGAGGAGAACTGCACGGCGTGCATGCTCTGCTCCCGCAGTTGTCCCGACTGGTGTATCTACATCGAAGGTCATAAAGACAAGGCCCCACCCCGCCGAGAAGGTGGCAAGCCCCGAACGGTGCAGCTTCTCGATCGTTTTGACATCGACTACAGCCTCTGCATGTACTGCGGTATCTGTGTGGAAGTCTGTCCGTTCGACGCGCTGTTCTGGAGCCCGGAATACGAGTACTCGACCCCGACCATCGCGGACCTTCTGCACGACAAGACACGTCTTGGCGAGTGGATGGAAACTGTCCCCACCAAGCCGGCCCTTGAGGTTGGGGCCGACGCCAAGAAGAAGTAGCCTGCCGACCCGTGTTCGCACAGAACCTCTTCTTTGGCCTCCTGGCCGCGGCGATGGCCATATCGGCCGTCAAACTCGTCACCACGAAAAATGTGGTGCATGCCGCGTTGTATCTCGTGATTGTCCTGTCCGGTATGGCCGGTCAGTACATCCTTCTCGCCGCCGAGTTTGTGGCTGTGGTCCAGATTCTCGTGTACGTGGGTGCGATCATGGTGCTCATCCTCTTCGGGATCATGCTCACCCGGGCTCCGATCGGCAAAGAGCAGCAGCTCGACAACGACCAGAGGGCGATCTCGGCTGCGGTAGCGCTCTTTCTGTTCGCCGGTCTCGGTGCACTCCTGATCGATGCCTTCGGCAAGGAGAAGCTCGACCTCCAGAACGGGTTGGCAAGCGGCGCTTCCGGGGTCACAACATCCCGGGTGGCCGACTCTATTTTTTCGACGTACCTGGTCCCGTTTGAAGTGACGTCGATCCTGCTGCTCGCCGCATTGGTCGGCGCCGTCGTAGTGGCCCGAAGGGACTGAGCGTTGCCATGTTGATCAACCAGTTTCTGATCCTTGCCGCCTTCCTCTTCTGCTGTGGTGTCTACGGCGTACTGGCCCGTCGCAACGCCGTGTTGGTCCTCATGTCGATTGAGTTGATGATCAACTCCGTCAACATGAACCTGATCGCGTTCTCGGTTCGCAACGACAACATCATCGGCCACGTATTCGCACTGTTTGCGATCGCGGTGGCCGCCGCTGAAGTCGGTGTCGGCCTCGCGATCGTCCTACTCATCTACCGGAACCGTCGCAGTATCGACATTTCCGACGTCTCGCAGATGAAAGGCTGAGGTCGAACATGCTCCAGAACGCGTGGATTCTGCCTGCCCTGATGGTTGGGGCCTTCGTCATAATTTTGTTCGTCGGCAAGAAGCTGCCGCAGGGTGGTTGGTGGGTCGGCCAGTTGGCCGTAACCGCCTGTCTCGTCCTGTCCACCGTCGCAGGTGTGCAGTGGAACCAGCGTGAGAAGGTTGCCGTCACTTCCGAAGTCACCACCGAAGTCACCGCTGAGGTCGGATCGAATGAGGGTGCCACGACCAAGGCCGAAACGACCGAGGGGGCAACCGAGGAAGCGGCGCTTTCGTTCGGTGGGAGCAGGGGCTTTGCGGTCAAGGCGGCGGAAGAAGCAGGACCCGTCATGCTCCGGGAGCCGGTCCGCAACATCATCACCTGGTACAACGACGGCAACGTCAAGATCGAACTGGGCAGCCATATCGACGGTTTCGCCGTGGCGATGCTGTTCGTGGTCAGTTTCATTTCGTTCTGTGTGCACGTCTTCTCGCGGGAGTACCTCCGCACTGACAGCAGGTTCGTGCATTACTTCGCATCGCTCGCTCTCTTCACCGGCGCCATGTTGTGGATGGTTCAGAGTGCCACGACCCTCGGCCTGCTTTTCGGGTGGGAGATGATGGGCCTGTGTTCGTTCCTCCTCATCGGCCACTGGTGGGAGGACAACAACAATTCCACGGCCGCGGTCAAGGCGTTCCTGACGACCCGAACCGGCGACATCGGTCTACTCGTAGGTATCATCATCCTGTTCTGGGCTTCGGGTCAGACATTCGACATTGCGCACACCAACGAACTGGCCCTCAACGGTGGGATCAGACAGGGCTTACTGCTGGTTTCGGCGTGCTGCCTGTTCAGTGGCGTCGTCGGCAAGTCGGCCCAGTTCCCGCTCCATACCTGGTTGCCCGATGCCATGGCCGGACCGACTCCCGCGTCGTCGCTCATCCACGCGGCCACGATGGTCGTTGCCGGTGTGTATCTGTTCGGTCGCCTCTACGGCGTGTTCTTCAAAGGCTTTTCCATCGCCGCCGGCGGTATGAATCTCGGTGCCTGGATCGGTTCGATCACGATCGTGATGGCTGCGCTCCTCGCGTTTGTGCAGACCGACATCAAGAAGGTGCTTGCGTACTCGACCGTGTCGCAGCTCGGCTACATGGTGATGGGCCTGTCGGTCGGTGCCTGGGCCGGAGCGATCTTCCACCTCTTCACGCACGCGTTCTTCAAGGCGCTGCTCTTCCAGGCCGCTGGCTCGGTCTCGCATTCCGGTAGCCACCACTCTTTCGAGATGGATCGTATGGGTGGATTGCGCAAATCGATGAAATGGACGTTTGGTACGTTCACCGTGGGTTATTTAGCGCTGTCCGGAATTCCGCCTTTCTCGGGCTTCTTCTCCAAAGATGAAATCCTGACGCACGCGAAGGAGAACCACTTTGGTTTCGCGTTCGCGGCTGGTTGTGTCGGTGCCTTCCTCACGGCCGCGTACATGACCCGGGTTATGTACAAGACGTTCTTCGGCGAGAACCGTCTGCATTTGGCCCATGATGACCACGGTCAAGACGCACAGGTCCAAGATGAGCACGACACGCACGTGTCGCACGACACCCAGGATGTGCATGAGGCCCTCGACGCGCATGCGGGTCACAGCGACGCGCACGGGGGGGAAGACGGACCACACGAGTCGAACTGGTGGATTGTTGCGCCGCTCGTGTTTCTGGCGATTCCAACCCTGCTGGTGGGCCTTCTGCAGTGGCCGGGTAAGTATTGGTTCGAGCACTTCATCGCCAACAGCGTCTTTGAAGAATCAATCGTTCACAATGGGCTTCTCCGAGAGTTCACGTGGAGCGTTGCCGCCCCATCCATTGCTCTCGCCGTCGGCGGCATTGTGGCTTCGGCCGTCTATTACGGGGTGCTGAAAGGTGACCTGGGGTTAGTCCGTCGCTTTGCCCCGGCCCGCTGGTTCCACAACCTCCTCAGGAAAAAGTATTACCTCGATCACCTGTGGACCGGGGTCGTCTTTGGTTCCATACGGGGACCGATTGCGAAAGCTGCCTACTGGGTCAACCAAAACGTCCTCGACGGAGTGGTCAACACGGTGGGGACCGGGGCTGCCGCCAGTGGCAAGCTCGTCTACAAGTTTGTTGACCAGGGGCTTGTCGACGGTCTCGTCAACGGCTCCGGATCAGCGGCCCGCGAAGGCGGCGGCGTCCTTCGCATCCTCCAAAGCGGTCGCGTTCAAAACTACGCCGCTCTATTCCTCGGTGGTGTTGGCATCATCGGCCTCGCCCTCGCCCTGTTCGTCTAGGAGTCTCCCCAAACGCCATGGAAAGTTTTGTCAACAACTGGGGCCTCACCCTCATCATCTTTCTGCCGCTACTCGGCTCTATCGCCGTCGCACTCATGCCACGCGATGATGAGTCGAGTCAAAAGACCGTCGGGCTCGGGTTTGCTCTCGCGACGATGGCCATGACGGTCGTGGCGGCGACCTATTTCAATTTTGACAAAGCGGGCGAAAACCAGTTCGTCCAGAACAAGAGCTGGATCGAAGTCATCAACTCGCGCTACCACATCGGCCTCAATGGCATGGGCCTCCCTATGCTGCTGCTGTCGACCGTGGTGATTGTTCTCTGCATCATCTACTCCTGGGACCACTGGCCCGAACCCCACAACCCCAAGGCCCTTCTCGCCCTGATGCTGTTGCTCGAAGTGGGCATGAACGGTGTGTTCGTCGCCCAGGACCTCATCCTGTTCTTTGTCTTCTTCGAACTCACACTGCTCCCGATGTATTTCCTCATTGGCGTGTGGGGCGGGCCGAACCGGCAGTACGCCTCGATCAAGTTCTTCCTCTACACGATGTTCGGTTCGGCGTTCATGCTTCTGGGCTTCCTGGCGCTCTACTTCAAGGCCGGCCGCACGTTCGACATCGCTGAACTCACGGCCAACGTGGCCAACGCAAGTATCCCGAAGAACACGCAGACGCTGATCTTTGGAGGTATCTTCATGGGCTTTGCGGTCAAGGTCCCGATGTTCCCGTTCCATACGTGGTTGCCAGACGCGCACACCGAGGCACCGACGGTTGGCTCCGTCATCCTGGCTGCCGTCCTCCTGAAGCTCGGCACGTTCGGTTTCATAAAGATCGCAATTCCGATCCTCCCCGAAGCGGCAAAGACCTGGGCTCCCGTCATCGGCATCCTGGCTGCGATCGGAATCATCTACGGAGCGCTCGGCTGTCTGGCCCAGACCGATATGAAACGGCTGATTGCCTTTTCCTCGGTCGCGCACATGGGCTATGTGATGCTCGGCATCTCGACGCTCACGAGCTTCGGCATCAATGCTGCACTCTTCGGCATGGTCGCCCACGGACTCATCACCGGCATGCTGTTCTTCTGCGCCGGTTCGGTGAAGGAACGCTTCCACACCCTCGAGATCAATCGAATGGGTGGCATGCTGCAGACCATGCCCCGTCTCGGTTGGATACTCGGTTTCGCTTCGATGGCATCGCTCGGTCTGCCCGGTCTCGCCGGCTTCTGGGGTGAGTTCCCGGCGATCATGGCCACATATCAGCCGGCCCCCGCGCTGAATGTCGCCTTGTTCCGCACGCTTATGGTTGTCGCCGCGGTCGGAACCGTGTTCGCTGCCGGCTACCTGCTCTGGCTCTACCAGCGGACCGCCTTCGGTACGCAAAAGAGTGAGTGGGAGGGTCATGAGTTCGATGATGTGACCACGCACGAATGGCTCGCCTGGACCCCTCTCCTCATTGGCATAGTCGTGTTCGGTCTCTGGCCGAAGCTCATGTTCAACGTCACCGACCCGGCCGTCCAGGTGCTGACGAAGGTCTTCGGGTAGGAACGACCATGCTCGCAACACTTGCGGGTGTGCTTGGCGCTGCCAAGTTCGACGCCCCCCATGTCGATCTCCACGCAATAGCGCCCGAAATTGCTCTCACCGTCGTTGCTGTCGCGATCCTGATCATCGATCTGTTCCTCGACGAAACCCGGAAGTTCTGGATTACGACCATCGCCGGTATCGGCGTCGCTCTCGCCGGCATCCCGCTGCTGACCCTCGCTGTCAACGGTCAGGACCGTTCGTTGTTCGGCGGCGGATACGTCGTCGACAACTACGCGTTGCTCCTCAAGGCGATGTTTCTGCTGAGTGGTTACATCGTGTTGCTGCTGTCCTCGCTTTACGTGTCGGAAGGCGACTATTACGAGGGCGAGTTCAGCTTTCTCCTCGTGTGTTCGCTGCTCGGCATGGTTGTCATGTGCTCCTCTCGTGATCTGATCACGATCTTCATCGCTCTGGAAACAATGTCGATCCCGGCGTATCTGCTGGCTGGTTGGCGAAAGCGTGACCCGAAGTCCAACGAGGCGGCGATGAAGTACTACCTGCTCGGTGTCGTCGCGTCGGCCGTGATGCTCTACGGTATGTCGCTGGTCTACGGCGTAACCGGAGCCACGTTGCTCACCGACATCGCAGCCACCGTGCGGTCGGGTTCCACACCGCCGATCCTCACCGTCGGGATCTTCTTGATCATCGTCGGCTTCGCCTTCAAGGTTTCGGCGGTACCGTTCCATCAGTGGGCGCCCGATACCTATGAAGGCGCGCCTACTCCGGTCACCGCGTTCCTGTCGGTTGCGTCGAAGGCCGCCGGGTTCGTGGCCCTGATGCAGTTGATCTACGTCGGTTTCTTCGGACGCTCAGACGTCTGGCAGCCGGTGTTCTGGGTGTTGGCTGTCGCAACGATGATTGTCGGCAACCTGATTGCGTTGAAGCAAACGAACATCGTCCGTATGCTCGCGTATTCGTCGATAGCGCAGGCCGGGTTCATCCTTGCGCCGTTCGCTATTGCGAATGCCAACGAGTCGGCCGCACGCAGTTCATTCGACGCTATCGTGACCTATCTGATCGTCTACGCCGTGATGAACCTTGGAGCGTTCTCGATCGTGATCATCGTGGCCCGCAAGACCCGGTCCGGCGAGATCAGCTCCTATGGCGGGCTGCTGAGCTACGCGCCGGTTCCAGCCGTGGCTATGACAATCTTCATGTTTTCGCTCGCGGGTATTCCGCCGTTCGGTGGCTTCTGGGCGAAGTTCTTCGTCTTCAAGTCGCTGATGGATGCGGGCACCCCGTGGGCCGTGGGACTCGCGGTGATCGCAGCAGTCAACTCGGTCATCGCGTTCTACTACTACGCCGGCATCATGCGGGAAATGTGGATGCGTCCGGTTCCCGACGGCGACCGCACGCCCATCCGTATTCCGGCCTCGCTTACGCTCGCGATGGGTCTTTGTATCGCGGGCGTTATGGCCGTCGGCGTTTACCCGGCCCTGGTAACGAAGCTCGTCGATCTCTCCAGTTTCATCGGCGCAATCGCCAATTAGGCGCAATGAGGCGTGGTCGCCGGGTGCCGCTGCGCCTCGGACCGTGGGTGGTGACGGGCCTGGTTGGTGCTGCGGCTGACTGCGCTCCTCTGATGTCGTAGCTGCTACCGCGATTTTTCCTCGCTCACACCGAGGAGCAAACCGACGCCGACGGCGAGCAACGCGAGGCCGCTGTACAGGACGTCCTGGCTGATCATGCCAGTGGTGGCGAGAGCGGGCCCGGCCGTTTCCGAAGGATTCGCGCCGGTGGGAATCGGGACGTCGGCCGATGTCTCGCCGGTCGATGTGTCGCCGGTCTTCACCGGGTTCGTTTGTGCAAGCTTTGCCGGCACTGCTGTTGCGAGAGTGGACGTTGGCGGTACAGCGGGGGACTGTTTGGCGATTGTCGCCGCCGCCGGCGCCGGCGGCGGGATCTGATCGGTGGCGAGTGCGTGTCCGGCCGACGCAAACACGCAAAGTGGGGCGGCGACGAAGAAGAGAATTCGGCCGGCCGTGCGTCGGGCGTGAAGAGGTGAGACCCGGTTCATGTCTGAAAGATCGGCGAGTTGGACCCGCACCTTTAATGGAATTGCGGTCGGTCGGAACGGCTACGTTCTCGGAGTGGACTGGAACGACCTCGTAGCTCGCCGCAGGATGGTCCGGGATTTCCGGCCCGACCCCGTTTCCCGGGAGGTTCTGGATCGGATGCTGAATCAGGCCCGACGCGTTCCGAGTGCCGGATTTTCCCAAGGAATTGATTTCCTGGTGCTTGAAGGACCTGATACGGAAAGGTTCTGGGAGCACTCGCTCCCCGCGAACGAACGTGCGAACTTCCGCTGGCCGGGTCTGCTTGGCGCCCCGGTGATCGTGTTACCGCTCGCCGATGCAGCGGCGTACCTGCACCGGTACTCACAACCCGACAAGGCCCCGGCCGGGCTTGGTGAGAGTGAAGATGCCTGGCCCGTTCCGTATTGGTTCATTGACACGGGGATGGCCGGAATGGCCCTGCTCTATGCGGTGGTCAACGAAGGACTCGGGGCATTGTTCTTCGGCATTTTCCGTAATGAAGCCGCCATGCTTGCGAATCTCGGGGTGCCGGAGGGGACGCGGCCGATAGGAGCAATCGCCCTCGGATACCCGAGCGAAGTCGCGCTTCAAACGGGCCGGGAAGGCTCGCCGTCACGACGGCGCCGCCGTCCCCTCCATGAGGTGGTGCACTACGGCCGCTGGTAGTTGACAGTCTGCGGACGTCGCGCAGGTCTTACCTACCGGAGCGGGTTGGTCGTAGCGAGGCTCGAGCGGCCTCGAGCGGCCTCGAGTGGCGGTGATGGTTCTGGGCTCGTAGTTACTCGGTGCGGAGATCGGCGACCACGGCATAGTGGTCCGACGCCACTATGCCGTTGACGGGAACATGACCGCTTGTCCAGCACGCGACTGGAGTGCCCACCGCTTTGGGTCGCGGCCACGACACCAGGAGATAGTCGAGCCGACGGTTCGGCCAGGTTGCGTCGGCCAGGTGCGGATTCGTCGAAGACCACGTGTGGCCCGCGCTGCCATCGCCGGCGATGGCCCAGGCATCGTGAAACATCAGGTTGTCCCGTTCCGGAGTCGACGCGCCGAAGAGGTGGCGCATCTCGTCGGCGTCGGGCATCGCGTTGAAGTCGCCCCCGATCACAACAGGAAACGACGTCTGAGGATCGTTGCGGTACTCAGCGAGGATGCGCGCCAGCGCCCGTGTCTGGGCATCACGGGTGGCACTCCGATCGAAGCGGAACTCCATGTGTGTCGAAACCGCCTGCAACGGACCGAACGGTGCGTCGACCGTGGCCAACAAGACGCTGCGGTGGGATGGTTTGCCCGACGCGTCGGGCAGTGGGAGTGTCTGGGCATCGAGGATCGGCCATCGACTGAGTACTGCGTTGCCGAACGAGAAACCCTCCCAGAATGGAGCGGGGGTCCGAGCGTGGTGGAATCCGATTGCGTCGGCAATGACGGCCGCCTGATCTTCTCCGGAATCGCTCGCCCATACTTCCTGGAGACAGATCACGTCGGCCCGTTCGGCTTTTAGCGTGGCGATGATGGCGGCTTGGCGCTGCTCCCACGGGCCGAACCGCCACCACACATTCCACGTCATTACCCGAAGCGACATTGCTAGATCGTACGGCACCTCCGCCTTTCGGGTCCTCCGAATGACACCCCCCCGATGTGCGAGGTTTGGCGACCGGGTCAGTCCGGGTGAGATGTGTCTGCGGACATGGGCCTTCGGACATTCGCCTTCGGACAATCGCGGCGTGTGCGTTTCTTAACGGTCTCCGTGGTCGGGGTCATGAGCCGTTGAACTAGCGTTGGCGCGTGCTGATTGTGCAAAACGTGGTCAAGGACTTCGGAGATCTCTTGGCTCTCGATAGGGTGTCGATGGACGTCTCAGCGGGCCAGACGGTGGCGCTTGTCGGATCGAATGGTGCGGGGAAGAGCACGTTGCTTCGGATCATTTCCGGTCTGCTCGACAAGACCTCGGGTGAGGTAACCGTCGAGGGTAATGAGCCCGGGACGATTGAGGCTAGGGCGGCCACGTCGTACATTTCCGACAATCCGGTGCTGTACGACGATCTCAGTGTTATCGAGCATCTTGAGTACATCGCACGGATGCACGAAGTTGAGGAATGGGAAGCGCACGCGTGGGATCTTCTCGACGTTCTCGGACTTCGTACGCGCGCGGATGATCTGCCATCGAGGTTCAGCCGGGGGCTGCGTCAGAAGACGTCCTTGGCTATTGGCTTCGTAAGGCCGTGTTCGCTGCTGCTGATCGATGAGCCGTTCGTCGGACTCGACGCTCCAGGCAAGGCGGGCTTCCTCGAGTTGATCGGTCATGCGGCGACCAACGGGACGGCCGTCGTGGTCTCCACGCATGAACTCGGATTTCTTGAGCGGGCGGATGGATGCGTGGCGTTGAGCGACGGCTCAGTCGTGAGGTCGGGCAAGCTCGATGCGCAAGAAGTTCTTGCGCTGATGGGATGAATACGCTGTTCGCCGGGCGCGCTTCGGTTGATGCTCCGCGGGTTGCGCTCCGGGAACTTCGGTCGACGCGCCGGGGGCATCGGCTGCAGGATATCCACTGGTCCGATTCGATCTACCGCCTCTACATCGTTTTCGGTGGAGGGGGCTTTCTGCTCTGGTGGGTCGTCACCCTCCTGGGGTCGCCCGCCCTGAACGAGCGCACCCGAATGCACGTGCTTCAGCGCGGTCCGGCTGCGGCCGGTGTGCTTGTTGCACTCGCGATCGGCGGTGCTCTGCGGTCTGGCAGCCGGGGCGGACCTCTCTCACTGGAAGCAGCCGATGTCACCCATGTGATGCAAGCCCCGATTCCCCGCCGACTCTCGCTCGGTCGTCCGTACGTCCACCAGCTTCGGCGGGGGATCTACATCGGTGGTTTGGCCGGTATTGCCATCGGTGCGTGCACGCGGCCCTTTCTACTCGGGTCGGTGGGAGGCTGGATCACCACGGGAGCCGGATTCGGGGGGTTTCTCGGTGTGACATTCACGGGCGTAGCTGCTATCGCAAGCGGGCGCGGCCTCGGCCGACGGATCGCCTCAGCGGCCTTGTTCGCCCTACTCACATGGGCGGTGGCCGATCTCATCGGAAACATCGTAAGCTCACCTACGACTGTGATTGGCGCTGGCCTGTTTTTCAGTTTGCCGAAAAGAGCCGCCCTGTCGGTCTCACCGATTGTCGGGCTCGTTGGGCTCGGTGGGCTGGCCGTCGTTACCGCTGTTCTCGGCCGGGTCGGTTTGGGCGGAACGTCACTGGAGCAGGCCGAGCGCCGTACCGCACTCGTCGGAGAGTTGCGCTTCGCCGTGACCACCCAAGACCTTCGTGCGGCGTTGCTGCTTCGCCGTCAACTGGCCGCCGAGCGTCCCCGCCAGAAGCCATGGTTCAACGTGAAGAGTGGTGCCGGGCTCGACAGTGCGATTCGCGTGCGTGGGCTTCGCGGCATCGCCAGGTGGCCGCTGTCTCGCATTCTCCGTGTGGTGCTGAACGCTGCGGTAGCCGGTGCTGCGGCCCGAATCGCATGGGAACATACCATTCCGCTGGTGATTGTTCCGGGTGTAGCTCTGTACCTGGTGGCGCTCGATGCTTGTGAGGCCATGGCTCAAGACGTCGACCATCCCGACCTTGCTGCGATGATGCCCCGCCATCGGGGCCGCATGGCAAACCGACAGACGATCGTCCCGTTCGTCGTTGTGGGAATTGTAGGTGCACTTAGTGGTGGTTTTGCGTTTCTTACCGGCCTCACCATCAACAGTGTCGCCCGTTCCGACGCTGCCACGCTGGCGGTCTGCGTCATGGTCGGCGTCGTGGGTGGCCTGACCGCGACCGCCGGGGCAGCCCTCAGCCTGGTCATCGGGCCGCCACCTTTCTCCATGATGCTGCAGACTCCGGAATTGGCGGTTGGCTATACAATGATCTCACCGATGGTCGGACTCGTTGGATCGGCCGCCACGATCTTGTGGACGCGGTCGACCTTCCATTCAGCCACGGTCCACTCCGCCGTTCCGGGTCTCGTCAAGGCGATGACCCTTTCGGGCGCAATCCTGTACTTCTCCCTGATTGGCATCACCAGCAAAGGCCTCGGCACGACGACTCGCTGATTGCGGTTGGTCCGGTTACCGTGGCGCTGCGAACGTTGCAGATATCCCGGGTTCGACGCTTTCAATAGGTTTGAACCTGGCCCACCCGTTCCATTGTAAGCCTTGCGCGCGGTTACCGACCCTTGCGGACCGGGCCGGGAACAAGGCTCTTCAGGATCCGGTGACCGGCCGGGACCAACGAACGGAAGGAGTTGCATGCCCACCTGGCAACCGAACTGGACCGACGTGCAGTTCGACTATCAAGCCGCCTACGAAACGATTGGCAATTGCTATGGATGCCTAGCATTTTTGGAATCTCGCAATCACAATCTGGCGTCGGCGAGGGCGCAGGCGACCCGTGAATGGCGCGGTCGGTACCGGGAGGAGTTCGACACCGAGTCGGCGCGGCTCGATCGCTTTGCATTCGACGTCATGAGCCAACTGCGAGCGGCCGTCGAGGGTGTCTACGCCGAGATCGCGTCGGCAGAGTTGGAGCAGCGCATCCGGATTGCCGATCGGACCCGTTGGGAAGCAGAAGTTCGGGCTGAGCATGCCCACGACGAGGAGTTGGCGGCCGAACGATCAAGACCGGTCCAGCGGATGGGCAGCGCTCCGATGCCCGGGTCCTACGGCATCGGAGTGATCGCACTCAGTTGAGCCGACACGGGTCATTCGTCGAACGACCCCGTGGAGGCGAGCCGTACCCGAGCCGACGGCGTGGAGGCAAGCCGTACCCCGAGCGGACGGCATCATGATGTCAGTTTTTGGCCAACGCGTTGACGACGTAATCGATGCAGTTGGTGAGCGCACGGATGTCTTGCGGGTCGATAGCCGGAAACATGGCAACGCGGAGCTGATTGCGCCCGAGCTTGCGGTAGCTGTCGGTATCGACGATCCCGTTGATCCGAAGCACGGCACTCACGACGTTGGCGTCTACACCGTCGAGGTCGATGGTAGCGACGACGTTGGAGCGGTCGGTGGGGTCGGCGACGAACGGTGTTGCGAACGGTCGCGACTCGGCCCAGGAGTACATGATCGACGCTGATTCCGCGCACCGGGCCGCAGCCCAATTCAGTCCACCCTGGCCGTTCATCCACTCGAGTTGTTGCACGAACAAAAAGATCGTGGCCAGAGCCGGCGTGTTGTACGTCTGGTTCTTCGTCGAATTGTCGACGGCGGTCGCGAGGTCGAGCGATGCCGGGATCCACCGCCCGCCAGCCGAAATCGTTGCGATGCGTTTGAGCGCGGCGGGGGAGCAGAGCGCGACCCACAGACCACCATCGGAAGCGAAGCATTTCTGCGGGGCGAAGTAGTAGCAGTCGAAATTGGCCGGGTCGACGGCTAGACCACCGGCGCCGGAGGTGGCATCGACGATGACGAGTTCATCGTTGGCGGCCGACGTGCCGGCTGGGCGCACGATTTCCATGGAAACGCCCGTCGACGTTTCGTTATGGACAAGACAGTACGTGTCGACCTCCGCTTCGGCCTTGGCGTACGGACGGGTGCCCGGGGCACTCTCGATCACGGTCGGATCGCCCAGATGGGGTGCATTGCGGGCGGCATCGGCAAACTTCGAGGAGAACTCGCCGCACACGAGGTGCTGGCTCTTGTTCGTGATAAGGCCGAATGTCGCAATGTCCCAGAATCCGGTGGCCCCGCCGTTTCCGAGAAGCACCTCGTAGTCATCAGGGAGGTCGAAGAACTCGCGCAGGCCAGCGCGCAGGCGTCTGACCATGTGTTTCACGGTGTCCTGGCGGTGCGACGTCCCGAGGAACGACGTTCCGGTTTCCGCCAGTGCAGTCAGCGACTCGAGTCGGACCTTCGAAGGCCCGCATCCGAAACGTCCGTCGGCGGGAAGAAGGTCGGTAGGAATGGTGATATCGGGAATCGGCACCGCGAGAGCGTAGAAGCCGACCGGTTGACGTTTCGTACGGAATTGGAAGATTCCGCCGTGGCGCGCGTCACGCAGCCAAACCGCGGCGGAATATGGGACGGAGCTCCGCTTTGATCTGCAAGGCTATAGCCCGTTATGAGCCCAACTTCGCGTGTATCTCGTCGTATCGGAGCAATTCAGGAATCTGCCACGCTGGCCATCGACGCCAAGGCAAAGGCGCTGAAGGCGGCCGGCGAGCCGGTCATCGGGTTTGGAGCCGGCGAACCCGACTTCCCGACCCCGGCCCACATCGTGGAAGCGGCCATCAGGGCCGCTCAGGATCCGGCGATGCACCGGTACACACCGGCCGGGGGCCTTCCTGACATGAAAGAAGCTGTTGTCGCCAAGACCAGGCGTGACTCCGGTTACGTTGCCACGACAGCCCAGGTCCTCGTCACCAACGGCGGAAAGCAGGCTGTCTACAACACGTTCGCGACCCTCTGTGATCCGGGCGACGAGGTTCTCGTGCAGTCTCCGTATTGGGTGACCTATCCCGAGGCGATCGTGTTGGCCGGAGGGGTTCCCGTGTACGTGGAGTCGACGATCGAGACCGGTTTCAAGGTCACCATCGACCAACTCGAAGCAAAGCGCACTGATCGTACGAAGATCCTGCTGTTCGTGTCGCCGTCGAACCCGACCGGCGCGGTCTATTCGCCCGTCGAGGTTGAAGCGATCGGCAGGTGGGCGGCCGATAACGGTCTGTGGGTGGTCACCGACGAGATCTACGAGCACCTTCTGTACGGTGGTCGTGAAATCTGTTCGATCGCGACACTCGTTCCCGAACTGGGTGACCGCGTGGTCATCGTGCACGGCGTTGCGAAGACCTACGCCATGACCGGTTGGCGCGTCGGCTGGATGATAGGCCCGCTCGACGTCATAAAGGCCGCCACCAACCTGCAGTCGCACGCCACGAGCAACGTCAACAACATTGCTCAGAAGGCCGCGGTCGCAGCGCTCACGGGTGATCTGGTGGCCGTCGGCGAGATGCGGGCCGCCTTCGATCGCCGCCGCCAGACGATTCAGCGCATGCTCAGTGAAGTTCCCGGATTTACCTGCGCCGAGCCCGAGGGCGCGTTTTACGCCTTCCCGTCGGTGGCCGGCGCGATAGGTCGCACGATCCGCGGCACGGTCATCGACTCCTCGCTCACCCTGGCCAACGTCGTCTTGGAGCATGCCAAGGTGGCGATCGTGCCCGGGGAAGCCTTCGGGGCCCCAGGCTATGCCCGCCTCTCGTACGCGCTGGGCGATGCTGACCTCGTCGAAGGCGTGAGCCGCATCAACGCGCTCATCCGCGAAGGCTGAGCCCGCCGCCATTTGGCGCTGATACAAAATGTACAACCCGGGCGCACCTAGGGTTGGCGCTTCACTTCTTTGGGAGATCGACCGATGTCACGGATCCTCGTTACTGAATCAATCGCCGACAACGGCCTGGAGCAGCTCCGCAAAGCGGGCCATGAAGTCGATGTGCAAGAAGGGCTGTCGCCTGAGCAGCTCCTGGTCGCGATCAAGAGCGCGCATGCGCTGATTATCCGTTCGGCGACGAAGGTGACCGAAGCGGTTGTCGAAGCGGCCGAGGAGCTGCTGGTCATCGGCCGTGCGGGTATTGGTCTCGACAATGTGGATGTGCCGGCCGCTACCCGCAAGGGCATCATGGTCGTCAACGCGCCTCAGTCGAACGTGGTGTCGGCCGCAGAACAGGCGATGGCGCTGCTCCTTGCGACTGCGCGTAATATCCCGCAAGCCCACGCGGCGTTGAAGAACGGGAAGTGGGAGCGTTCGCAGTGGGAGGGCGTCGAGCTGTACGAAAAGACGGTTGCGATCGTCGGCCTCGGTCGAGTTGGCGCGCTTGTGGCCCAACGCTGTGCGGGCTTCGGCATGCGGGTCATTGCGTACGATCCCTACATTTCGGCCGACCGGGCCCAGCAGTTCGGAGCCGAGCTCGTTTCGCTCGAGGAATGTATGCGTACTGCGGATTTCATTTCCGTCCACCTTCCGAAGACGAAGGACACGAATGGCATCATCGGCGCCGAAATGTTCAAGTTGGCGAAGGCCGACCTCCGCATCATCAACACCTCTCGGGGCGGGATTGTCGATGAAGCGGCGCTGTTCATGGCCATCTCCTCGGGTCAGATCGCGGGAGCGGGCCTTGACGTGTTCGTTGAAGAACCCTGTACAGACTCGCCGTTGTTCACGCTGCCGAGCGTTGTGGTCACGCCGCACCTCGGAGCTTCGACCCGTGAAGCACAGGACAAAGCCGGTCAGACAATCGCCGACATGGTGGAGCTCGCCCTCGGAAACGAGTTCGTGCCATTCGCGGTCAACGTGGATGCGGCGGAAGCATCGGCGACGGTACGCCCCTTCCTTCCGTTGGCCGAGCGTCTGGGTCGGCTGCTCGGTGGAATCTGTGGTGGCGTGCCCTCGGGCCTTGAGATTCGCATTGCCGGGCAGATCGCCGACTATGACACGCGTATCCTTCGACTATCGGTGCTGAAGGGCCTCCTGGGTTACCGCTCGCCCGAGCCGGTGACCTTCGTCAACGCCCCGCAGTTGGCTGAGGTGGGCGGTCTCAAGGTCACCGAGTCGAAGACCACCACGAGCGACGACTACCGCAACAAGATCACGCTTCGTTCCAGTTGCGGCCACTCGCTCGCCGGAACGTTGGCCGGTCTGCGTATGGAGCCGCGCATCGTGATGGTCGACGATCATGAAGTCGAAGTTCCGCCGTCGCAGCACCTGCTCGTTGTACGCAACGATGACCGTCCGGGCATGATCGGCGTCGTCGGGACCACGCTGGCCAAGCACGACGTAAATATCTCCAACATGGCGCTCGGTCGGGCCCAGCACGGCGGAAGCGCGCTTATGGTCCTTGACACCGATGGAGCCGTTCCGGCCGTCGCTATCGATGAACTGCGTGCGACTGCCGGCATCACCGGTGTCGACCCCATCGACGAAGTGTGACCGGTGTTGTGTCCGCGGCGGGCGTACCCGTGCTGGTTGCATGCCAGCACGCGATGGACCCGGAAAACGACAACCCGTTTTACAGACAGACCTGACGCTTTCGACGTTCAAGGTACTTCTTTGAAGGTGCACTAGCGTCAATCATCGTGCGTTTCCGTCTGGTGGCTTCCGATGTCGACGGGACCCTTCTCCGTTCCGATGAGACTCTCTCGCCGCGTAATCGTGCGGCTGTGAACGCCGTGATCGAGCGGTCGCTGTTTGTTATCGCGACCGGCCGTCCGCCCCGCTGGACGCACCCCATCGCGGAGATGCTCGACCACCACGGCATCGCCGTCTGTTCCAACGGTGCGGTCACCATGGACCTCCGCGACGAGTCGATCGTCGACACACGCCTCCTGTCGCCCGAAGACGCTGCGGCGGCCACCGAAGCGATACGGGCGATCCTGCCCGACGTCGGCTTCGCCGTTGACTCACTCGACGGATTCGGTCACGAACCCCCGTATCAACCGGCGTTCGACGTCGGCCGCAAGGTCACCATTGCGCCACTGGGTGAGTTGATCGCCACACCGTCGCTCAAGCTGCTGTTCCGCCATCGGTCGATGGACGGCGAGATTCTCCGCGCGATTGTCGAAGCCGTCGGTGTGCACGGCACAATCACCTACGGTTCAACCGCCAGTGTCCCGCAGTCACGCACGCTCATCGAGGTAATGGCACCCGGCGTGTCGAAGGCTGCAGCGTTGCAGCGAATCTGCGACCACCGCAATATCTCCGTCGACGACACGATCGCTTTCGGTGACATGCCCAACGACATCGAGATGCTGGCCTGGGCCGGCCACGGGGTGGCCATGGGCAATGGCCACGCCGAAACCAAAGCGGTCGCCGACGAGGTCACGCTGACCAACGACGAAGATGGCGTAGGTGTCGTTCTCGAACGCGAACTCGCCCGCTCCTGAGACCTGAAGCTGCGATTTCGTCAGGTTTGGCGTCGTTGGCTTCGAGTCAGGTGCGGATGCAGGCGACGGGTGCGGACGGACATGAAGTCCGGTACTATGCGAGGTAATGGCCGACGCAGTTCGTCCCGAGCCCGTCGCTGAGGCTCGTGCATCCGAACTCCGCTACGAACGCAGCCCTGGATTGCCTGAAAGGGCAGCGTCGCAACCCTATCTGCGTGCTCAATCGGGAACTGCGACGATTGCCCGAAGAACGTTGCTCGCCTCGGCGGTTGATGGACTCCAGCGAACGATCGGCAACCGGGCCGTGCAGCGTGTCCTGCGTTCGACCGCTTCGCTGGTGCAACGGGGCGATCCCCCATCCGCGGCGCCGACCGCCGCACCGGCGGCCGGCGCACCGACCGAGTGGAAGGGTGGACCGGTTCCCGCCGACATGGTGACCGCGTCACCGCCGGCCGTGCCGAAAATGTCGGGGGTGACTTCGGCGGCGATCAACGGATCGATGACCACGATCACCGGGCCGAAGGCCGTGATGACGGATGTCCAACTCACACTCAACAAAGCTGCTTATTCCATTGCTACGGGCAAGATCGTTCAGGGCGGCTTCGTGCAGACGGTCAAGGTGTCCGATCGGCGTGCCGTCTACGAGCAACCCGCCGCGAAACCGGACGACGCGCCCATCCAATTCGAGGGGAATGTGGGAACAACGGGCGCGCACCGGGATGTCTCCGAAGTGAACTCGGGTGGCACGGTCGTCGCTGCTGCGCAAGCGCCGTTCTTCCTCCCGCCCGGAGCCTTGACGGCTGACAATCCGTCGGTGTCGGTCTCCGGTATCGTTCCCGGACGCGACGCCTTCGACCAGCCGTCTATGACCGTTGCAAACACGATCGGTGCAGCCAAGCTCGTGGCGGTGAAGGGACAGGAGTCGTTCCAGACATCGTTCGGCGTGAAGGGTTACGATGACCCGCCGGGCTCAGTCACCCATCTCTCTCGATCGGCATGGAGCCTTCCCTGGGACGTGCAGGGGCTCGGTGCATTGGCCGAAGGTGATAAGGCCTCAGGGAAGGGCGGCAAGGCGGGAGCATCGAACGAGGCGCCGTCGGTCGTCGACGGCGAATCCGCCAAGAAAGCCGCTCATTCCTACCTCGCGTTCTCGTCATTGGAAGCAGCCATGACGCAATCGTCCTCGCTGCTCCTCGACAATCTGCCAAAGGCCCAGGCCGCCGGCGATGAAGACACCGCCGCCTTCACCAGCGCTGCACTGAAACAGAAGAACCCTAAATATTCGATCACGGTGACGTGCCTGGCCACCGACACACTCGTCGGCCGCGACACGATGCGCTTCCACGTCGGCAGGACCAAGGCCGACGTCACCATGAAGATCAAAGAGCAGGGCACGGCCGAGATCTCATTCAACCTGAACGATGTCGCAGAAGGCCCGATCGGGCAAGCGGATGCCACCGTGTGGATCGACCTCGGCGGCAGCGCTCTCGAGTCGACCTTATGGAAGCTTACGAAATCGCATTTCAGCGAAACACTGAAGGTCGGCACCGGTTCCTACGCCCTCCGAGGGGCAATGGTCAGCTGACCCGCCCGGTCACCGGACCCTCGCCGGGTTGGGAAGGTCCGTCGCAACCCATTTCGTGGCGGTCAGTTCCCCAACTCCCCGGAGACCGTGCGAGACAGCGAACATATTTTCGGCGTTGGGCGTTGGGCATTGGGCGGGTGCGCAGGCGGAGTAGTGGTCGCTCACTGAGCCGTGGGAGCCCAGGCCGGGCGCATGGACTCGAAGCTGGTGATCGAGTCGCCGTGACGCAGGGTGAGACCGATGTCGTCGAGACCGTTGAGGAGTCGGTACTGCGTGAAGTCGTCGAGCGGGAAGGTGGTCTCAAGGCCGATTTTCGGGGCGCTGAGTGTTCGACGTTCGACGTCAATGGTGATCTCGAGCGTCGGGTCGGCCTGCACTGCGGCCATAAGCTGCTGGCCGACTTCGGCCGACACCTGAACCGGTAGGAGCCCGACCTTGGTTGCGTTGTTCTTGAAGATGTCGCCGAAGCGCGGCGACACGACGGCCTTGAACCCGTAGTCCTCAAGCGCCCACACCGCATGCTCGCGTGAGGAGCCGGTGCCGAAGTTCGCCCCGGCCACGAGGATGTTTGCGCCGGCGAACTCCTCGTTGTTCAACACGAAGTCGCGGTCGTCTCGCCACTCGGCGAAGAGACCTTTGCCGAAGCCGGTGCGTTCAATGCGCTTCAGCCAGTCGGACGGGATGATCTGGTCGGTGTCGACGTCGGAGCGGTCGAGAGGAACTGCGGTGCCGGTGATGGCGCGAACTGCTTCCATGATGTTCTCGTTTCAAGTCTGAGGTCGTGAAGATAAGCGTACGTAATAAGTGTGGGGGGTCGAGCAGATCAGAGGTCTTCGGGCGTGCCGAAATGACCGAGAATCGCCGTGGCCGCGGCAACCTGCGGCGACACGAGGTGGGTGCGACCACCCCGGCCCTGACGGCCCTCGAAGTTGCGGTTACTGGTCGAGGCCGATCGTTCGCCGATCGCTAGCTTGTCGGGGTTCATGGCGAGGCACATGGAGCACCCGGGTTCACGCCAGTCGACACCGGCGGCGGTGAAGACGGCGTCGAGACCTTCCGACTCGGCTTGGGTCTTTACGGCGAACGATCCGGGAACGACCATGACCCGCATACCGGCTTTGACGAACCGACCTTTGAACACGTTGGCCGCGGCCCGGAGATCTTCAATCCGCGAGTTTGTGCACGAGCCGATGAATACGGTGTCGACCGGGATGTCCTTGATCGCCATACCGGCGCTCAGGCCCATGTAGGTGAGGGCCCTTTGAGCGGCATCCTTCTCAACCGGGTCGGTGAATGCGGAAGGGTCGGGGAGTCTCGCACTGATCGGAAGCGTCTGGCCCGGGTTGGTTCCCCAACTCACATGTGGCTCGAGCGTCGACGCATCAATGCTCACGACCTTGTCGAACACTGCATCTTCGTCGGTGACCAGCGAACGCCAGTCGGCCAAGGCTGCATCCCACGCCGCACCCTTCGGTGCATGCTCACGACCCTGAAGGTATGCGAACGTGGTTTCGTCGGGAGCGACGAGACCGGCCTTGGCCCCGCCTTCGATGCTCATGTTGCAGACCGTCATTCGGCCTTCCATGGACATATCGCGGAACACCGAACCGCGATACTCGATCACGTGGCCCATGCCGCCCCCAGTACCGATGTTCGCGATGATTGCCAGCACCACGTCTTTGGGCGTCACACCGGCCGGAAGGTCGCCTTCGATGTTGACGGCCATCGTCTTCGGACGGGTCTGCGGCAGCGTCTGCGTGGCAAGTACGTGCTCGACCTCACTGGTGCCGATGCCGAACGCCAGCGAGCCGAACGCACCGTGCGTCGAGGTGTGGGAGTCGCCGCACACAATGGTCATCCCCGGAAGGGTGAGGCCCTGCTCCGGACCGATGACGTGCACAATTCCCTGTTTCGGATGACCCATCGGGTAGAGCGTGATGCCGAACTCGTCGCAGTTGCTCTGAAGTTTCTGCATCTGCTGACGACTGACCTCGTCGGTCACCAACTCGGTGTTGGTCATGTTCAGACCCTTGATATCGGTCGGGACATTGTGGTCCATGGTGGCGACGGTGAGATCGGGGCGGCGGACCTTGCGGTTCGCTATCCGTAGACCGTCGAAGGCCTGAGGCGACGTGACCTCGTGGACGAGGTGAAGGTCGATATAGAGAAGATCCGGCTCGCCGTCTGCCGCGCGAACGAGGTGACGCTCCCAGATTTTCTCGCTCAGTGTCTTTCCCATGGATGCTCCGATCATCGGTGTTTCTGAAATCTACCAAGACTCATGTCTCGCCATTTGAGATAGGATTCTCGGGTGGCGAAACCCAGTGTAAGCGATGTCGGAGTACTTGATAAAGCGATGGCCATCGTGGGTGCGGTGCAGTCCGAACCCATGGCCCTGGCTGCTCTCACCGAGGCGACCGGGTTTCACCGGGCCACCGCCCACCGGCTCGCCACCGCCCTCGAAGCCCACGGCATCTTGCGCCGTGACGGTCGGGGCCGCTTCATTCTCGGTCCCCGTCTGGTCGAGCTCGGCCGCACCGCATCCGAGGGATTTCCCCTTCGCGATCTGGCCCGCCCGTCATTGGAGGAGCTTGTGGCTGTCACCGGCGAAAGTGCGCAGCTCTACGTGCGCGACGGCGACACCCGCATCTGCATCGACACCGTCGAGTCGCCCCACGGTTTGCGGACGATCGTCGCCGTCGGTGCCGCACTACCACTCGACAAGGGCTCGGCGGGGCGGGTACTGCTTCGGGAGGCAGCGGCTCTTCGTCGGGGCTGGGTCGAAAGCGTAGGGGAGCGCGAGGCCGGGGTGGCATCTGTAAGTGCACCTATCTTTGATGACACCGGCGAGGTCCGCGCCGCCGTGTCGGTGTCAGGTCCGATTACCCGCACAACCAAGGCACCCGGGGCCAAATACGCCGAGGCCGTGATGCACGCGGCCCGGTCGATCGAAACGTCGGCCGGCTGGTACCTGCGTGGTGACCTTCATCCGGTCGGGCCCGAACGGGTCCCGGGTCGAAACGGCCAGAACTTGCGCCGTTGAACCGATCGTTGAGTTGCCGGTGTTGGGCCGGCAATCACCGCCGGCCAATCCGTACGGTCATGCTGGAGTAACGCGCGGTGACCGCCACGGAGCCCGAACAGCCGCTTGTTCCATACCAGCCACGACAGGAGCGCGACGTTCACCACGAAGGCACTCATCCGCAACGTGGTGACTTCCTTCGCGAGTTCGTCGATCTCGAGGGGCAGGAAACCAGCAGTCGCGAGAACCGTCAGGTACTCGGCCCAGCGTCGTTCGCGCCACAACCCGACTGACTCAACCGCCTCCATCGCGGCATACAGCGAGGCGGTTATCAACAGCACTCTGATGGTGTTGGCCTTCAGGGAAAGTATGCGTTCGAGTTGACGGGTGACGAATGATCGGCCCGCGCCCTGCCCGGTGTCGTTGACCACCGGTGCTAGGGCCGTGTTGATTCGCTCCGCCCATTTCTGCAGCGGGCCGATGTTGGACTGAAGCGCTGCCAGTATTCCCGCGATGATCGTGAACAACAACGCGTGAACGCCCTTGTTGATCGAGATCAGTTTCATGAGAATCGCCTCGTGTAACGGCTCGCCCCGGCGGGGTTTCGGGAGATCGTCAACTCCAGGAAGCACCTGCGACGTTATCTCCTGCCCGACTGGTTGCGTGTGCTCGACCCACGTATCACAACGTAGACAGCGGGCGAGGCGTCGACCGTCACCGAGGATCGCTCCGAGGGCGGCATCGGCCTCGGTGAGAAACTCTACGTTCATGGCCGGCGCGACGTGCCCTCGCATGGAACATATCCACGTCTCCGGGTGCCAGTGTCTGGGCCATAACCGCATGGTCCAACCGTAGCTGGCGTTGCCTTGTTGCAGGGTCCTTCGTCGGAAAGCAGAAGGACGCCACACCGACCCTTTCGGACGCTAGGTTACGTCGTGACGTCGCGGAGCGCGTCCGTCAGCGCGCGTATAAAGAGATCGGAATCGGTCACAGCCGCCCGATGGCCCGCGTCGACCTCATGGGCGGTTGCTCCGGTCATCGCCTTCGCGAGCGCACGCTGCCGGGGTGTCGCAACCGTCGTGTCTTTCGTGGTGATCACGACTGAAGCCGGGATGCCACTTGATCCCTCTCGACCGAGCGTTCCGATCCAGTCGGTGGCGTCGAAGCGGCCGAGCGCGAGGCCGGCCTGGATGACAATTGCGGGATCATTGCGCTTGATCTCATCCACCATCCACGGCGGGGTCTCGGGCTTGGCCCTCACCAGCACGAAACGATCGAGAATCTGTTGGCGAACTCCGTTGGGTGCAATGGTGAGCATCGTTGCCGCGATCCCCATTGAGCCTTCCCAGAGAAAACGATCGCGGCCCTGCGACTTGAACGTCTTCGCCGTCGCACACAGAACGACACCACTCACGCGGGCGGGTTCTCGGTGGGCAATGAGCTGGGCAACCGTACCGCCCATCGAATATCCGATGGGGATGATCTGGTCGATACCGAGTGCGTCGGCCAACGCAATGGCATCATCGGCACAGTCTTCGAGGCGGAAAAAGGGGCGCGGACGAATTCCGCGACCGTGACCGCGCATGTCCATCGCGAGCACGCGGTACTTCGCCGACAGAGGCACCAGCAACTGGGAAAAATTGAGGGCCGCCGTAGCCGTCCAACCGTGAAGCAATACGATGGTCGGTGCGTTGGCCGGACCCTGTAGTTCGTACACATACGTTTTGCCACGGCCCGGAAGTACGACGAACCGGCCCTCAGGTGCGCAATCGACCCGCTCAGTTCGTGCGCGTCCTACCTTCGCATCAGCGGCAGCTGGTTCAGACGATCGATCGACCATAAAGCTAAGGGTACTTGCAATCGTCACTGGTTACGATTTCGGCGGCCCGCGGCGATCCGTCAGCTACTGCGGGCTATTGGCAAACGCCGCGCAAGCCATCACGACAGCGAGATGTGTGGGCGCAGCGACCAGGTTGCCGCGAAGGTCCCGCGACGCAGGGTCCACGTGGGTTGCGCCGATTCCGGTCGGGCCAAGCAGCGGAAGTAGCGACTCCATTCGCTCATGCGCCTCCTCCCAACGGTTAGCGGCGCACAGCGCGCGAACGAACGTGAACGACGCCCACAAATCTGCTCCTTGACCAGGTGGAAAGCCGTCGTCGACATGTGCGAGATGGCGGTGCATCAGAACGCCCTCCGACAGTTGAGCCGAGGTCTGGGCGAGCGTCGCGTTGCGTCTGGTCGCGGCATCGTCAGGTCCGTCGTCGGGCAGCGATGGAAACGCCACAGGATCGCACAGATGCATGAGCAGGGACGCGTCGGAGGTGTCGTCGCCAATATCGCCCTCGGTCGCTGCGCCTAGCCGGCGCCATCCGGCGGTCGGTCGACGGCCGAAACACCCTTCCTTCCGTAACCAGTCATCGAGTCCGCTCAGCGCTTCCCGCCAGCCCACGACCACAAGGTCGAGTGGATCGCGTCGCTGGGCCGTCCGGATGAGCGCGCCGAGGGCGCCGCGCACCGCCAGCGCCGACTCGACGTGTCGCTGCGGACGGGCCCGACGGTCCCAGCGACCGTTGTCGGGTCGTCGAATGTTCTCAGCCAGAAAATTCCCGAGCCTCTCAAGCTCGGGCCACGATGACCGGGCGTCGAGAACCAGTGAGAGTTGGGCTGTCGCGCCGAGATCGAGCAACGACCCCACCCTGTTACCGGAACGAACGGGGCCATGCCCTCGCCACCCGGGCAGCATTGCATCCTGCTCACTGCCGATTCCGTCGCCCGAACACTGGTAGGCGGGTGCCAACGGATACTCGTCGCGGGCTCGTTGGTGGAGCCACCACCGCGACGCATACGCCCATTCGTGGGCGCCGAGGGATTCCCAGAGCATTGTGACGTCGGCATTGTCACGCAGCCAGGCGTAGCGTTCATCGATGTTCCGCTCATTTCCCGTGCGGGCGGGAAGCGATGTCGTAAGTGCACGTAAAAGCGCGTTGGAGGTTCGATCCGTCATTAACCGGAGATGGCGGATCGAGGTGAGCGCCTGAGCGCGATACGCCGATGTAAGTTCGATCCGACCGAGGGAGTTGCGCCATTCGCGTCGCAGGAGGACCTGCTCCGCCATTGCGCCGTCCACTGTCAGACCCGCCAACTCCGGAGCGCGGCGGAGCATTCTCTGATCGTCGAGGGGTGAAATTGTGACGACGAACCGTTCGTCGGGCGCGAGCACCCGCGGCGTGTCGAGATCGACGCCGCGAACGATCAGGGAACCGAACGCAATACCGTCGGACCACCGATCGACACGGCGGGGAACTCCGAATCGCCAACCCGGCACGACTTCGGTGGTGACCTCGGACATGCCGCGAAGGCCGGTGACCACCCGAACGATTCGGCCCCGAAGAAGATGGTCGGTTACCGAGAACGTCGCATCGCGGGCCGTCAACGTCGTGGTGACGATCGGTGCATTCGAATCGTGAGTCTGCTCGCCGACGACATCTTGGCGGTCGAGTCCGATGCGGATCGTGCCACCGGTCGGATCGACCAGCCGGTACAGCGATGCCGGACGATCCATCCCATCGGGCGCATACCAGTCGATCGCACCGGTGGCATCGATCAGCGCCGCCGTCGCCCGATCGCCGATCACGCCATGATCGGCCAGCCGAAGCCCGGTCATGGCTGGTTCCCGGTCATGGCTGTTTCCCGACCAGCCGACGCCCGGTCATGGCTGTTTCCCGGTCATGGCTGTGCAGGACGTGCACCCGGAGCCGATATGGGGTGGGCTCGCTCGGCGACGTCAGGCCGAGATCGAGACAACCTCTACCTTGAGCTTTCCGCCCGGAGCCTGGTACTCGACCGTGTCGCCCACCTTGTGGCCCAGGAGCGCAGAACCGAGCGGGGAGCGCGGTGACATGACGTCGAGACCGTCGCGGCGCTCTTCAATCGAGCCTAAGAGGTACTTTTCGGTGTCACCATCGCCCTCATAGCGGATCTCCACCACGGAACCAGCGTTGACGGCACTCGTGTCGACGCTGTCAACGATCTCGGCCGACTCGATGACGTACAGAATCTGACGCATCCGGGCGTCCATCTTGCCCTGCTCCTCTTTGGCGGCGTGATAGTCGCCGTTCTCGGAAAGATCGCCCATTTCACGGGCGGCTTCAATGCGCCGAGCGATATCGATCTTGCCGCGACCGATGAGGTCATCGAACTCAGCCTTCAGGCGGTCATAGGCAGCTTGAGAAAGCTTGGTCGTACTCACAGCCCTCAAGGGTAGTTGCATCTTGCCCCTTGGAGATTGCCGACGGGAGGTGAGGATGCCTGCCCGATCGGCCACTAACCTGAGCGTCCGGCTGATTCCGCGAGGCAATCAGTGCACTCGAACACGAGCAACGACGCACCAACGAAAGGTTCACAGGCACATGGCTCACAAGATCGCGGTACTCGGTGGCGATGGAATCGGACCTGAAGTCACGGCCGAGGCGCTGAAGGTCGTGGCCGCAACGGGGGTTACGCTCGAAACCACCGAGTACGACCTTGGTGGACGGCGCTACCTGCGTACGGGAGAGATCCTGCCGGATTTGGTTCTGGAAGAACTTCGAGGTTACGACGCCATCCTTCTGGGCGCCATCGGTACCCCCGAAGTCGCTCCCGGCGTGCTCGAACGCGGCCTTCTTCTGAAGATGCGCTTCGAACTCGATCTCTACATCAACCAGCGGCCGTTCCTCTTCCCGAAGAACAACGTCGATTGCATTGTGATCCGCGAGAACACCGAAGGCACCTACGCCGGCGAGGGCGGCTTCCTCCGCAAGGGCACCAAACACGAGATCGCGACGCAGGGAAGCGTCAACACGCGCCTCGGCGTGGAGCGGGCGGTTCGCTACGCGTTCGCGCTCGCCAGGTCCCGTCCGCGCAAGCACCTCACGCTCGTCCACAAGACGAATGTGCTGCAGTTCGCCGGTGACCTCTGGCAGCGGACCTTCAACGAAGTCGCCACCGAATTTCCGGATGTCGCGACCGCCTACAACCATGTCGATGCAGCCTGCATCTACTTCGTCGACTCCCCGCAGCGCTATGACGTGCTCGTTACCGACAACCTTTTCGGTGACATCCTGACCGACCTCGCCGGAGCTGTCTCGGGAGGTGTCGGTCTCGCGTCTTCTGCCAACTTGAACCCGGCCCGAACGGGTCCTTCGATGTTCGAGCCCGTCCACGGGTCGGCGCCCGACATCGTCGGCACCGGCAAAGCCGACCCACGCGCCGCCGTGTACTCGGCCGGACTGATGCTCGACTTCCTTGGCGAGTCGGCCGCCGCCGCCCGCGTCAAAGCGGTCGTCGACGCCACGTTGTCGGCCCAGTCGGCCATGCCGGCCGGACCCACCTCGGCCATCGGTGACTACCTGGCCGCAAACGTTTGATTTTGCCCCCTGTTTGAACAGAAACCAACAGTGGTTGTCGGTTTCTGTTCAAACCGGAAGTCGCACGCGATTGGCTCAGCCTCCTACGCTGTCGTCCATGTCGCAGCTGACCTACCGGATCGAACGTAACCAGAACCCCGTCACTCGAGAGCGACGGGCCGAAATCCAGGCCAACCCCGGGTTCGGGAAGTTTTTCACCGACCACATGCTCTCGATCACGTGGACCGCGGTGGACGGTTGGCACGACGCCCGGATCGAACCGTACGGTCCTATTCCAATGGATCCGGCCACCTCGGTGCTGCACTACGCGCAGGAGATCTTCGAGGGATTGAAGGCGTACCGGCATGCCGACGGGTCCATCTGGACATTCCGTCCGACCGCCAACGCCGAGCGGTTCCAGCGATCGTCGAAGCGCCTCGCATTACCCGAGCTTCCAACCGACGTCTTTGTCGAATCGCTAGAGAAACTCGTCGCCCTCGACGCGGACTGGGTACCGACCGGTGGCGAGAACAGCCTCTATCTCCGACCGTTCATGTTCGCCTCGGAGGTGTTTCTCGGCGTGCGTCCCTCGGCCGAAGTGCGTTTCATGGTTATCGCTTCGCCGGTCGGACCGTATTTCGCAGGAGGAGTGACGCCCGTCTCGATCTGGCTGTCGTCGAAGTTCACCCGTGCCGCCGCCGGTGGAACGGGGGCCGCCAAGTGCGGAGGCAACTACGCCGCCGGACTGGCGGCGCAGATCGAGGCGAGCGAAAACGGATGCGACCAGGTGTGTTTCGTCGACGCGTCGGAACATAAGTGGGTGGAGGAGCTCGGCGGCATGAACCTGTACTTCGTTCGCGCCGACGGTAGGCTCGTCACCCCACCGATTTCCGGCACGATACTTGAGGGCGTTACCCGCAACTCGATCCTCACCCTCGGCGCCGAGCTCGGATTGACGCCGGAAGAGCGTCCCGTGTCGATCGATGAATGGCGCGAAGGAGTTACCTCCGGCGAAATCAAGGAAGTCTTTGCGTGTGGAACGGCGGCCGTGGTGACCCCGGTCGGTCGACTGGTTTGGGAAGGCGGCGAAGTCGGGAATTCGACCGCCGGTGAAATGACCATGCGCGTCCGCAACTCCCTCATCGACGTCCAATACGGTCGCAGCGCCGATACCCACAGCTGGCTTCACCGTCTCGCCTGAATCTGGCCCGATCCGGTCGCAGCGCCGATACCCACTTCGTATCCCAACTCTGGTCTCTAGGCGCGATTTTCCAGGAGTTTCGGGTAAGTTGGGATCGGTCGGCGCGCCGGTTGGGTACGGAATAACAACCAGTTGGGGAGCGCTGCCCGACGGGCTGGCCGGTTGGCCGAGGTTCGGCCGATCGCACCCGTGTTTGACCCGGTGAACACTTTCGGTCGCTTAGGCGCGGCGCTCCGCTGGGGAATACGATCGCGACATGCGCTTACGTCGTTCACTTGCCGCAGCTTTCTCCGGGCTCATTGCGGTCGCCCTTGCTACATCGGGTCTCCCGGGGGGCAACTCGGCAACGGCCGACGTACTCGACCCAAACAACACTGCGAATATTCAGATTCTGTCGATCAACGACCTTCACGGCAACCTGGAACCACCGGCGGGTTCGAGCGGCCGTGTCGGTACGATCAACGCTGGCGGCGCGGAGTACCTCGCCACCCACGTCCGCAATCTCAAGAACACCAACAAGAACACCCTCATCGTGTCGGCGGGTGACCTGATCGGCGCGTCGCCGCTTCTTTCGGCGCTCTTCGATGACGAGCCGACGATCGACGTCGCGTCAGCCATCGGCCTCGACATGGCCGGCGTCGGCAACCATGAGTTCGACCGCGGTGTCGCCGAACTCAGACGCATCGACAAGGGCGGCTGTAAGCCCAACGTACGTTGCCAAAACGACGTGTGGCAGGGTTCACCGTTCCCGTTCATCGCGGCCAACGTGTTCGACAAGAAGTCGAGCCAGACGATTCTTCCGGCCTGGTATTACCGTGATCTCGACGGCGTGCGGGTCGGGTTCATCGGCCTGACGCTCAAAGACACCCCCACGATCGTGACTCCGTCGGGTGTCGCCGGTGTCGAATTCAAAGACGAGGTCGAGGTCATCAACGCCAATGCAGCGCTCCTTCGACAACGCGGTGCGAATGCAGTCATCGTCGCCATCCATCAGGGTGGGCGGGGCGCGACCGGCGCTCCCAACGACTGCAAAGACTTCGCCGGTCCGATAATCGACATCGTGAAAAAGACATCGAAGAATGTCGACGCCTACCTCACCGCCCACACCCATGAGGGTTACAACTGCATCATCGACGGCAAGCCGGTCATGCAGGGCGCGTCGT
>JANMZO010000278.1:0-32760 GCA_031383405.1 Acidimicrobiia bacterium | reverse complement strand
GCCAGGTCGAAACCTCGGCGTAGGACTCTCAGATCGGTGACCAGAAAGCGATCGCCAAGGGTCGGAAACCGATCTGCTGCCGCGACGACTCGAAAGTGAAACTCCCGACCCTGGGTCTCAAGGGTTACGACACCGTCAACGGCACCCGAGGCTGTCAAGGGATCGACGAGGGCGGGTACCGGCTCAGGATTGAACTTCGGCACGATCAGCCGTGAAGAACCGAGAATCGTCGCAGCGATCGACACGGACCCGTCGGGTTGTCCCCTCACCTCGCCCGCATCGTCGTCCCAGTCATGTGCGTTGTATTTCAGTGTTCCGATCGGTCTGTCTCGCCGTAGTGCGGTGACTCCGTGCAGAACGAATCCGACAGCTAACGCTTCGACGGACGTGTTTCCTTCTTGGACATGATGCTCGATGCGCGAGGCCGTCTCATCGAGTTGCGCAACCCGTATCCCGATGAACCTTCCTCCGGCATCGAGCGGTTCCAGGGGAACGACTGGCATCCCCATCGGATCCGGCTTTGCGACCGTCTCGTGCCATGAACCGTCGGTGCGCTGCATGACTGCTGCCAGCTTGGTCAACTCGGCCGGGCCGTCGATGTTGAGGGCGAGCGCGTCTGCCGTATCCGGAATGGGGGAACCGAGAGAGGACGGCGGGGGAACAGTAAGTGCGCGTATAAGTTTCGGAAGGGGTGGTCCGTAATCGGCCCGCCACGACCGGATGGCCTTGAGCGAAGACGGTTCGAGGCCGAGGACGTCGAGGGTATCAATGGTCGAACCCGAGCGTCGGAGGGTCGCACTCCGTCGCAGAACGTCGGTGGCAACGGTACCGGGCACAACTTCCACCCAGCCACCTACGGGGCGCAGTGTGGGAGGCTGCACCAGTTCGCTGCCGACGGTGAGGCGCGCATCGAAGGGAACCGCAAACGCGGCCTGCTCCTTCGCCGAGATCAGGAGGGTCGACCGGTAGTTGAGCGTGAAGGTTGCGAATGCAACCGCTGTCGCAACCATTGCTGAGGTGGCGATCGAACGGATGGATCGTCGGACTCCATCGGGTAGGGCGACCCGGTCGAGTACGCGTGACGGTGGGATGAGCCTCGCTGCGACCCTCGTCATGATCGAGACAGTTCGAGGGGTGATCGCCGTCAGCACTATCACTATGAGGAGTGGCATTGCCCACAGAAGCGGATCAGACCTTGACGCGAGCGCCTCGGCGCTCGTATCGCCCCGTTTGACCAACACGATGAGCATGACCCCGGCAACCAGGCCCGTCAGATCAGAGACCCGAGCGCCCCGCCGTCTGATCGGCTCCCGGGAGTCTCGCCAGCGAACCAGCAGAGTTGTTGCCAACCACAGGATCAGCAGAGCACCGAGGAATGCGAGCGAGGTCCGGGCACTCCACGTCGACTCGATAATCGTCGCCGCCGGAAGCGCAGACTGCCGCGCCAGAATGCCTGTAGCGACCGTCCCGACCGCTGTTCCTGCGATCGCACCCGCGCCGACGATGGTGCCGGTGGAAATGAGATCGAAGACAGCAACCGCAGACCGGGTGGCTCCGCGTCGTGCGAGGCGGTCGGCCGCTGACTGCTGCGATCCGCGCAACACCAACGCCACGGTCATCATCGCTCCCCAAAGAAGTAACGCGGCCTGACTGAGCGGAAGAGCGAGGGATCTGCTGGAGACGAGGGCGCGGTCGAGGGCACTGGACAGCCCATCATCGGGTGCTGTCACCGAGTATCCGGGAACTTCGACGTCGTGCCCCGCGTCGGCCAGTGATTTCAGAAGGGGCCCCACACTCCCGCGTGTCACGAGTTTCGGGTCGATCGGGGCAACCCAGGCGATGCTTCGCCTGATCAGCAGCAACGAGTTGAAGGCGTTGACGCCTTGAACGCCGTCAGCGAGCACCAGTTGTTCACCTGCAGAAAGCGCAAGATCCCCGGTGAACGGCACCGGGTCGACCTGCGTGGCGCGTCCGACGACGACCAGGCCGGCCGCAGGTTCATTGGGTAGTCGGCGATCCCCCGGACCGACGACGATGACCTCGCAACGCTTTGGTTTGCACGACGCTGGAAGGCGGCCGGCGTCAATCCGCACAGCAGTGGCAAGGTTTTGGAGGCCCCCGAGCCGGAACACCGTTCCGTCAGCTGTCGCGAGCGATCGGAACTCTACGAGCGATCGGAGCGGTCCCAGCGGAAGGTTGGCGAAACGCGTTCGCAGGCGGGTGTCGATTGCCCGGATCTCGTTCGCTCCCAGGAGATGGTCGGGCGCCACGACGACCGTCACCGCCCGATCCCTCGCCGGGAGCCGCTCGATTGCGTGTCGCAACACGAGTTCTTCGCCCACCTTCGGTACTGCGACCATCAGGACCAGCGCTGCGATGGCCCCAGCTATGACGAACGAGGCGACGAGCGACTGTCCGATGCGGGCTCGCATGCGGACCCAAGCGACTGTGACGACGACGAAGAGGTCGTTCACCCGAAGCAACTTTCGACGTGCCCCGAGACATCGGCTTCCGGCCGATGCGCCAGGCCCCGTTCGTAGGTCTTCGTCATGGGTAAAGTGTATATTGCTCGTGACGATCTATGGGAACCAAACACGACCCGCCTGACCCCGAACAATTCGCCGACGACGCGCAGCGATCCCGCTATGACCCCGAAGGCCGGTGGATTCCAGACGGGAGCTGGCCGTTTCGCCGCCGGGCCCCCGGGGAACTTGAAGAGGTGCGGCGCTTCGTCAACACGCGAAATCGTGAATCAGGAGCAGATCTCTTCCTGCACGTCGGGGCTTTCCGGGAGTGGTTGAGAACCGAGGGCGTTCCAGGGGCCGGCCGCGCTTCTGCGAAAGATCTGGCGCAGGCTCGCGAACTCCGGACGCTGTTGCACGACCTTGTTCAGGGGACGACACTCCAAGGGCTTCACCTGGAAGATCAGTGGACCGCTCTGACTGTCTTTTCCCGCCGTTTTTCCGTCGCTCTCAACTTCGATGGGGAGCCATTACTTGTCACGACCGGAGCCGGCATCAGCCGATTTTTCAGTCGGCTGCTGATCACGGTGTTCACCGGCAAGTCCAACGGTTCGTGGAATCGCCTGAAGGCATGCAGCAATGCGCACTGCCGATGGGTGTACTTCGACCGGTCAAAGAACCGCTCTGCCACCTGGTGCGCTGATAACGCGTGCGGTGGACGGACGAGGGCCCGGGCGTACCGGGCGAGATCCCGCGTCGCAACGATTGGACCCACCTGAGCCCCCTGAGCCCCGGCGCCGACCCGGCAGTCGGGCAGGGAGTTGTGCGGAGCGGCGTGCAGAGCGGTCGTGCGGGGTGTCGCCGGCTCCGCACGCGGAACCGACCGACACGGCACTAATCTTCGCCGAGGTAGGCCTTGCGGACCTCGTCGTTGGTGGCCAAACCCTTCGCTTCGCCTTCGAGCGTGATCTTGCCCGTCTCCAATACGTAGCCGTAGTCGCCGATGCTGAGAGCGACGAGGGCATTCTGCTCAACGAGCAGCACGGTCGTGCCCTGTTTGTTGACTTCCACGATGGTGTTGAACACGGTCTCGACCAGAAGGGGAGCGAGGCCCATCGAAGGCTCGTCGAGAAGCAGCAATCGCGGACGACTCATAAGCGCGCGTCCCATCGCGACCATTTGCTGCTCACCTCCGGACAGGGTGCCGGCCTTTTGCGAAATGCGTTCCTTGAGGCGGGGAAACAGGTCAAAGACGCGGTTGATGTCGTCTTGGATCCCACCTTTGTCATTGCGGGTGAACGCACCGAGTTCGAGGTTTTCGTGGACGGTCATGCGGGGAAAGATCCGGCGGCCTTCCGGGCTCTGGGCAATTCCCAACGTGGCGACATCGTTGCCCTTCATTCCGGCGATCTGCTTGCCTTCGAAGGTGATTCCGCCCTTCTTCGGCTTGATGAGCCCGGAAATCGAACGCATCGTCGTCGATTTGCCGGCCCCGTTGCCACCGATAAGCGTCACGATCTCGCCCGGATACACCTCGAGGGAAATGCCCTTCACCGCGGCGATCGCCCCGTAGGAGACAAAGAGGTCGTTGATCACGAGCATCGGAGTGCGGCCCTTCGCCCGATCGTGACCTGGACTGGTGTTGGTCACACTCATGCTGCCCCCTCGGTAGCGGCCTTGCCGAGATAGGCCTCGATAACCCTCGGGTTCGCACGGATTTCCTCGGGCGTTCCCTCGGCGATCTTGGCGCCGTATTCCAGCACGGTGATGCGTTCTGCTGTGCCCATGACCACCTTCATGTCGTGTTCGATAAGAAGAATGGTGACGCCAAGTTGATCCCTGACCCGGTGTACGAATGCGGTAAATGCCGCTGACTCCTGGGGGTTCATTCCGGCCGTCGGCTCATCGAGTAGCAGGAGTTTCGGGTTGAGCGCCAGCGCACGGGCCACTTCCAGACGGCGTTGATCGCCGTAGGGGAGGTTCTTCGCGAACTCCTCGTCGGCCCCGACGATGCCGACGAACTCGAGCAGTTCATGGGCCCGATGTTTCGAGTTGTGCTCTTCCCGGCGTTGCTTCGGGGTTCTCAGGACCGTTGAGAACACACCGGCTTTGATGTGTGGATGCATCGCCACCATCACGTTCTCCGACGCCGTCATGGCGCCGAACAGCCGGATGTTCTGGAACGTACGCGCAACGCCGCGAGCAGCAATGAGGTGGGGGGCCGTGGCGGTGATCTTCTTGCCGTCGAACGTGACCGAACCGAAGGTCGGCGAATACAGACCGGTAAGAACGTTGAAGAACGTCGTCTTCCCCGCACCGTTCGGGCCGATGAGGGCGACAATGGATGCCTTCGGAATGTTGAAGTCGACCCGATTGATCGCAGTCAGACCGCCGAACTGCACAGTGATCTCTTTGGCTTCGAGCAGGTTCTCACTGCTGAGCGTGACTTCGGCGCTGCTCATGCCTGGGCTCCTTCGATTGCCGCTTCGGACGCTTTGACCGCACGGGAGCGTGCCGCGGGTATGAATCCTTCTGGACGGAACAGCATCATGAGGACAAGGACAAGACCGAAGAACCCGAAGTTGTAGCGCTCAAGGTTGATGGAACTGCAGACCTTGCCGGCAGAGATCTGCTCGGCGCTGCATCGCAACACCACGGAATTGAATTTGGCTCCGACGAACTTCAATCCCGTGTAGTTGAACCACGTGATCACGACGCCGCCGAGGATCGCTCCCCAGATATTGCCCATGCCGCCGAGGATCACCGCGCACAGGATGATGATCGAGAAGGAGAACGTGAAGCTGTCGACGTTGACGGTGCCGACGATCGTCGCGTAGAACGCGCCTCCGACCCCGCCCGCGAATGCACCGACCGCGTAGGCCCACAGCTTGGTTCTCATGAGCGGAACGCCCATCAGGCTGGCCGCGAGTTCGTCTTCGCGGATGGCCATCCATGCCCGCCCGAGGCGGCCGTCTCGAAGGCGAATCGAGATGAACGCGAAGATTCCACAGAACAGGAGAATCACGTAGTACTTGGCCGTGTAGTCGCTCGGTCCGATCCGTTTGCTGAAGCCGGGAACAACGTCGAGAAAACCGGTGCCGATTGGGTCGACCGGACCGATGCCCTTCGTCCCGTTCGTAAACTTTTCGGCGTTGCGAAACACCTCGGGTAGGATCTCGCCAAAACCGAGCGTAACCAGAGCGAGATAGTCGCTCTTCAAACGAAGGGTGGGCGCACCGATGATCACCCCGATGATGGCGGTCGACACGCCGGCGACGATCACGACAAGCCAAAACGTGATGTGAACGCCGGGTACCTTCACTCCGTCGAAGGGCACCGTGCCGTCGAGGAAGAAGACCCTGACGTTGTAGAAGAACCCTGACATGAGCCATGCGGAGACATAGGCGCCGAAAAGGAAGAACGCCACGTAGCCGAGGTCGAGAAGCCCGGCGAATCCAACGACGATGTTCAGCCCGAGGGAGAACAGCGCATAGACCGCGCACAGCACGACCGTGAAAATCGGCAGGATGCCGTCGGAGTTCTCGGTAAATCCGAGGTGGGGAAGGATCAGGATCACGATCAATCCGATTGGAATCAAGATGCGCTTGAGGTTGTCGCGGGTTGACCGCGTCGAAGGCTTCGTGGCGGGGGTTGCGGTCGAACTGGCAGTTTGCTCTGACATCTAAACCTTCTCCTGCTGGACTTTGCCGAAGATTCCGCCCGGTCGGAAAATGATCATCACAATCAAGATTCCGAAGAGCACCGTTTGGGTCCACTCCTGACCGAAGAACAACGGTGCCCCGTCGTTCAGCGCCTGGATGATACCGATCAGAAATCCGCCGAGCACTGCGCCGGGCAGGTTGCCGACACCACCGAGAACCGCCGCGGTGAACGCGATCAGACCGAGCCGGAAACCGGCATCGTATCGGGTTTGCTGGTTGACCTGCACGAAGAGTGTGCCGGCGGCGCCCGCGAGTGCCCCACCCAGGGCAAACGTGAAGGAGATGACCCGGTCGACGTTGATGCCCATGAGAAGTGAGGCATCGCGATCTTGCGCCGTGGCCCGCATCGCCTTGCCTGTCTTCGTCTTTTGCACAATGAACGTCATGAGCAGGAGAAGAGGAACGGTCACGACGAGCACGACGATGTACTTGTACCTGATCTCGATCGAACCAAGTTTCAGGGCAGTCGCGGGGAGAACGCTCTTGCGTGAATGCGGCGCTGAGCCGTTGAAAATGATGCCGAGGTTCAGGAGGATGTAACTCACCCCGACGGCGGTGATCAGCGGGGCGAGTTTGGGTGCGTTCCGCAGACGCCGGTACGCGAGAAACTCGATGAGCACGTTGAGAGCCGCGCACGCGATCATCACCACGACAAGCGTGAGGAGCAGGAGAAGCCAACCCTTGGCCGAGGATCTCGACTGGTTCAGCCATTCTTCCAAGAAGATGGCGGAGAACACTGAGCCCAGCATGAACAGATCGCCGTGGGCGAAGTTGATCAGCTCGATGATTCCGTAGACCATCGTGTAACCGAGGGCGATGAGCGCGAAGACCGCTCCGTTCGACACCCCGATCACGAGAACCTGTGTGAACAGGCTGGGGCCTTTGACAAAGCTGGCGACTATCCACACGCCGGCAGCGGCCAGAATGGCAATGCCGAGCAGTGAATCCAGCTTGAGGGGTTTTCGCGCCCGAACCGCGGGCGCAGCGGCAGCGTCTGACATGACTCTCCTGTTGTGCGGGGATAAGAAATGGGGTGGCCGATCAGCCGGCCACCCCATGTTCAAACGGAAGTTACTGCAGTATCAGTTGTTGTACCGGTCGTACTTGTGTTTTCCGGTAGTTGTAGTGCACCTGATGAACGGGTCGGTGAAGATCCGCCGTTATCCAGGGTTTCTCAGCCGACCGGCCAGGGCTTCAGGAACGTCTCCGCGTTGCCTTTGACCAACTGGATCGACATGTCGCGAACGGTGACGTCGCCGTTCTTGTCGAGACTGAACGCCTTGCCGATGATCGACTTGTTGGCCGGAATGACAACCTTGCCACTGAGGGCTTTGGCGATGACATCGGCCCGGGTGCCGTTTGAGGCCGCTACCGAAGCCATGATGTACTGCATCGCCGCAGCACCGTAGATGGCGTAGGCCGACGCGGGATCGCGGTTGTAGGTCGCCTTGAAGTCGGTGACGAACTTGGCACCGGCACCGCCGGCCTTGACGAGCTCACCGGCCGGGAGACCGGCGAAGGTGATGTACATGGCGTCGGACTCGGCGAGCTTCAGCAGCGACGGGTAACCCGTGAAACCATCGGGAGCGATGAGCTTCACGGCTCCGGTGTTCGGTCCGAGAACAGAAACCTTGTCACGGACGAGTTGCTCGCCATTGTTGTCGTTGATGCCACCGAGGTACACGCAGTCGGGTTTGAGCGACTTGAAGCCTTCGAACAACGCAGTGTAGTTCGGCTGCTTCGAGTCCCAAGCCTTGTCGGCAACAATTTCGATTCCCTGCTTCTTGGCCTCATCTTTGAAGGCGGTCGCGACGCCGACCCCGTAGGTCTGAGCGTCGTTCAACACGATGCACTTCTTGAGGTTGAGGTCCTTCGCTGCGAACTGAGCACCTGCGGCACCTTGGAAGTCGTCGGTCGCGATTACCCGGCCGTAGTTTCGATTACCGGTCGGGTAGTACTTAGCCGGCTCGCCGGGATCCCAGGACTTGGTGATGCCCGGGTTGGTGTTGGCGTGCGAAACCATGAGCATTCCGCCACCAGGAGCCTGGTTGAGGACCGGGATCTCGATCTTGGCACAACCGGAGTTGTAGGTGCCCATAACGGCAATTTCGTTCTTGTTCGACACGTGGTCATTTGCGTTCTTGGCGCACGTGGCGTCGTCCCATGCACCCTTGGCTGCAGTGGAGTTGTCGTACTTCTTCAATTGGATGGTGTACTTGCCGGCTTTGCCCTTTTGCTGCTTCAGGTAAAGCTCGATAGCACGGTTGGTGTCGGCTGATGCGTCAGCGGAAGCACCCTGAAGAGGTAGGTCGGTGCCGATGATCAGCACCTTCTTCGACGCTGCTGCATTTGTCACCGATGGGGCGGCAAGACCCACCAGCGTGCCAGCCAGGACGAGCCCGGCAATGATCTTCTTGTTCAAGGTGAACTCCTAAGTGGTGAAACTTGCTGTTTGGGTGTGATTTGGCACTGCATGTGATTTGGCACTGCATGTGATCCGAAATGAGAGTTACCGCATTTCGGTGTAAGCGTTCGTGGAGCCGTCCGCATGGAAGATTCCGGTTCGCTGAAACGAGTATGCAACCGTTTCAATGGACTTTTACGTTAGGCGCATTCATCTTCCGGGAACTTGATTCTGCGCTGCTTTGCGGTGTTTTGCCCTGTTTGGCGCGACTTTTAACAGTCACGTCATATTTGATGCCAGGACGGTAGCAGCTTCGATCGGTTGTGACAAACGTCTCCGGGCCGCGGACCACCAAGCTGCTTGAATACGCGCGGGTCGGGGCGAGGGCGAAACATCTCCGACGACAATCCACTCAGCCGGTGGTGCGTTTTGCCGCTTGCATGCCGAGCGCGATCGCGCCGAGAACGCCGGCCTGGTTGCCAAGCGACGGTGGCACGACATACGACTCGATGTCGTCGACAAGTGCTTTGGCCTGGATGTATCCATTCAGCGTGTGCAGCAGCTTTGTCCGAACGAGCGGCAGCGAATGTGGTTGGCTCATCACACCGCCACCGAGAATGATGCGCTGCGGCGAAAGCACACAGATGACGCTTCGGAACGCCTCGGCGATATAGGTGGCCTCCAAATCCCAAGCCGGATGCTCGGCCGGAAGGGTCTCGGCCCGTGCGCCCCATCGCGCTTCAAGTGCCGGGCCGCTGGCCAATCCTTCGAAGCAGTCCCCATGGAAGGTGCAAAAGCCTTCGTACGGATCGACGGCACGGTCGTGGGGAACGCTGAGGTGGCCCATCTCCGGGTGAAGCAGCCCGTGCACCATCGCTCCGTTGACCATCGCACCACCTCCGATTCCGGTGCCGATCGTGAAGTAGCAGAACGTGTTGAGCCCCTGCGCCGCTCCCCAGTGGTACTCGCCGAGCGCGGCAGCGTTCACGTCGGTGTCGAAGGCGGTCGGAACGGCGTATGCCTTTGCAATCGGACCCACCAGGTCCGCGTTTGCCCAGTCCGGCTTCGGAGTGGTGGTGACGTACCCATACGTGCGCGACGACCGTTCGAGATCTATCGGGCCGAAACTTGCGATCCCGAGGCCGTGCAGATCGGCGCCGTACGGCTCGAAAAAGTCGATCGTCCGCCTGATGGTTTCCTCCGGTGTCGTGGTCGGAAATCGCTCTTCCGCCAAGACTTCGCAGGGGCGGGCAACGCTTGCGACCGCGCAGACGAACTTCGTTCCACCGGCTTCGATTCCTCCGAAAAGACCCATGGGTCGTCACCCTATCTGGTGCGTGCCGCGCCCGGGTCAGGTCAAGGAAGGTGATGCCCCGTGGCTGTCGTACAGTCGGCTGGTGGCCTCTCAGCGGCTGGATCAGAGGATCTGGATCAGAGGATAATGACGTTTCGGGCGACCGAGCCGGCCTTCATGGTCGCAAAACCTTCGTTGATGTCCTCGAGCTTGATACGTGCACTTACCAACTCGTCGAGTTTCAAACGGCCCTGCATGTACAGGTCGATGTAGCGGGGCATGTCCACGCGGAAGCGGTTCGACCCCATGTTTGAACCTTGAAGCTTCTTTTCGGCGAGAAGTTCAACACCATGGACCTCGATGTTGGTCCCGATCGGAATCATGCCGATCACCGTCGCTGTCCCTCCGGCGCGCAGCATCTTGAACGACTGCTCCGCCGTGGTCTTTGAGCCTATTGCCTCGAAGCTGTATTCGACGCCACCCCTGGTCAGTTCCCTGACCGCGGCGACGGCATCCACATCGGCGCCGTTGATGACGTCGGTGGCCCCGAACTCCTGCGCGAGTTCCAGCTTTTTCGCGTTGAGGTCGATGGCGATGATCCGACCGGCGCCGGCGATGCGGGCGCCCTGAATACAGTTGAGGCCGATACCACCGCACCCGATCACCGCAACCGTGGCGCCGGGCTCGACAGCGGCGGTGCGGAACACCGCGCCGACGCCGGTCGTCACACCGCATCCGATCAGCGCCGCGCGGTCGAGCGGCATGTCCTTGCTGATCTTCACGAGAGCGTGCTCGTGCACGAGCATCTGCTCGCTGAAGCTGGAGAGGCGCATGAACTGGTGCACGTGCTCGCCGTTCATGGTGATCCTCGATGGCGACCCGGCCGGTCGCTCCAGCGCCGCCCGGTTGTTGCACAGGGCCAGACGACCGGTGAGGCAGTAGTCGCAGCTGCCGCAGTATGCCGACAGGCAGGAGATCACATGATCGCCCTTCTGCACATAGGTGACACCTTCGCCGACCGCTTCCACGACGCCTGCGGACTCGTGGCCGAGCACGACCGGGAGCGGAGTCGGGTAGAGGGCCTCCATGAAATGGAGGTCGGAGTGGCACAGGCCGGCGGCCACGGTTCGAACGAGGACCTCGCCGGGCCCGGGATTGTCGATGGACACCTCAAGAATCGAAAGATGACCCGGTGAAGACTCAAGTACGGCAGCGCGCATAGCGGTTTCTCCTGCGATGGTGGGTGCTCGAGAGCCTGCCATGTCCGGCCCCGAGCAGACAATCCGAACGCCTCAAGTTCCGATCAGGGCGGCTCCGAGAAGGTCATGCCCATCTGGGGAGGGCTACCCGACCGGCCGGGCGAAAGCCCGAACACCGGCGCCTCGCCCGGTACGGTGGGGGACATGGCTGGTTCAAAGAAGGTGACGGGGCCTGCGTCGCTTTCTGATTCGCCTGTCTCTGATTCCTCCTTATCGGATGCCGTAGCCCCCGCCTCGGTTCACGATCTGAACGGCCAACCTTCCCGCAAGTGGCTTGTCCTGGTTGCGGTCCTTCTCGGCAACTTTGCCGCAGGATTCGTCTTCACCCTTCTTTCCGTGGCGCGCGAAACGATTGCCGATGACCTGCACACGTCGACGTCCGTTGTGCTGTGGGCCTTCACCGGTCCCACGCTCGCCGGTGCCGTCGTCGGTCCCGCCTGGGGACGCCTTGGAGACCTGATCGGGCAGAAGAAGCTCTATTTGATGAGCCTGTTCGCCGGTGCTATCTCGTCGGTTCTCGTCGCTCTGAGTTGGAGTGTCGGCGCCCTCATTGGCTTCCGGACGGTTTCGGCGATGATCGGAGCGGCCATCGCCCCGTCGTCATTGGCAATCATCTTCAAGACGTTCGGACGCGAAGAGCGGGTCAAGGCAATGGGCTACTGGTCGCTCGTCGGGGCGGGGGCGCCGGTGGTGGGCGTGCTCATCGGTGGTCCAATCGTCGAGGCATTCGGTTGGCGGGCGATCTTCTGGGGACAGTTTCCGTTGTTTCTCGTCGCCCTTGTGATGTCACGCAACATTCCCGAGACCGGCAGACGGGCCTCGGAGAAGTTCGATGTTCCGGGCGCGGTGACCCTGGCCGGGGCCGCCCTTGTGCTGCTCTACGCAGTGAACCGTGGACCGGCGTGGGGGTGGACGGATCGGCGGATTCTCGGGATGTTCTTACTTTCCCCGATGCTGGTCGTGTTGTTCGTCGTGATCGAGAAGCGAATCGCGTTTCCGCTTCTCGCGCTCGAACTCATGCGTCGTCGAAATGTCGCGGTGGGCATCGGCGCCCAGGTTCTTGCGCAGTTCTCGTACCTGGGTGCCGGCCTGTTTCTCATCAACGACCTGCTGCTCGACAAGAACACCGGGTTCAGGCTCGGTCTCGCTGAGGCGAGCCGAACGACCATCGCCCGACCCATCGCGTTCGCAATCGTCGCGCCACTCGCGGGGTATTTTGCGATACGGCGAGGGGAACGGGCGACGTCCACGTTCGGCCTTGCACTGCTCGTTGTTTCGATGTCGATCCAGACGTTCAGCCCGGCGGGGAGGTCGCTCCCGCTGCTGGTCACGGCCATCGCGATCTCCGGGCTTGGCATGGGAATCGCCTGGCCTCCCCTCGGGGCAAGTGTCGCAAACGCCGTTCCGGAGCGCAGTCTCGGGGCGATAGGTGGAGCACAACAACTGCTGGTCCAAGCCGGTGGGGCCATCGGCACCCAGGTCATGGTTAGCCTTGTCGCCACCAGCGGTGGGCCAAGGACCGCAGCGGCATATCACCGGGCGTTCGTTGTTGCGCTCGTGGTCGCCGTCCTGGCCACTGCATGTGCATCGCTGCTCCGTGTCGAAGTCGGCGACCCGCCCATGTCGCCCGGTTCGGATTGAAGCACCGTCCGGGCATGCCGATTCGGCGCACCGTGCGCTCCCGATCAGGCTGAACCCACAACTTGAACCAATTTTCTCGTCCGTGGCTATTGTCACGGGCGGCCGTTCGTGGGAACGGTCACCGCGTTAGCTCCGATGGCCAAAGGACAGCCGCTCGTGTTGAAATGTGAAATCGGAGCCATTCACACCTTAGGGAGACCAGCATGGCCATCAAGTACTACGTCACTGACACCAGCCTTTCGGAGCGGTTTCCGCTGTACACGCGGGCCAATGTCGGCGAGGTGTTCCCTGACCCGGTCACCCCGCTGACGAGCGACACGGTCCTTGCGTTCGCGGAGGAAGGCTGGCGTGATGCCTGGGTCCGTATGGGAGCCTTCGATGCGGACGAATTTCCCGAGGGCGACTTCTGCCAGTTGGGTGTGGCTGGCGGATACTGCTATCTCAACGCGTCGCTCATCCGTCTGTTCGGAGTCCGAGCGCCCGGCCTGACCTGGCAGGACATGGATGCGCAGTTCTTCGGAGCCCAACCCGGAATCCCCGACTATGTCGAATTCCCCGGTGACGACCGACCCGACCTCACGGAGAAGATCGGCGGCACGTTCATGTGGGTCCTCGGGCAGCATTCGCTTGGCGCTCTCACCGAGTTGACCGACGACCGCAATGCCACGAAGAAGTTACGCGCTGAACGACCCGACTTCTCCGCCCTCTCAGATCGTGAACTCTGGGAACGCTACGACTCGCTGATCCCCATGCACCGACTGCTGTTCAGCCACCACCTGTTCGCCACCTACATGGCCACGGTGCCCGTCGGCATCATCTCAGCGGTGGCGACGGCCGTCGGTCGCCCTGATCTGATCATGCCGCTCATCGCGGGGATTGGCGAAGTGGATTCGGCTGAACCGAGTCATGCCATGTGGTCACTCGGCCGACTGGTGGCTGGATCGCCGGAGTTGACGGCTGCGTTTGACGCCGGTGCGCCGGGGCTGCTCGACCGCCTTCGAGCTTCCGGATCTCCCGACGCGACAGCGTTCCTCGCGCAGTTTGCTTCGTTTCTGCACGAATACGGGAGCCGCGGACCGAACGAGTGGGAAAGTCGCTCACCGACCTGGGAGACCCGGCCGGAGCTGGCGGTGTCGGCGATTGACCGGATGCGCTTCGCCGCCGTGGAGCAGGACCCGGCGAAAATGAACGCGGCCCGGGCCGCTGAACGCGAAGCCGCCGCTGCGACGCTGCTGGCCATGGTCGAGGCCGATCCGGCCACTCACGGGCAGTTGGCCGCGGCTATCGGTTCTACGAAAGCCTGGTTGCCCGGACGCGAACGCACCAAGACCAACAACATCCGTCTGATCCACGAGATGCGCATGCCGATGCGTGAACTCGGTCGCCGCATGGTTGCCGTGGGCGCATTCGACGAGATCGAGGACTTCGGCTTTGTCCGGTTGGCGGAAATCGAAACCCTGCTCACCAACCCGTCGTCGCTGACGCAGGAGATCCGGGCCCGCCGGACCGAGTACGCCCGCCTGCTTGAACTGGTCCCGCCGTTCGTGTTCAACGGGTCGACCGACGGTCCCGACACCTGGCCGCGCCGTGACGCGGCCGTTGAGAACACGCTCGGTCTGGGCGATGTCTTGCAGGGCATGTCGGGTTGCACGGGTGTCGTCGAAGGCCGGGCCCGGGTCATCCTCGATTCCAACGATCCAACCGCGCTCGATCCGGGCGACATCCTCGTGGCACCGATCACCGATCCGTCGTGGACGCCGCTGTTCGTCCCGGCCGGCGGCGTTGTCGTCGACGTGGGCGCGCCGCTCAGCCACGCGATCATCGTGAGTCGCGAGCTCGGAATCCCCTGCGTCATAAGCGCGACCGACGCGACCCGTCGCATTCCGAACGGTGCGATGATCCGCGTCGACGGCACCACCGGCACGGTCACAATTCTCGAAATGCCGTAAGGGGGCGCGTCCGTCCGGCTGCTCGGGACCGGGTTACGGGGTGCTCGACCCCGGAGTTTGCTATGCGAGCTGAGGGATGCTGGAATCGACGAATGCCAGCAGATCCAGCTCGTGTGGTAGCCGATCTCAAAGAACTCCGGGCGCTTACGGCTACCGACGAAGGCAGCCAGCGCCTGGCCTGGACCGAGCCTTGGAAACAGGCCCGAGAGTGGTGGTTGTCAACCTTTGACGGTGTGCCGGTCGAGACGGAGACCGATGCGGCAGGCAACCTGTGGGTAACGCTGGTCGGCGAGAGTCGTGACCGGGTGGTGGTGGGCAGCCACCTCGATTCCGTTCCCAACGGTGGCTGGCTCGACGGGGCTCTCGGTGTTCTTGCCGGAAGCGAAACACTCCGCGCCATGCACCGCGATGCCGTGTCGATGCCGCATTCGTTGAGCGTCGTCGACTGGGCCGACGAGGAAGGTGCCCGCTTCGGTCGCTCGCTTTTCGGGTCCGGTGCTGTCTCGGGGACCCTTGAGGTCGCCAGTGTGCGGCACTTCACCGACAGGTCGGGCAACGTGCTCGAGGACACGGTCCGCGACTATGGCGTCAACATGGATACGGTCCTCACGGCCGGCGACGTGCTGTCGTCGATCAAAGCCAGCGCCGAGTTGCACATCGAACAGGGTCCGGTGCTTGAGGCGAAGGGTCTGCGCCTTGCCGCGCTGCACGGCATCTTGGGCGTCGAGCGCCGCATGGTGAAGCTGACGGGGCAGGCCGCTCACGCCGGAGCCACGCCGATTCGCATGCGCAAAGACACGACGCTCGCCGCGGCCCGAATGGCAATTGCCATCCGCCAACTTGGTCTCGATGAGGGAGCCTTCGCAACGATTGGCGTGTGGCGCGTGCATCCAGCGGTTCCAACCGCCGTGAACGGGCGAACCGAGTTCAGCGTCGACATGAGGCATCTCGACCGTGCCGTGCTCGCCCGGATGGTGGCCGGCCTCGAGCGGATCGTGAACGAGATCGCGCCGGACGAAGGCTGCGAAGCGGAGATCGAGACCGTGTGGTCGATCAACCCTATTGACTTCCACCCCGAACTCGTGGAGTTCGCCGCCGACATCGTGGAGAAGGAGACGGGCGTACGCGAAGTCATGCCGTCCGGGCCGATGCACGATTCTGCTGAGATGGCCAGGGCCGGAGTCCCGACGATCATGATGTTCGTACCGTCGATCAACGGCCTGTCGCATACCCACATCGAAGACACGGCCGAGGCCGATATTGAACTGGGTGTCGTTGCTTTCGATCAGCTCGTCCGCAGGATGATCGGCTGGACTCCGGCTTCGTAGTGGACCTTCGCAGAAGTACCTTGAACGTCGTAAGTAGCGAAACCTGCCTGTGAACTGGGATTTCTTCGCCCTCGACATTCAACGCACTTCCGCTTCAGTGCACTAGTCACGCAGCGATACCGGGTGGTCCGTTTTCGGAGACCGGTCCCGGGACGATTACGTTCTAGGCGTGCGCTCTCCCCGTCCGAAATCCTGGAACTGCCTGAAGCCCGTCATCGCCGATGAGGTGATGGTCGACCATGAGGTCCGTGATCGGGTCAGCGAGATGCTGCTGGCGATCGAGAGGCGCGGAATCGACGCGGTTCGCCAGTATTCCCGCGACCTCGACGGGTGGGATCCCCCCGATTTCCAGGTCACGCCCGGGCAGGTCGCAGCGGCCGACGACGTCGTGCCTGAAGCGTTCAAGGTGGCGTTTCGTCGGAGCTCGGCGACTGTGGCTGCTTTCGCCCGGCATCAGCGGTCGTTGCTGGTCGACACCGAGTACTCACCGTTCCCCGGACTGGTCGTCGGGCATCGGCAGATTCCGGTGTCGACGATCGGTTCCTACATGCCGGGCGGACGGTTTCCGATCGTCTCGTCGCCGCTGATGAGCGTGATCGTGCCGAAGGTGGCCGGGGTCGAGCGGGTGATCGTGTGTACGCCACCGCTGCCTGACGGGTCGGGCCCCACGCCGTCAATGATCTGGGTCGCCAACGACGCCGGCGCCGACGCGATCTTCGCTCTTGGAGGGGTGCCCGCGTTGGCCGCGATGACATTCGGGCTCGAAGGAATGGGGCCGGTCGACATGCTGTGCGGCGCCGGCAACGCCTATGTTGCCGAGGCGAAGCGGCAGTTGTTCGGGCGGGTCGGTATCGATCTTCTCGCCGGCCCGTCCGAGGTGGCCGTGCTGTGCGACGATGCGGCCGATCCGTTCCTTGTTGCGGCAGATCTTCTCGGGCAGGCCGAGCACGGCCCGAACTCGCCGGCCACCGTCATCGCACGCAGCGAGACGTTCGCCCGCTCGGTGATGGCCGAGATCGACCGGCTGCTTCCCACGCTGACCAACTCGGCTGTGGCGGAGTTGGCGTGGCGTGACTACGGCCAGGTGCTCGTCGCCGGTACCCGCGAGGAGGCCGCCGACATGGCCGACTGGGTGGCGTGCGAACACCTCGAGATCCACACCGTCGAAGACGACTGGTATCTCGGTCGCCTGCGCAACTACGGCTCGCTGTTCCTCGGCCCGGATGCGACGGTGTCATACAGCGACAAGGGCTGCACGGGTACCAACCACACCCTCCCCACGCAGGCCGCGGCCCGCTACACCGGTGGGCTGTCCGTTGCGAAGTTCCTGAAAACGCTGACATGGCAGAAGGTCACCGATCCCGTCGCCGCGAAGCACATCGCCGAAGACGCAGCGGCATTCGGCCCCGTCGACGGACTTCAGGCACATGCCTACACCGCCGAGGTCCGACTTGATCGTATGAAGCGCTGATGCTGGCCCTGTCCCTGGGCATCTGCGCCGGTGTGCTGCTCGGGGTATCTGACCTGTTCGCGGCGAAAACGTCGAAGTTTGTTCCCTCGATAACCGTTGCCCGTAGCGCCTTCACCGCCTCCACGATCGTGGCGATTGTTCTGGTCATCGTCGTGCACTCAACCTTCACGGTTCGAGATTCGCTGATATCGCTGTGTTCGGGCGCGTTGATGGCCGTCGGACTCGCGTTGCTCTATGAGGGATACAAAGTTTCCTCGATCGGGCTGATCGCTCCGACCTGCGCGGTCCTGCTCGGTCTCGTGCCGGTCGTCGACTCGATTCGAAAAGGCGACCGTCCCTCGGGCTGGGGCTGGACGGGCATGGCGCTCGGCATCATCGCAATTGGTATGGCCACCTATCAACCTGGTGAACCCGGCAAGGCCCGCATGGCGCTGCTATTCGGTGCGGGCTCGGGGTTGATGTTCGGAAGCGCGTTTGCGTTGTTCGACTACACATCAAAGGCGTCCGGACTCTCACCGGTGCTGATCCAGCGCTGTTCAGCCGGTCTGATCCTGGGCGCTGCGATGCTCTTCGACAAGACACCCGGTGGACGCGCGCCGTGGATTGCGATGCATCCACCGGCGCGCACGCTCGGCATCCTCACGGGAGTCACCGCCGGGCTCGCCATCGCATGCGTACAGCTCGGTTATCGGGCGGGATCGTCCGGGCCCGTCGCAGTCGCAACCTCACAGTTCGCGACGGTCGGTGTGGTGCTTTCCGTCATCTTCGAGAAGGAGAAGCTGCGCCGTCTTCAGTGGATCGGCCTGGTCTGCGCAGCGATCGGGGTCGGGCTGCTTGCCGCGAGCTGAGCGGCGGTTTTGCTGATCGGCGGAGTGGCGATAGGAAGCGAACCGGTCCGATGGGCCAGCGCTACTAAGATCGGGATATGAAACTCGAAGGCGTCTACGTACCGGTTGTCACCCCATTCAGCGCCAACGACGAGGTCGACCTCGACGTCTACGCCAAGGTGATCGAGCACTGTCTCGCTGGCGGAGTTCGCGGACTCGTTACCGCCGGAACGACCGGGGAGTACTACGCGTTGTCCATCGAGGAACGGATTCGCACGTTTGCCCACGCCCGTGATGTCAACGCCGGACGCGCTCAGCTGATCGCCGGCTGCAACGCCGGGTCAACGAAAGATGCGATCATGTACGCCAATCGGGCGCGCGAACTCGGTTACGACGCCGTCATGCTGGCCGCTCCGCCGACCTCGCTTCCGACGCAGCGCGAACTTGCGGCCCATTTCTCGGCGGTCGCCGCAGGCGGCGGTCTTCCCGTAATCTTGTACAACTACCCGGCCCGCGCCGGCGTGGAGATCGGCTTCGACTGCCTCGATTCCCTCGCCGACAACCCGGCGATCATTGCCATCAAGGAGTCGAGCAGCGACTTCTCCAGGTTTCTCGCAATGCGCAAACGCTATGCCGACCGGATCACGATCATGTGCGGGTCAGACGACCAGGCCGTCGACTACTTCGCCTGGGGAATCCGCTCCTGGCTCGCCGGTACCGCCAACGCGCTACCCACCCACCATACGGCGGTCGTGACCAGGGCCAACTCGGGCGACATCGCCGGGGCCCGGGTAATGTTTGACGCGATGCTTCCGTGGATACAGGCATGCGAAGCGGGGTCCTACAACCAGAAGATGAAGCTGGCTCTGCTTATGCAGGACATCGACTGCGGCCCGGTCCGCATGCCTTTGCTGCCGCTTCTTCCCGAAGTCGAGGCTGAGCAGAGGGCCATTACCGCCGCAGCTCTGGAAATCTCGTGCGCTTAGCCAGAACGCTCACGGCCGTTGAGGTCCACGCCGAAGGGGAGCAGGGCACCTGCTACCTCGGCAGTGTCTTCGACGTGCCCGGCGCGTCGATGCGGGAGAAACTGCACTACCTCAATGAGATCGACGACTCGGTGCGTCGGTTCGTCTCGCTCGAACCACGAGGCCGCCCGCAGGCCAGCGCCAACCTCGTGTTTGCATCGACGCATCCAGAGGCTCATGCGGGGTTTGTGATCTGTCAGTCCGACCGCACCCACGCGATGAGCGGATCCAACACCATATGTGTAGTTACGGCGTTGCTGGAGACCGGGTCGGTGCCCATGATCGAGCCGATCACCGAGGTCGTACTCGAAACTGCCGCCGGCCTCATTCGCGCGAAAGCGCACTGTCGCGATGGTCGGTGTGAGCGGGTCACCTTCGACGGCGTGGCCTCGTTTGTTGAAGCGCTCGATGTTCCACTCCATGTAGACGGCTTCGGCCAGATCAAGGTCGACATCGCATACGGCGGTTGCTATTACGTGCTCGTGCGCGACGCTGATCTGGGTGTGTCGCTGACGCGTTCGTCGGCCCGGGCGATCGTCAACGCCGCGACTCCGGTCATGAACGCGGCCCGCGAACAGGTCACGGTCAAACATCCCGAAGTGCCCGAGATCAACTTCCTGTCGTATGTCATGGTGATCGGCAACGACGAACGGGGTCCGCGGGGCGCGACGGTACTGAGCGGCCGCGTCGACCGGTCGCCCTGTGGCACGGGCAACTCGGCCCGGCTCGCGGTCATGGCGGCCCGGGGCGAGGCGTCGGTCGGTGCGACGTTCACGGCCCGGTCGATCATCGATTCTGAATTCACGGTGGAACACATCGGCGAAACGACCGTGGCCGGGCGTCCGGCGGTGCTGCCTCGCATCTCGGGTCGTGGTTGGGTCGTCGGTACGCGAATGACCTCGGTTGACCCAACCGACCCGTACCCGCTGGGCTTCACGCTGTCCGACGTCTGGGGCGGATGACCGGCGGGTTTCCACCCGGAATGGGTGGGAGCTCGTAGCCGCGAGCCAAGGAATCGCACCCAATCGTGGGGGCGCCGGCAAGCGCTAGTGCATGTTCTCGAAGTTCGGGCGCGTGCGCCCTCCCGACAAACAGGGCGCTCATCGGGGAAACGCAGTTCGGCCACCCGCGCCCGAACTGCGATTCACTGCACTAGAAACGGTCGGGGTCGAAGGGGGTCAGGTCCACCGACGCCCTGCCGTCGAGCAGTAACTGCGAGACGGCGAGCCCGGTTGCGGGGGCCAGCGTGAGGCCGTACATTCCGTGGCCCGCGGCGATGATCAGGTTCGACCAGTTCCTGGGTCGACCGATGAGTGGCATGCCGTCCGGGCTCATCGGCCGTGATCCGCTCCACGTCTCGGAGCGCTTGTCCCATTCGAGGTTGAAGAACTTCTGCATCGACGTGATGATCGCATCCACCCGGCGGCCGTCGAAGCTGGGCTTGGGGCCGGTGAACTCCATTGTGCCGCCGAGGCGTATCCGGTCGGACAGGGGAGTGGCCACCGCGTGGACCTCCTCGACGATCACCGGTCGATCGAGTTGCGGTGTCGATGGAAGCACAACGTTGTAGCCCTGACCGGGCACGACCGCCACACGAAGCCCGAGATGCCTGGCGACCTGGTCGCTGCCGGCTCCGGCGGCGATCACGAACTCGTCACCTTCGATCCGGCCGATGTCGGTGGTTAGGAAATTGATCCGGCCATTGGAGTGCGCGATCGAAGCGATCGGCGCATTTTCCACGAACGCAACTCCACGACTCCCAAGTACGCTTATGAGTGAGTCGACGAAGTGCCGGGGATCAAGAGATCGGTCGCCGGGGAGCGAAAAGCCGGCCTTGACGTGATCGGTGAGCGCAGGCACGAGCTTGCGGATCTCGTCGCCGCTTGACAGCGAGTCGGGAAGTTCAGCGCCGAAGTCCCGCATCGGATGCAGCTCGCGTAGGAACTTTTCTCCGAAGGCGACATCATGGAACGGCACGACCATCGGCGGGCTTAATTCGACGTTCACCCCGGCGTCGGCCAGATGCTTCAGCAGGCCGTCGAGATTGTCGTTCAGGCGGGCCAGCGAACGACGGCTGCTATCGAACCTCTTGGCCGTGGACGCCCGGGCGAAATGGAACAGCCACCTGGGCATCGACGGGATGGCCTGGGGTCGGACCCGAACCCCTCCGGTCGGATCAAGAAGTGATCGTAGGGCCGTGCTGACCGAACCGGGTCCAGCGAGCGGCCCGACGAGCGTGTTGCACATGAATCCGGCGTTACCCCTGGCCGCACCGCCGCCCAGCGGCCCGTGGTCGACGACGGTGACATCGGTGTCGCCCCGGTCCGTGAGAAACAACGCCGTACTGAGGCCCACGAGGCCTCCTCCGATGATGACGATCATGACGCGGTGGCCCCTTAGGGGGCCAACATGTTGGGCCAGGTCGACAGTTGCGGGGCGGTTTTCACAGCGAAGCGCATGCCCTCAACTCTACTGGGAACCCTACGTTTGGATGTTTGTGTTCGGTGGGCGGGTGTTTCTATCCGAACGTCGGGCGCAAGGGTGCTTGGGACAGATTCGTCGCCGGAATTTTGTGGACTTCTTGAACATTCGAAAAAACATGGGTATTCGGGTGGGTCCCGGAGCCGTCGTACGGGTCGGCGCTCGGGTAAGTTCGCTTCGTACCGCAAGTCGTTCGCTAGGAGACCGAAAATGAGTGCAAACATCGTCCGCGCTGCACTGCTTCAAACCGCCTGGACCGGCTCGAAGGAGTCGATGATCGAAGAGCATGTCCGCCAAGCCCATGAGGCAGCCAAGCAAGGGGCGCGGGTCATGTGCTTTCAGGAGCTGTTCTACGGGCCGTACTTCTGCCAGGTGCAAGACAGCAAGTTCTTCGAATACGCCGAGGCGATTCCCGACGGTCCGACGACCAGGCTTTTTCAGTCGGTCGCCAAGGAACTCGGTATGGTCCTGGTGCTGCCGATGTACGAGCAGGAGCAACCTGGCGTGCTTTACAACACCGCTGCGCTCATCGACGCTGACGGCACCTACCTGGGTAAGTATCGCAAGACCCATATTCCGCAAACAAAGGGTTTCTGGGAAAAGTTCTACTTCCGTCCGGGCAACCTCGGCTACCCGGTGTGGGACACGGCGGTCGGCAAGGTGGGCATCTACATCTGCTACGACCGGCACTTTCCCGAAGGGTGGCGGGCCCTTGGGCTGAACGGCGCCCAGATCGTGTTCAACCCTTCGGCCACCTCACGTGGGCTGTCGTCATATCTGTGGAAACTGGAGCAACCGGCCAGCGCCGTCGCCAACGAGTACTACATCGGTGCGATCAACCGGGTCGGCATCGAAGACCTGGGCGACGACGACTTCTACGGCACGAGCTACTTCGTTGACCCCGAAGGCAAGTTTGTCGGCGAACCGGCCGATCCCTTCAAGGCCGAGTTGGTCGTGCGCGATCTCGACATGAACCTGATTGCGGAGGTTCGCAACCGGTGGGCGTTCTACCGCGACCGCAACCCCTCGCAGTACGGCGACCTAACCGCGCTCTGAGCATTCTCGCAAGCAACGGCATTCACGACGTTCGGGCATTTCCTCCCGCCCGGTGGGAACATTTGACCCAACGTCGGTTTTCCCGCACCTTCTTCCGGATAACGTACGACACACCCCGCGATACCCAAGGAGCAAAGAACGTGGCACGAACGATCATCATCAATGGCAATGTCGTTTCCGCAAGTGGAACGCACCAGGCGACGGTCGTCGTCGACGGTGAGACGATAAGCGCGCTGTTGAACCCCGGGTCGAAGGAGGACGTGGCCGTCCGCAAGTCGAAGGCCAAGGTCATCGACGCCAAGGGCAAATACGTGATCCCCGGTGGCATTGATGTACACACCCATATGGAGATGCCCTTCGGAGGAACGTACTCGTCCGACACGTTCGAAACCGGATCGCGCGCCGCGGCCTGGGGTGGCACGACCACCATCATCGACTTCGCCGTGCAACAGAAGGGAGGCACGCTTCAGTCGGCCCTCGACACGTGGCACCAGAAAGCGAAGAAGCAGTGCGCGATCGACTACGCGTTCCACATGATCGTTGCCGACGTCAACAACGACTCGCTCAAGGAGATGGAGTCTCTGGTGTCGCAGGGTGTGTCGAGTTTCAAGCTCTTCACCGCGTATCCGGGCGTGCTGTACTCCACCGACGGTGAGATATATAGGGCCATGCAGCGGGGCGCGCAACTCGGCGCCATGGTCATGATGCACTGCGAAAATGGAATCGTGATCGACGAGATCGTCAAGGACCATGTCGAGCGCGGTGAAACCGCTCCGGTGTACCACTCGATAAGCCGTCCGGTCGAGATGGAAGCCGAAGCCACCTACCGCTGCATCCAGATGGCCAAGATCACCGGCTGCCAAATGTACGTGGTGCACCTTTCCTGCCAGGAAGCCCTCGACCACGTAATGGACGCTCGCGACAAGGGCTTCCCTATCTACACGGAGACGTGCCCGCAGTATCTCTTCCGTTCCATCGACGACCTGGCCCGAGACGGTCTCGACGGTTTCGAAGGCGCCAACTTCGTGTGCTCGACGCCGCTGCGCGACAAGGAACAGCACGAGAAACTGTGGCGCGGTATCCGCTTCGACGACATCGCCGTCGTCAGTACCGACCACTGCCCATTCTGTTTCAAGGAACAGAAGATCCTCGGCAAAGACAACTTCGCCAAGATCCCCAACGGCATGGCCGGGGTCGAGCACCGTATGGACCTGCTGTACAAAGGGGTCACCGAAGGCAACCTCTCGGTTGAACGTTGGGTCGAGATCTCCGCGACCACTCCGGCGCGCCTGTTCGGCATGTACCCGAAGAAGGGCGTTATCGCTCCCGGCTCCGACGCCGACATCGTGATCTACGACCCGAAGGCGAAGCAGAAGCTCAGCGCCAAGACCCACCATATGGCCGTCGACTATTCCGCATACGAAGGCGAGGTCATCAACGGACGCTGCGATCTCGTGATGAGCCGCGGCAAGGTCGTGATCGAGAACAAGAAATACGTCGGCACGAAAGGCGATGGCCGGTTTATCCCGCGCGGCCTGTCGCAGCGCATCGCGTAGACGTTTCAGGATCATTCCAGCTGACAATGGGACCAACTAAAGGTATGTGTACGTATGGATATCGGAATCGTTCTGCAAACCAACCCGCCGGCTTCGCGCGTGGTCGATCTGGCCAAGCGGGCCGAGACCTACGGTTTCTCGCATGTGTGGACGTTTGACTCGCACATCCTCTGGCAGGAGCCCTACGTCATCTACAGCCAGATCCTGGCCGAGACCCGCAAGGTCATCGTTGGCCCGATGGTCACCAATCCGGCAACGCGCGACTGGACGGTGACGGCGTCGACATACGCAACGCTCAACGAGATGTACGGCAACCGAACGGTCTGCGGTATCGGTCGGGGCGATTCGGCCGTCCGTGTCACCAACGGGGCGCCGGTCGGGTTGGCGGCAATGCGGGAGTCGATACATGTGATCCGCGAACTCGGATGCGGTCGGGCGGTTGACTACAAGGGTTCGTCGATCCGGTTCCCCTGGGCGGCCAAGAGTGAACTCCAGGTTTGGCTCGCCGCCTACGGCCCGAAGATGCTGGCGATGACCGGGGAGGTGGCCGACGGATTCATTCTCCAGTTGGCCGATCCCGACATTGCCAGGTGGACGATAGCCGCCGTGCACGAGGCCGCGGAGCGGGTCGGTCGTGACCCGAAGTCGATCAGCATCTGTATCGCTGCACCGGCGTACGTCACCGATGGTTCGCCCGGGCAACTCGCCCACGCCCGGGAGCAGTGCCGGTGGTTCGGGGGGATGGTTGGCAACCACGTGGCCGACATTGTGGCCCGGTACGGCGATTCGGGTGGCGGCAGTGTGCCCACAGCGCTAACCGATTACATCAAAGGCCGTGAGGGGTACGACTACAACGAGCACGGCCGGGCCGGAAATTCGCATACGACGTTTGTGCCCGACGAGATCGTCGACCGGTTCTGCCTGATCGGCCCGGTCGATTACCAGGTGGAACGGATCCACGAACTCCAGCAGTTGGGGGCTCACCAGTTCTCGGTGTATCTGCAGCACGACGACATGGACGCCACGTTGGCGGCCTACGGCAACCGCGTCATTCCCGCGGTGACGGAGGCGGTGCGAGCCAAGGCCTGACCGCTCACTCGATGCCGGAGGTAGGTCCCGCGAAGGTCGCCGGCAAAGGTCGCGTAGGGACTGTTCCGGCTGGAGAGCCGAGCAATCCCGTCACACGCGGAACCCGTCAGTCGCGCAGGTTGCGGTCGCCGATCAGATTGCGGGAGTCGACTCCATGACGGATCGCTGCGAACTCAAAGAGGCCGAAGGCACTGATGATTACGAGTAGTTGAAACATGGTTCAGTATCCTTTCCAAAGAACTTCCATTGTATTATCGCCTTTTGTAATTAATTGGTAAAGCGAATATATTGAATATTTATCATGCCGAATAGTAATGAACTTTGGGACGTCGATGTTCGCCACCTGGCCGCACTGGTCGCCATTGCCCGGACGAAGTCGCTGAGCAAGGCGGCCGAGGAGTTGGGGTTCGGCCAGAGCGCGGTGTCGCAGCAGTTGGCCGCACTTGAACGCATCGTCGGCCAGCGTCTCGTCGACCGGGGGTCCGGGCCACGCCCGGTCACGCTCACCGCAGCGGGCGCATCGCTCCTCGGTCATGCGAATGCCGTTCTTGAACGTCTGGCGACGGCCCGGCTGGAACTCGACCGGTTGGCTACCGGAGTATCCGGCAAAGTTCGGGTGGGCACGTTCCAATCGGCCGGAGCGCGTCTCCTTCCAAGCGTGCTCGTGAGGTTCCGAAAACTGTGGCCCGGAATCTCGGTACAGCTTCACGAAGGTGACAATGACGGCGATCTCACGGCCCGCGTCCTGGGTGGCGGTCTCGACATCGCATTTCTCCAGCTGAGTCAGAGCACGCCCGGTATGGCGGTTGTGGAACTGTTGCGTGACACCTACGTCGCCCTGGTTCCTCCGGGCCACCGCTTCAGCGAGCGTGAATCGCTGCGGCTGGAGGAGTTCGCCGGCGAGGAGTTCGTCGGTGGAACGGAAAATGATCCGTGCACCGCCTCGGCCGAGCGGGCTCTGCGCTCCGCCGGTGTGGACTTGAACGTGGTGTTCCGCACCGATGAAAACACCGCACTCCAGCGCCTGGTCGCTGCCGGTCTCGGGGTGGCGATCTCACCCGCGCTGACCATTGAGCCGAGTCTGTCCGACGGTGCGATCTCCGTTCCGCTCGTCGGCGACCTTCACCGGATCATCGGTCTCGGCTGGTCTTCGGAACGGACCCTGTCCCAGGCCGCCATCGCGTTTCGCGATGTCGCCGTCGAGACGCTGAACGAGCTCCACCAGAACGGTACCGCTTCGAAGCCGGTTGGTTGAACCCCTTCCGGAATGCGGGTCGGGTGAAGGCATCGGAAACACGGCTGAAATGAGTAGAAAATTGCGACGGCGTCGCTGTACGCTGGCTCCCACAACTCAGCGTGGGCGCGGTCCATCGACCGATTCGGATGCTCAGTGCGAACAACGTCCGTTGGGCTAGGGTGTGACGCTAATGATGCGTCGGACAGACAGAATGCGCTCGGTCGGTCTGGGGCTCTCGGGCTTCGCGATTCTGTGTGCGATATGGGAGGGATACAAGGCGTTCGGCACGGCGGTCGACGGCAGGGTATTCGGATGGAAGCTTCCCGGCCGCACCGACGACGCCTCGATGCCGCACATTTCGACCATCCTCAGCTCGTTCACCAAGCAGGAGGTGCGGGGTCGAAACCGCACGGTCTTCGACGCGATCATGTCGGGCTCGTGGTTTACCTTCCGGCTCGCGATCGCCGGTTTCGTCATCGGTGTGGCCATCGGACTTGCGCTCGCTGTTGTAATGCAGCGTTTTCGCCTCCTGGAGCGCGCCTGGTTGCCTTACGTCGTGCTGTCACAGACGGTTCCCCTCGTCGCACTCGCACCCCTCATCGTCGGCTGGGGCGGCCAGATCCAGGTGTTCGGACACCCGTGGCAGCCGTGGATGTCGGTGGCGGCGATGTCGGCGTACCTCGCGTTCTTTCCTGTGTCGATCGGAGCGCTCCGCGGACTTCACTCACCGAAGGAACATTCACTTGAACTGATGGACTCCTACGCGGCGTCATGGTGGCAGACCCTCACGAAGCTGAGGTTTCCTGCGGCAATGCCCTACTTGATTCCGGCCCTGAAACTGGCGGCCGCCGCCTCTATCGTCGGGACGATCGTTGCGGAGATCTCGTCGGGGACAAGCGGGGGAGTCGGCCGTCTGATACTCGATTACTTCCAGAAAGCGACCGGTGATCCGGCCCGGGTCTTCACCGCGTTCATAGGCGCCTCGGCCCTCGGCCTCGTCGTAGCCGGGTTGATCGCCCTGCTCGAGATGTTCGTCATGCGCAACCGACCAAAGGAATCCCTCGCATGAGCGCAAACGTTGAGATCGCTCGAAATGTCTCCACCGCCGCGGTGGAGGTCCGGGGCCTTCAAAAGGTTTTCAATTCGGGAAAAGCCAACCGAGTCGATGCACTCGTCGATATCGACCTCACGGTGTCGACCGGGCAGTTCGTGTCGCTCATCGGCCCGTCTGGGTGCGGCAAGTCGACCCTTCTCCGACTGATCGCGAACCTGACTGAACCAACCGCCGGCTCAATCACGGTAAACGGAAAGTCGGCCCATCAGGCCCGACTCGATCAGGACTACGGCATGGCTTTTCAGCAGTCGGGCCTTTTTGACTGGCGAAAGGTTGTCCGCAACGTCGAACTTCCCCTTGAGCTTCGGGGCTGGGCGAAGGCCAAGCGTCGGGAACGGGCGCTGGAAATGCTGGAACTCGTCAAACTTCCCGACTTCGCGAACCACTATCCCTGGGAGTTGTCCGGCGGCATGCAACAGCGGGTCGCGATCGCCCGTGCGTTGGCCGTCGACCCGCCACTCCTCCTCATGGACGAGCCGTTCGGTGCGCTCGACGAAATGACCCGCGAACACATGCAGGCCGAGCTCACCCGGATCTGCGAAGCGACCGGAAAAACGGTGGTGTTCGTGACCCACTCGATTCCCGAGGCGGTGTACCTGTCGAACCGGGTGGTTGTCATGTCGCCTCGCCCGGGCCGGATTACGAAAATCGTTGACGTCGATCTCGGATCCCGTATTGAAGATACCCGCGAGTCGAGCGAGTTCTTCAAAAAGATCACCGAAGTCCGCGAGGCACTACGCGACATCGAGGCCGGTGGCCTCAAACTCGGGGGTACCCGCGGGATCGAAGACCGATGAAGCGAGCCCAGCGCATGCTGTGGAGCGTGGTCCCGCCGATTGCCTGGGGTGCGCTGTTTCTGCTCGCCTGGGAATGGTTCGTGAAATGGCGCAAGATCAAGCCGTACGTACTTCCCGCTCCGAGCTCGATCTGGAGGCAGTTTGGAACCAACCGCACCGGCATTTGGGACACGGCGAAGGCTACCGGAACCAATGCGCTCGTCGGTCTGATTCTCGGCGTGCTGCTGGGCGTTGGCGTGGCCTTCGTGGCGCAACGATTCGGCTTGCTTCGACAGGTGATCTCGCCTGTTTCGGCGGCCCTGAACACGATGCCGATTGTTGCCCTGGGTCCGATTTTCTACAACTTGTTCGGCGCCACGAGCGACGTGGCCCGCCGGTTCGTCGTGGTGCTCGTGGTCTTTTTCCCGGTGTTCGTGAACATGCTGAGAGGTCTGACCCAGGTCGAGCCCGTACACGAAGAGTTGATGCGCTCCTACGCGGCCGGCGACAGCAAGTTTCTCTTCCTCGTCCGCGTCCCGAACTCGCTGCCGTTTCTTCTCACCGGGATTCGGATCGCAGCGTCGCTTTCCGTCATTGCCGCCGTTGTCGTGGAATACTTTGGGGGACTGCAGAATGGGCTCGGCTCCCGAGTATCGAGTGCCATGAAGCTGAGTGCGACCCCGAAGGCTTGGGCGTACATCCTGGCCGCCTGTGTTATGGGCCTGCTGTTTTACGTCGCTGCGTTACTCCTAGAACTGATTGCCATGCCCTGGCAGACCAAACGTAAGGCTTCAGCTTCCGCATAGAAACCACCTCGCTCCCGTTACTGCGAGGCACGACTTCGCTAACCACGGCGAAACGTTCATCAATCAAAACCAACACACCAAACCAACACACCAAACCAACTGGGGAGATACATGAGAAACAGGAAACTGCTCGGAACCGTCGCCATCTTCGGTGCGCTGTCCTTTGTGGCAGTGGGCTGCAGCAGCGACAAGGCCTCCGACACAACAGCAGAAACTGCGGCCGCCGAAACTACGGTGGCGGCCGATACAGCTGCTGCGGAGACTGTCGCCGCAGAAACCGCTGCACCCGTCGACACCGCAGCTGCCGTTCCCGATACAGCGACTGCCGCAGCTCCGGCGACATGCACGACACCGAACGCCGTGAAACTGCAACTGCAGTGGGTTACGCAGGCGCAGTTCGCCGGCTACTTCGCCGCTCTGGACCAGGGCTTCTACAAGGGTCAGTGCCTCGACGTGACGATCCTCGAAGGTGGCGTTGACATCGTGCCTCAGACGCAACTCGCAAGTGGTGCGGTTGATTACGCGATCGCTTGGGTCCCGAAGGCTCTCGCCTCGCGCGAGCAGGGTGCCGGGATCACCGATGTCGCCCAGATCTTCGAGCGCTCGGGCACGCTGCAGGTGAGCTTCAAAGACAAGAACCTCACCAAAGCCGCCGATCTGAAGGGAAAGAAGGTCGGTAACTGGGGCTTCGGCAACGAGTTCGAGCTCTTCGCCGGAATGACCAAGGCCGGCCTCGATCCGGCCAAGGACGTCACGCTCGTTCAGCAGCAGTTCGACATGCAGGCACTGTTGAAGGGCGATATTGATGCGGCGCAGGCCATGCGCTACAACGAGTACGCCCAGGTTCTGGAAGCGAAGAACCCGGGCACCGGTGCGCTCTACACCGAGGCCGACTTCAACGCCATCGACTGGAATGCCGAAGGCACCGCCATGCTCCAAGATGCCATCTGGGCGAACACCGAGAAACTGGGCGACGCGGCCTATCAGGATCAGACCGTCCGCTTCATCAAGGCCTCCCAGCAGGGTTGGATCTTCTGCCGCGACAACGCCGACAAGTGTGTCGACATCGTGGTCGGCAAAGGTTCAAAGCTCGGAAAGAGCCACCAGGCCTGGCAGATGAACGAGATCAACAAGCTGATCTGGCCGTCGGCCAACGGGATCGGCATGATTGACCAGGCGGCCTGGGACCAGACGGTGAAAGTGGCCCAGGAGGCCAAGAATGCCGAGGGTGCCACCGTCCTCACCAAGGCTCCCGATGCCATGGCCTACACCAACGACTATGTCAAGAAGGCCCTGGATGAGTGGACGGCAGCAGGTGTCGATGTGAAGGGGGCCGGGTTCACCCCGACCAAGGTCACGCTCAGCGAGGGTGGCGCCTGAGCCACCCTCAAACGACCGGTCCAGCGGACTCGGTCACCAGTAGCTTGTGTCAGCAGCGAATCCCTGACACCGGACGCTGATCCGAAAAGATGACATGACATGGCAGGGCCGGTTCCGTGTGGGACCGGCCCTGTGGGTTTTTTGGCAGAAGGTCCTGTCTGCATCTGCTCCCGGGTCGATGCATGCAACACTCGTGGACTTTTCGGCCCCGGAGCAGCCAAAGCCGCCGATGGCTATGGTTCAGCCCGTGGACTTGAACGGAATGGAACTGAAGGCAACCAGTTACGAAGTGGATGGGCACGTGGCGGTGGTGACGCTCAACCGGCCACATCGCCACAACGCCTGGACCGGTCGTATGCACGCTGAGTATCGTGCATGCCTGGCGGAAGCTGATAACGACCCCAATGTCCGGGCTGCGGTCGTCACGGGTGCCGGCACGACATTTTGCGTCGGAGCCGACACCGACGCGCTTTCGAAACACGCGGAAAAAGAACGTTACGACGATGGACTGCAAGGGGTAGTCGCCAACCCGGGCTACGGCCTCGACCCGACCTTCGACCATCACTTCGCCTGGCATTTCGCGCTCCGGATACCCGTGATCGCCGCGATAAACGGGGCGTGTGCCGGAGTCGGTCTCGTGCTCGCGTGCTACGCAGATATTCGGTTTGTGGCGAGTGACGCGAAGCTGACGACGGCCGCATCGAAGATCGGCATCCCGGCCGAGTTCGGACTCTCCTGGCTGCTCCCCAAGCTGATCGGGTTGACCAGGGCCAACGATCTACTGCTCTCAAGTCGGGTCATCCTCGGAACGGAGGCGGAATCCCTCGGGCTGGTCAACGCAGCGATGCCACGTTCCGACGTGCTATCCCACTCCATGAACTATGCGCGCGTACTGAGTGAGCAGGTTTCGCCGGCTGCGGTGCAGGCGGCGAAACGCCAGATCGCCCGCGATCTGATCCGCTTCGACCTCGGAGCATCAATCGACGAAGCCGAGGTATTGATGAGTGCACTCATGGGCGGGCAGGAGTACCGTGAGGGCGTTGCCGCGCTACGCGAGAAGCGGCCACCCGTGTTCTAGTGCACTGAAGCGCAGAACAGTGTGATGTCGATTTCTTCGACAACACGCTCGGGTAGTCGATTGCGGTAGCGCCAGGCGTCACGGTCTCCTACGCGAAGAGGAAATCTACAGCCCTGAGCCAACGTCCTGATCTGGCGGAGCCCTTTTCACCGTTCCGCGTTTCGGGGCGCTTCCTGCGGTAGGTTCTTGTCGTGGGCAAAGGGACACGAACCGTTCGAGCGGCGGGCGGAGTGCTGTGGAGGGAAACCAGCGGGTTGGTATGCGTACTTATCGTTCATCGTCCGCACTACGACGACTGGTCATTCCCCAAGGGTAAGCATGAGCCCGGCGAATCCAATCTCGACTGTGCGGTACGCGAAGTCGAAGAGGAGACCGGGTTCGCCGTCGTGGTGGGTGCATGCCTACCTGACGTCGACTACATCGATCACAAAGGTCGGCCGAAGACGGTCAATTACTGGGTGATGCAGATCGCCGAAGGGTCGGGGGAGTTCAGCGCAAACGAAGAGGTCGACGAGGTTCGGTGGCTGTCTGTCGGTGATGCTGATGCTCTGCTTACGTACGAACTCGATCGTCGGTTGCTGCACGAGTTTCAACTTCTCCGGGCCGAGCGTGTCTGATCGACTGACGACGACGTTTGGCCGTACCGGTTACCGCGCGTTGACAGTCCTGACTGTCGCACTTCTGCAGACCGGGTCGATCGGATCGACCGTAGGCGCAGCGACAGCGAAAGCGACGAACGGTTCGGGTGCCATCGAGACCAAGGCGTTTACTGCGAAGAAACCTTCGCCGATGCCAAGGCCCCCGC
>JANMZO010000346.1:0-2226 GCA_031383405.1 Acidimicrobiia bacterium | reverse complement strand
CTCGAAGACTGCCTCGCCCAGCTGAGAGCCAATCGCACGTTGGTGGTGGAGACGTTTGCCCGTGAGCTTCCGATGGTCGGGCTGGTGCCGGTCGAGGCGACGTATCTGCAGTGGCTTGATTTCTCAGGCTTCCCGGTGGCCGCCGACGGTCTCATCTCAACGCGGATCCGCGAAGACGCATTGGTGGCCATGAACGATGGCCCGACGTTCGGGGCGGGCCTCGAATCGTTCACCCGTCTGAACTTCGCCACCTCAACGGGGTTGTTGACAGAGATCCTGGGTCGCATCATCCGTTGGGGCCAGAAGGTGCACGCGTAGATCACGCACTGACATCGCCTCGGCCGTGCTCGTCCGGGGTCGGCTAGCGCTGGCCCGTTGCGTCTCCCTAGACTCCGGGCATGACCAACCCACGACTGAGTCGTTTGAGCCGTTCCATCGCCGGGCGTGTCGCTGTGGTTACGGGTGCCGCCAGCGGCATGGGCCGCGCCACCGCGTTCCTCTTCGCCGACGAAGGGGCCAGGGTGGCTGTGGTTGATCGCAATGCCGAAGGTGTGCTGGCGGTCGTCGACGCGATCAAAGAGGTCGGTGGAACCGCCGAAGGATTCACACTCGACGTATCCGACGAAGCGGCCATCAACACCACGATCGCCGAAATCCGAGCGGCACTGGGCCCGATCGATATTCTGGTCAACAACGCCGGTATTTCAACCGGGGCACCTATCGCGAGCGATGACTGGGGTGCGGTGTGGGATATCACGATGGCGGTCAACCTCACCGCGCACGGTCGCCTGATCCGGGCGTGTCTGGCCGATCTCCAGCGCAATGCCGACGGGCGGGTCGTGAACATCGCATCGACTGAAGGGCTTGGCGCCACCCCGATGATCAGTGCCTACACGGCCGCGAAGCATGGGGTGATCGGTTTCACCCGTTCGCTGGCGGTTGAACTGGGGGCATCGGGCGTCACGGTGAACTGCGTGTGCCCGGGACCGATCAACACCGGTATGACGGCTTCGATCGTCGATGAACACAAGGAGATCTTCGCCAAACGCCGAGTTCCGCTTCGCCGCTATGGGGATCCCGAAGAAGTTGCGCATGGTACGTTGAGCCTCGTGCTGCCCGCCGCAAGCTATATCAACGGGGCCACGCTCGTCGTCGACGGTGGCATGACGATCAAGAACGCATAACGGTCGGCTCCATGCCCGAGATGCCGGAAGTTGAGTCGCTGGCCCGGTGGCTTTCGGAGCGCACGCTCGGGTTGTCGATTACGCGGGCGGATGTTCTGGCAATAAGCGCGCTTAAGACATTCGACCCGCCGATTCACGCGCTCGTCGGACGAATCGTCGCCGGTTGGACGCGACGCGGGAAGTTTCTGATCGCGTCAACCGTCGATGACTCGGGTGAGGTTGTGTACCTGTGCATCCACCTGGCCCGGGCCGGATGGATCCGGTGGTCCGACGAGTTGAACGCCAAGGCGGCGAAACTCACAAGGGGCCCGCAGGCTCTGCGGATCGGGTTCTCCGATGGAAGCGGGTTCACGGCCACCGAGGCCGGCACGGAGAAGCGGCTGAGCGTTCACGTCGTGCGTGACCCGGATGCGGTCGAGTACATCCGTACGTTGGGCGTCGATCCGCTGGGCCACGCCTTCTCCGTGGAGCGCTTCGGCGAGATCTTGGCGATGGCCGGACGCGCTCAAATCAAGGGGGTGCTCACGGATCAGAGCGTGATAGCCGGCGTTGGAAACGCATATTCCGACGAAGCCCTGAACCTGGCCCGCCTGTCGCCGTTCAAGCCGGCGGGCAGTCTGGCGGGGCCCGAGGTCGTCGGGTTACGCGACGCAGTCGTACGTGTGCTTACTGAAGCCTTGGAGCGGAGCGCGGGAAAGCCGGCCAGTGAGCTGAAAGACTCGAAGCGCAGCGGAATGCGCGTTCACGCCCGGACGGGTTTGCCCTGCCCGGCCTGTGGAGACACCATCCGCGAGGTTGCCTTCGCCACGAAAAGCCTCCAGTACTGTCCGACCTGTCAAACCGGTGGAAAGCCTCTGGCCGATCGCCGCCTGAGCCGCCTGCTGAAGTAGCCCTGTGGGGATGGTGCTTGCGGCACTCCCGCCGAAACCATCCCCAAAGACCCGAGCAGCGAGCTACATAGCGGATTCGAAACCCTGGAGCACGTTGACGGCGTTGATGCCGATGGCTTCAACGGCGTAGCCGCCTTCGAAGACGAAGAGGG
>JANMZO010000266.1:0-64694 GCA_031383405.1 Acidimicrobiia bacterium | reverse complement strand
TTCAACGGCAATGTCCTTCGTCCACTGCTCGGGTCTCGTGAAGAAGCCTTCATCGTTCAGATCAACTGCTAAGCCCGCATATGTTGTTGTGGTCATGCGTCTACCTCCTGCTGAGTGTCTTTTTGAGAATTCGTTTGATCGTGGAGTTCTTGGCTGTTGTGCCCAGGGTCGGCGTGGTCCCGACCGCTTCGATCCTTGCCCCGTTCCGGCATATCTGCACCGATGCCGGGTATGTCACGGCCCGGCAGGAGCACGTGCCAGTAGAACCACTGGAACATGAGTTTCCCCAGGTGGTTCAGTCGGCTTTCTTTGAGGAGTGGCATGCAGACCTGAGCGGGGAAGTGGCCCGGAAGCGGCTCGGTTTCGTAGTTGAAGTCGATCAGCAACGCCTTGCCAAAACCTGTTTCGATGAAGCAGTTGGCGTGACCGTCGTAACTCGTGTCGAGATCCTCACCTTCGAAGAAGGCGATGATGTTCTGCACCAGCACCTCACCCTCGAAGTGGGTTACCGAGCCGGCTTTCGACGCCGGAACGTTCGTCGCGTCGCCGATGGCGAACACGTTGGGTCGCGCTTTCGATTGGAGCGTGGCCGGGTCGGTCGGCACGAAGTTGAGGTCGTCACCGAGGCCGGGGGATCGACCCACATAGTCGGCTCCGCTATGGAGGGGAACGACCACCGCCAGGTCGAAGGGCACCTCACGACCGTCGTATGCAATCAGTTTTCCGGATGCCCCATCGACTTCACCCGTGTTGAACTCGGTGATCAGTTCGATGTTCTTCTCGGCCAAGAGCCCTTTCAGCTTTCCAGCTGCGACGGGCTTGGTGAAGGCCGCGTCGAGTGGGGTCGCGTATATCAACTCGACCCTGTCGCGGATGCCGCGCTCGATGAAATAGGAATCGGCCAGGAAGCAGAACTCGAGTGGGGCCACCGGACATTTGATCGGCATGTCGACGACATTCACGACAAGGCGGCCACGTTCGAACCGCTCCAACGCCCGTGCGAGCGCGACGGCTCCGGGCAGGTCGTAGAACGTGAACACCTTCTTGTTCCAGCCTTCACCGCTCAGACCCTCGGTTTCGCTCAAGGTCAGCGTCGCGCCGGTCGCCACGACGAGCACGTCGTACGGGAGTTCCGAGCCATCGGCGAGAACCACGGTATTCCGGTCGAGATCCACCCAGTCGATACCCTGCTCGACAAACTCGATCCCCTTTTTCAGCTGCCGCTGGCGGGAACGGACGATCTCATCATCGTGGGCGAGTCCGAAGGGCACGAACAACAGCCCCGGTTGGTAGACATGGGTGTTGTTCTGGTCAACGACGGTGATCTTGGTTTCCGGTCGCCAGTAGTGGTGCCGGAGGCGGTTGGCCGTAAGCGTTCCACCGGTGCCACCACCGAGAATCACGATTCGATTAGCCAGATTCGGCTTCGACCGACCCGACTTCTGGTTCGCCATGACGTTGCCTCGCTTTCAGTTCAACCTTGACGCCCGGACACTTGAGCTTCCAGGGTCAAAAGACCCGGCGACCCCATGGCGAACTACCTCAGGACGGGTCGGTGCCGTCCGGCTCCGTAGCGCCCCACAGTTGTTTCAATTGCGTGTGAAGGGTGGCCTGTATGTCCTGAGCTTCTTCGGGAACGAACTTCTTCAGTACCCGGATGACGAGCGGTACGAGCTTTGCCGACTCCTCAAGCGAAATGCCACCGCGCAGGGCCGTCGCAGCATCGAGCTGAAGTTCGGTCTGCCAGTGCAGTTGCTCGTCGCCGAAATGTCGCCGGGGTCTCACAAACGCGCAGACATCGGCCGGCAGGTGACTGAACACATGTTGGCGTTCCGGTGACGGCACCTGCTCCAGGATTGCACTGAGCGCGCCCCAGGCGGCGGACCGGCCCGGCGCTCCGTGAATTCCGACCGAGTCCGCCGCCTGCAGCAATGCCGTCATCATTGCCGACGGCGCATGGCTTCCCTCGGAAGGGCGAGTGTCGCCCGGAACGAGGCCCACATGGAGATGCGATTCGACGACCTCAACGTCGGGAAGCTGCTCAACCGCTCTCTCGATCGCCAAGGCGTCGGTCTCACGGGCGACGTCGCCGTGCAGGAGCACTCGACGGCCCTCGGCCATGACGTGGATTCTCGGAAGGTCGAGGTGCTTCATCAGCGGACCGAGAGTTGTACGAACCACGTCGGCCAAATCTGCGTTCCTGACCCCTGTTCCAAGTGAGTCGTCTGCCAGTGCATCCTCTCGACCGACCACGGAAAGGGAAACGGTCTCGCTGATGATTGTCCGATGGATCTCGACCCGTCGTAGCGGCTTCTTCGCGTTCATCGCAGCCTCTCTCGCAGCACTCGCAGCACATGGTTTGTCATCCTGATCTTGCCCGAACGGGACGCGAAGGCTGAAGGGTCGCACGTCGGCGACGCGCTGGACCATGGTCCCGCCGACCCCCTCCTCGCCAGGTCGGCCGCACCGTCTTTGTGTGGGAGGGCCGTTACTCTCCTCGGGACCTAGGTCGCACAGGAAGGGGGCCTTCGAGCGTAGCTAAGCACTATTGTGAGCGCGACAACTGTCTCATGCAACACGTGTGTTTCCAGCGAAGCGAACCGTGTCCCATTCGGGGGGATGAGTATGGCCACCGTTGAGTTTCGCCATGTCGCGAAGACATTCGACAATGGATTCGTTGCGGTGAAGGACTTCTCGTTGACGATCCCCGACGGCGAGCTCATGGTGCTCGTCGGACCCTCGGGATGCGGGAAGTCGACACTCCTGCGAATCCTCGCCGGGCTCGATGCGCCGACGGCCGGAGACGTGCTCATAGACGGCGTGGTGGTCAATGAGGTTCCTCCCCGCGAGCGCGATATCGCCATGGTCTTCCAGAGCTACGCGCTCTACCCGCATCTGAGCGTACGTGAGAACATCGAGTTCGGCCTTCGCCTGCACAGACTCCCGGAAGAGGAAATCGAACGCCGCGTCGCCTCAGCCACCGAACTTCTGGGGCTGACCGAGGTCCTCGACCGCAAGCCGAAACAGCTGTCCGGCGGTCAGCGTCAACGCGTCGCGATGGGGCGGGCCCTGGTCCGGGAACCGAAGGTGTTTCTCATGGACGAGCCCCTGTCAAATCTCGACGCGAAGCTTCGCGTGCATATGCGATCTGAGATCGGGCTCCTGCAGCGACGACTCGGCGCCACAATGATCTACGTCACGCACGACCAGGTTGAAGCAATGACGATGGGCGATCGCGTCGCCGTGATGCGCGACGGAGAGGTTCTCCAGGTCGGCACGCCAAAGGAGGTGTACAACGAACCGGTCAACGCTTTCGTTGCCGCGTTCGTCGGATCACCCGCCATGAACCTCGTGCAGGCAACAATCAGAAACAATGGCGACGGTTTGTGGGTTCACCTGGGTAGTCAACGTCTGCGTCTCGACACCGATACGTATGACCGTCATCCCGGCCTTCGCGAACTGACGGCCGACGGTTTGGCGATAACGGTGGGGATTCGGCCGGAGCACCTGGAAGATGCCCGCCTAATAACGGCTGACCCGAGTTGCACCCTAAAGGCGAAGATCGACATCGTCGAGGAACTCGGATCGCAAACGATGGTGCATTTCGGGGTAGATGCAAAACCCGTACTCGCCGAGGGGCGCTCTGACATCGCGACGGGCACACCACTCGGAGCCGACTTTGTCGGAACCTTCGATCCCCGCACGAGCGTTAATGACGGCGACACCATTGACATCGCGGTTGACATGACCCACCTGCATTTCTTCGACTCCCGAACCGGAGTGAGTGTATGAAATCACCACGACAGCAAACACGACTACAAACGCCGACAACTGCGGTTTCGCTAGCTCATGATCAATTGAGCCACGAGCCTGTAGCGGGTGCGACCACCGACCACTCGACGCCTACGCCCACGTTGTTCAGACACGTAGTCGTACCGATCAACGGACACACACCCAACGAAAGGAGCGTACCGATAGCGAGGGACCTGGCCCAGCACCTGGGCTGCGACATCGAGGTTGCGTCAATGTTGTTCGACTCCAAGCACCTGGCCGAGCGGGCCCGTCTGGTACACCTCCTCGCGCTCCGGCTGAAAGGTATTCCGGTCCTGACCAACATTGCCGAAGGAGGTGACCCGTCTGCCTTCATTCTCGACCTTGTCAACCGGCCTGACGCACTTGTCGTACTGGCCGGCGGCACGAGCATCATTGGACTCCCCGGTTCGGTAACGACTGATGTTCTCCGCTTTGCCGCACGCCCGTTTGTTGTGGTCGGCCCGCGCACGAACCCGATGTGGCAGGGTCCGATCGCCTCCATCATCGTGCCGCTCGATGGGTCAAAAGCTGCGGAGTCCTCGCTCAGGGTCGCAGTTGAATGGGCGCAATTCTTCGACGCAACGGTCGAGTTGATCCAGGTGATCGATCCGCAGGACTCGACAAACCACCGAATCGACTTCCTCACGAGCTATGCCGGCGATGCTGCCACGCCCGACGCCCTCGACGTCGCATACCTCGAACATGTGGCTGAGAGTCTGATGGCCGATCAACCCTGCAGGGTAACGTTCGAGGTTCTTAACGCCCGACGGTCACACCGCGTCGGTGCCATTGCCGAGTATGCCAACCGCGGAAGCGGACGTATTCTTGCCATGGCGTCGAATGGTTTCCGACGTTCGGGAGCCATGGTCGCAGGCACGACGCTTCGGGTCATTCACCATGCGGAGATCCCTGCGTTGATCGTACGGACCTGATCGATCGTGCGGGCCTGCGTAACCGCAGGGACCTGCGTTGACCGTACGGACCAGATCCCATAGTCAGACAGGTCTCACCGGCAGAGACCCGTCGGATCCGGTCGACCAGCCGGTCAGTCGGGCAGCCGCTGGTGGCCGGCGAGGTGATCGGTATCGGGGTGGAATTCTTTGTCGCGACCGACGTTGAACCCGACGGGATGCTCCACGATGTTCTGCTCGATCATCTTTCGGCGGATCGTCGCCGGAATCTCGCGACAACCGCAGTGCTGCTTATGCGCGATGTGCCAGGCGATTCTCTCGTCGAGCTTCGCAGTGCGAGGCATGCGGTGGCACTTGTGCCAGGACTTGTTCACCGGCTGCTTCTTTCTGGACTGGGCCTGTCGTAAGCTTCTCCTTGAGGTGGCCGGGAAGGCCACGCCTTGTACGCTGAGCATGGTACGCCTCCTATTCGGGGTCGGGTGAGCGAACAACAACAACCGGGCATTTGGCATGCCGGATCAGCTTGTCCGTGGTGGAACCGAGGATCAACCCGCGAAAGCCGCCTGTGCCGCGGGCCCCGACAACGACCATTTCCGCATCCACCGACTGGGTCAGAAGAATCGGAGTCGGGGATCCGTGCTCGATCACCACGTCTAAGGATTCTCGCACCGTAGAATCCGTAACGGCCCGCTCTATCGCGCCGGCTACCGCCAACACCGTGTCTTGGCGCACCCGGTCATAGGGGCGGACCGAGCGGTCGGTGCTGTCGTAATCGAACGGCACCTCCCATGCGGTTACAACCCGGAGATTCGCTTTCCGGAGCGAGGCTTCGTGAGCCGCCCATCGGAGCGCTTCAAGGCTCTGTTCCGACCTGTCGAACCCCACGATAATCGTGCCCATGGCTCCCTTTCCTGACGTTGAGCCTGCACCACATTGAGCCTGCACGAACGGACCCCGCTTCGCTGGGGTAAAACGTCCTTTTCCCGACGGGACTTTCGTGGTCAGCACCCCCGAATCGACCGCAGCGGAGCCGCGGAACTCTCCGTTACACGCCTTCGCTCACAAAGCGGTCATCCCGAACACCAGGTAGGGGCGACGCCCTGATTCGATCGTCGCCCCGAGACGATCACGCATCTTCTCCCCCGGACCGGTGCCGGCCATCGAGATGGCCAAGGCAACCGACGGGTCGACGAAGTGCAAGGCAGCGGTGCTGATGAGTTCCCGTTCGGATTCGGATGCGTCGTCGGGAAGTGAGCCGTCGAGGGCAAAGCGTTGGATATATGTTCCGAGTTTCGACGGATTGACACCATCGGGCGCAGTGACTTCGACGATCCGGGTGATTCCGCCAGGCAGGGGCTGAGCGGTTGAGTCGATGCACTCGGCTCCGGTCCGACCGGCTCCAAATGTAGTGAAGGCTTTTCGATCCATAGGTGTACTTATTTCTTTCCGATAGAAACCGGCCGGGAGACCGACTGGAAGAAGTCGTTGCCCTTGTCGTCGACCACGATGAAAGCCGGAAAGTCGACGACGTCGATCTTCCACACGGCTTCCATTCCCAGTTCCGGATATTCGAGCACCTCGACCTTGGTGATGCAGTCCTTGGCCAGGCGGGCGGCCGGGCCGCCGATCGAGCCGAGATAGAAGCCACCGTGTTTGGCGCAGGCGTCGGTCACGGCTTTGGAGCGGTTGCCCTTTGCGAGCATTACCAGGGAGCCACCAGCTTCCTGGAAAGCATCCACATAGGAGTCCATGCGACCTGCCGTAGTGGGCCCAAACGAACCCGAGGCATAACCTTTTGGCGTCTTGGCCGGACCGGCATAGTAAATGCACATATCTTTCAGATACTGCGGCAGACCGAGGCCGGCATCGAGGCGCTCTTTGAGCTTGGCATGCGCGATGTCGCGCCCGACCACTATGGTGCCCGTCAGCGAAAGACGGGTCTTGACCGGATGCTTCGACAGTTCCGCCCGGATGTCGGCCATCGGCATGTTGAGGTCGATCTTCACGACCTCGCCCGGGAGTTCCTCGTGGGTAATGTCAGGCAGGAACTGGGCCGGGTCGGTCTCCAACTGCTCAAGGAACACGCCGTCGGCCGTGATCTTGCCCTTGGCCTGGCGGTCGGCTGAGCACGAAACGGCCAGGGCCACCGGACATGATGCACCGTGACGCGGCAGACGGATCACCCGCACGTCGTGACAGAAATACTTGCCACCGAACTGGGCCCCGATGCCGGTGTTCTGTGCGATTTTCAGTACTTCAGCTTCCATTGCCAGATCGCGGTAGCCCGCGCCGTATGCATTGCCTTCGGTGGGCAGTGTGTCGAGGTATCGGGCGCTCGCTAGCTTGGCCACCTTCAAGGCGTACTCAGCCGACGTCCCGCCGACCACCACTCCCAAATGGTACGGCGGGCAGGCCGCGGTACCGAGCGTTCGGATCTTCTCGTCCATCCATGCAGCGAAGGAGGCCGGATTCAACAGTGCCTTCGTCTCCTGGAACAGCAGGCTCTTGTTGGCTGAGCCCCCGCCCTTCGTCATGAAAAGGAAGTTGTACTCGTCGCCGCCGACCGATTCGATCTCGATTTCGGCCGGAAGGTTGTCGCCGGTATTGACCTCGTCCCAGAAGTTGACGGGAGCCATCTGCGAATAACGCAGGTTGGTGTTGACGAACGTGTCGAACACGCCTCCCGCAATCGCCTCCTTGTCGTCGGAGCCGGTCATCACGTACTGGCCCTTCTTGCCCTTGACTATCGCCGTACCGGTGTCTTGACAACCCGGGAGGATCCCGGCCGACGCGATCGCGGCGTTCTTCAGGAGATCGAGGGCGACGAACTTGTCGTTGGCGCTCGCCTCGTCGTCATCCAAAATGTTGGCCAGTTGCTGCAGGTGGCTGGAGCGCAGCAAGTGGGAGATGTCGTGGATCGCCGCAGCAGCAAGGGCGCGGATCGCTGAAGGCTCGACCTTCAGGAACGTCTTGCCGATCGCTTCGAACGTTGACACGCCCTCGGTCGTGATCAGCCGGTACTTCGTGTCGTCCTTCTTCAGCGGAAGAAGCTCGTGATAGGAAAACTCAGGCATGCCCCACAGTCTGCCAGCCGTTCGGCCGGGGGCGACACGCGTTGACCGTGAGCGATCTCACGGCCCGGGTCTAATTTTCAACAACCGATCCGGCAACAGGTCGGGAGGCATTCAGCACGCCGATCCACGCCTGCGGGTCGCCGACGATGAACCCAATCTCGGAACCAACCGAGGTCGTGATCACGACGTGTGTCCTTCCGCCCCGCGCGCTTCCCAGAAACACCCTCGCTTCCCGCACCGAACTGAGCAGCGACAGATCCACCTCCACCCGACCGCCGGTCACCTTTACGAACACGAGGCGTCGGTCAGTGAGCAGAATGATTCCGTTTCCACTGACGCTCGAGTAGTTCCCCGTGCCGCCCCGGTAGAGCGCCCTTTCAGGCCCACGCACGGTCCGCTCACCGGAATCGCTCGTCTCCCGAGCCAGTTTTCCGAGAGCTGCGGCACGCTTCTTTCTGACCCACAGGATGACCGGTATCCAAATGATCCCGTTGACTGCCGCGAGGGCCAGTACGAGCAGGATGACAAAGACCGGTGCGCTCATGGCCTCATCATATTTACAAATCCGTCGACAAATCCGGCCAACCGGCGTGCGAACGTCCACGACTTGTCTCACTGACGGTAGTGTCCTCCTTATGTCCATTAGGTCAGATACATCACCGGATGCGGAAAGATTCAGACTTGAATTTCTCCAACGGTTGACCGGAGCGGAGCGCGTACGCATGGCGGTTGAGATGACGCAATCGGCCCACGAGATCAGCCGCAGGGGAATCTCGGTGAGGCATCCCGAATATTCCAGCGACGAGGTGCAGATGGCGTTCGTTCGGCTGGTCCTGGGCGATGAACTCTTCTGCGCTGCGAACCCGGGCGTTCCGCTTCTTGCGCCATGAACACCCTGACCGGCCCGGAGTCTTTTCTAGGGGTTGTCGCGGATCACCTCCAGGGTTGCGGAATCGAGTTCATGCTCACCGGTTCGTTCGTCAGCACGTTCTACGGAGACCCTCGGACAACACGCGATCTCGACGTTGTGGTGAACGCCGTTGAGCCACCCGATACGACGATCCGAAGATTCGTTGACAGGTGTGAGTCGTCCGGACTGTACGTGTCCAGGGAAGCTGCTTTCGAACCAACCCGTGGCGACCGCCGGCAGTTCAACGTGATCTCCGGATCCACGGGGTGGAAGGCCGACATCATGTGGGTCCTGGACCGACCGTTCAGCCGTGTGGAGTTCTCCCGGCGACGGGAGATCGAACTGCTCGGACAGAAGATCTTCGTCCCCTCACCCGAAGACATCGTGTTGGCAAAACTCGAGTGGGGCGGAACCGCCGAGTCACGACAGTTTGATGATGCAGTCTCGGTTTTGCGGGTGCAGAGTCATCGACTCGACCCGACATATCTTGCCCGATGGGCGACGGAGCTGGGAATCTCAGATTTGCTGAACCAGGCACTCTCAGCTGTCGCGGTGCAGTGAGCTAAGGCCCCCCGTTGGCGTGGCGTCGGTGGGAGATCACCGAATCGATGCCGGGTCGTCAGGGTTCCTGCGCCGGCTCAAACCTTCTTCGGGGGGCGCGGGATGAAGGAGCTTGTGCGGGCGATGTATTCGGCGTAGCCGGGGCGGCGGCGACCGATGGTTTTCTCCAGCATTGGAACCCCCGACACCCGAACGAGAAGAACGGTCATCGCGACACCGCCGATGATGCTTGCCAGGGCTACGCCACCGCCATCCATGGCAATCAATGTCAGACCGGTCCAGACACAACAGTCGCCGAAGTAGTTCGGGTGGCGCGTCCACGCCCATAGACCTTTGTCCATCACCTTTCCGGCATTGTCGGGACCCGCCTTGAACCGGGCCAACTGAGAATCGCCGATGGTCTCGAACGCGAGTCCGACAATCCAGAACAACGTCCCGATGATGGCGGTGGCTCCGAGGGCACGGGTCGGCATCTGCCCGAGCTGCAGCGGCATCGACACCACGAACATCAACACACCCTGCAAGCCGAACACCGAGTAGAGCGAAACGACCGGAAAACGCTCACCGAACTTCTTACGCATGGCCCGGTAGCGGAAATCCTCACCCTTGCCGTGGTTGCGCCAGTAGAGATAGCCGGCCAACCGGACACCCCAAAGAGTGGCGCAGACGACAAGCAGGTTCTGGCGCTCTGAGTTGCCGTCGGCGACGGCCCGCGACACCCACGCGACGACCACGAAACCGAAACCCCAGATGATGTCGACGATGCTCGCATCCTTAAGCTTCACGCTGAGGAGCCACGTCAGAAACATAAGTACACATATTGCTGCCGCCACTGCCCCGAGAACGCTCCACTGCATCTGATGTGCTCACTTTCTGCTGGTAATCGGAAGTGCCAATTTCTCGGCGACCCAGGAGTCCATTTCCTCGAACCGATCGAACAACCAAACATATGCGGCTTTCGGATCCACGGGAATTTCGACTCGTGGAACGCGCCACATGTGAACGTAAACCGTCCGACGAAACGGCAGGTTGGCGAATATCTTCGCCAGGTTGACGAAAGGCTCGAAGCCCGAGTGCACGATCAACACGACATCGGCGTCGGGATCTCGCTCGAGCATCGCCAGGGCTCCACCCGTTCGCGGGGGGAGCACGTGTCGAAGCGCCCTGGCCCGCTCGACGAGTTCAGGGGCTTGGGTCTCCAGTCGACCAATCGCCCGTTCGAGTCGTTTCGGCGTGTAGAACGTTCCCTCGGGATACATCGCTGCGGCTGAGCCCGGAATTATGTTGCCGGCCAGATCGGAGATGGCAGCGGTTTCCTCGGTGCTGTTTCGACCGGTGCGATCGACGAAGTGGACCGGCAGCCAGTGCCCGGCCGTGTCGAACACGGGGGCCCACGACAGCGACTTCTTGACGACGAAGCGGATGTCATATTTCATGCGGTGGGCCAGAATCTGCACCGGAATAACCGAATCGAGAATGCTCGTATGGTGCCCGAAGCAGATCAGACCGGGTCGACCATCGAAGACTTCCATACCGGTAACCTCCATCCGCAGACCCAAGATCCTGCAGGTCGCGACGTAGATGCCGTGCACGTAGAAGCCGACGAGGCGCTGGAGCTTCTCCTGGGCACCGTCGCCTCTCACCCGACCGAAGTGCGTGAACCAGATGGTCAGGGTCTTGGCCAGCGAGGCCAGTTCGAACCAGGTCATGAAAACAAGAAACAGCAGCACCCGCACCGACCGCAACCGCTTGACGCCGATGACGAAGTCGATGACGACGGCGATGAACAGCCAGAGCGGTAGGCCGACGACAAGCAGACAGGCGACAAGCAGGAAAGCCGGGTACGTGATGAGACGGCGAACGTAGGTAGGTGGCACTGGAGAAGCATTCTGCTACGAACCGCCTGCTTTTGCGACAACGTTCGAGGTTTGGGCCTGACGTTCAGTCCGAGGAACGTCACACTGTGCAGCAACGGCAGACGTGCAGCCGCGTCACACTGTGCAGCAACGGCAGACGTGCAGCAACGGCGGAACCCGGTTACGTTCGCGACCGTGCCCGATCTCTCCGTCATCGAATACACCGACCCGATCTGTTCCTGGGCCTGGGGTTCGGAACCGAAGCTCCGACTCCTGCGTTGGCGTCACGGGCACCGCATCGACTGGCGGACCGTCATGGGTGGTCTGGTCGGCGACGCCATGAGAGGCCGACATGACTGGGATCCGGTTCTGGCGGCCAAGCCGATGCAGGCCTATTGGCGCCAGACCAACCGCTTCACCGGCCAGCCCTATCCGGTCCCGATGCACCGCATGGCCCGTTCGACCGACCCGGCCGGACGCGCCGTCAAGGCCGCCCTGCGGCAGGGACCGGAAGTTGCCGCCCGCGTGCTGCGACGACTGCGCGAGTCAACGTTCATCTTCGGCGTTACGCCGCACAGCGCCGAAGACTTCGCCGCGGCGACACTCGGAGTCCCCGGGTTGGACCGGGACCGCTTCGCAAGCGACCTCGATGATCCCGATGTCGCAGCGGGGTACAAAGCCGACTGGGACGAGACCCGTCGGCCCAACGAATATGTCCGCTCCCTCGAAGGACACTATGTGGGCATAGGGAACTTGAAGCATTCCGAGGGTCACGACCGTTACGCCTTTCCGACGCTCATCGTGCGGGGGCCGGGCGGCGAGGTCACCGTCCCGGGTTGGATGCCGTACTCCGCGTACGTCGACGCGCTCGAAGCGGCCCGACCCGGCTCGACATCAAGTCCCCGGCCCGATCCGACGCCAGATGAAGCGTTCGCCGAGTGGGGTGTGCTGACCTCGACCGAGCTCGGGTTTTTGTGCGGCACGGGCGTGGCCGACGCCCATGACGTCCCTCCCGGCACTATCGCCCACAACTGGGGTGCGGGTCTCGTCTACTTCACCCCCGACGAAGCGGCCGCCAGGAATCTTCCGAGTCTTTCAGCGAAGTCCGTACAGCCGCTCGTTGACCTGTTGGCCATCAGCGAACACGTTCATAGCCAGATCGCTTCGATACAGCCCGACGAATGGAGCAGATCCACGCCCTGCGACGAGTGGAACGTCCGGTCGCTCGTCAACCACATCGTCGGCGGCATTCATATGGTCACGTACGGTCTGACCGGTCGCAAGATCGGCCCCGAGTTCTACGGCGACTATCTCGCCGACGACCCCGTCCGGGCCCATCGCAACGCGATCGACGAAATGGCCGCGGTGTTCCACGATGACGCGAGTGTCCTCGAACGCGAGCTCACCATGCCGTGGGGGTCATGCCGGGGTTCGTATCTCGCCGAGATGTTCATGGCCGATGATCTGGTGCACGCCTGGGATCTCGGTCAGGCGCTCGGCCGCGTCATCGAACCCGACCAGACGATCGTGGAACGGGCCCGGGTTTTCGCCGAGGACTATGTGCCTTCGCGCCGCGGGCCGGGAATGTTCGCCGAGGCCGTCGCCCTCGCCCGTCCCGGATCGCCGATCGAACAACTCGTCGCCTACGTCGGAAGGAACGTGGCCGACTGATCCTCGGGCACTCCACAATTAGGCTGGCCCCTTGACCACCGACTCCGCGCCGAACGTCGAAGACCCAGACGCGCTCCCGAACTGGGAGTTCGCCAACCCGGGGCCCCTCCGGGAGCGACTCAACGGGCTCGCCCTCGCAGGCCGCAAGAGCGGCACGTTTTCACTCGTCGTTCTCAACGAGATGTACCCGGGCGACGCTCCGGCACCGGGAACGACGTTCGTCATGCGCGGCACCAACGGCGCCGGTCTCGCACTCATCGAATCGCTCGATTGCCGAACACTGCCGATAAGCGAGGTCACATGGGAGCAGGTCGACTCCGAAGGTGAATCATTCCTGTCGGTCACTCACTGGCGCGAAGCCCACGAGGATTTCTGGTCGCAGTTCACGCATGAGATACGCGCACATACGAATGATCCGAGTTGGAAGATTACCGAGGGCACACCCGTTACCTACGAAACGTTCCGGGTCACCGCAAAACTTCCGGGTGCCGATGCCGCCCGGTTCCCGGTTGTCGAACTCGCCATTTCCCCTGACGACATTGAGTGGGTCAGCAGTGAGCTCTTCGACCGCGGGACCGTCGGCATCGAAGAGCTTGAGATCGGGGCACTGACCACGCGACGCCGCACCGGTTCCACCGCACTACCCTTGAATGCGATCGGACTGCGAGCCGGATTCCCGTCCGACGAAGCGGCAGCCGAAGCCGAAGCCGGGCTCGACAGTGCGTGGAGTCCCCGCTTCGAGGTACTCCTCGGCGACGACTGGCTCGACGCTTGGCGGGAACACTTTGAACCCACCCGGCTCGGGCGGTTCATGCTGCTCCCTGGCTGGTGGACGGAAGAGGAGCTGGCGCCGTTCGCATCGGCCGAGACCGACCTGATTCCGCTCGTGATCGACCCGGGCCGCTCCTTCGGCACCGGTTCTCATGCAACGACGGAGCTGTCGCTGGCTGCGCTGGAGAACTGGTTGACACCGGGGCAGTCGGTGCTCGACATCGGTTGCGGCAGCGGTGTGCTCAGCGTGGCCGCTGCCCTCCTCGGCGCTTCGCCGGTCGTTGGAGTCGACGTTGAGGCAGCGGCCGTCGACAACACCCGGATCAACGCCGAGCGCAACGGCGTGGCAGGCATGATCGTCGCCTCAACCGATCCGGTCGGGGCCGTTGAGGGCACCTTCGACATCGTCGTCGCTAACATCCTGGCTCCGGTGCTCATCGCGTTCGCCAATGAGATCACCCAGCGGGTGACACCGGGCGGCCGTCTGATCCTCGCCGGTCTCGTAGACGAACAGCGCGCTTCGGTGGTCAATGCCTATATGCGCCTCGGCCTCACGCTTTCGGAGGTATCGCAACGCGGTAACTGGGTCGGACTCGTCCTCATCCGCAATTGAAGGCAGGCATGGTTTCGGCTCTGGACCGGCCACCACTCTCAGGCGGTGACCGGCACGGGAATCGTCCGCGATCGTTGCCGTGCCCACACCAGCACAAGCACCGACACGGCTGCGAGAATCGAAGGCACACCGAACACCCACCGCCACCCGAGAGCGTCCGAGATCTTGCCGACAGCGGGCCCGGAAAGGCCCTGGCCGAAGTCGTTGAACATCAGCAACGATGCCAGCCCCACGGCCCGTTCGACGTCGGGGACGCCCCGAACCACCATGGCGATCAACGCCGGGAAAGTGGAGCCGCTTCCGAGTCCGGCCATCGCCATGCCTGCGAATGACATCGGAACCGACGTCGAGATAGCGAGTACTGCCAGCCCCGCTGCTCCGACGACGAAGCCCGGGATGGCGACGCGGTAGGGGCTGGCCCGGTCGATCGTCGAGCCGCTCAGCACCCGTACCAACAGCACTGAAGCGGAATATGAGGCAAGGAGCCACCCGGGCCGCGAGAGTCCGATGTTGTCCGCGTAGTCGGGCGTGAACGCAGTCACGGTGGAAAAGCAAACTGCGGTCGAGAACAACGCAACTCCGGGAACTACGGACGCTCGATGGAAGAACCTGTTCGCCTCTTTCAGGTCGTCCTCGCCCTTCGTCACCCGCGATTCGCTGAGCGTTGCCCCCAGCCCGAACGCCAAGAGGTAGAGACCGACGATCGTTGCCCAGGCCCACGTGAAACCCGGCCCGTGGATCAGGAGGTCGGCAATCAGCGGGCCGATGATAAACCCGAGGTAGACCATCACCGATAGTCGCGCTACCGCTGCCGCTCGCCTGTCAGGCGGGGCCAACTCGGTTGTGGCGGTCAGGGTGGCGATGTAGAAAAGTGAACCCATTGCTCCCTGGACCAGCCGCAGCACGGTCACGCCCGCGATGCTTCCGACGGAGAAGTATCCGAGCGTCGTGACGGCCATACCCAGAAGGGTCCAGCGAATGAACGGACGCCTTCCCCAACGGTCGATCATTGGACCGCTGAACGGACGGATCAACAACGCCGCAACAAAGAACCCCGTCGTTCCTAGACCCGTTTGAAAACGGTTTGCCCCGAGATCCGACCGAAGAAACTGCGGGACCGCACCGAGGATCATGCCGTTCGCCAGAAACGTCGCCGCAACAACCACGTTCAGTCGCCGCCCCGCCTTCCGTCGCTTTGCATCGTCCACTCCACGATGGTTACCCAGCCGGTGGCGTCCACACCAATCCCGAGGCTGATCGGGCTTGTCCCGGCCGGTCTTTTCGCAGTCCGGCACTGGCCGGCCAAGCGGTGCCAAAGACCCATTGAGCGGTGCGAACGGACCATTGTGATTACCGTTCGACCGGGTTGAGCTATACGGTTGTGGTGTGCAGCAAAAAACCCAAGATGCCACCGGCACGGACGACGAAACGGACCAGACGGAACACCGTTTCACGGGCGCGCCCCACTGCCTCCTGAGACTGGCCGAGAGCCGAGCAATCTTCGAAGCAGGCGCGTTTGCCGCTTCGTCACCGATTCTGCGCCTCCTCGGCCGGGGCGACAACCACCCCGTCCTCGTTCTGCCCGGCTTCACCGCGGGTGACCTATCGACGGTCCCGCTGCGAATGACCATCCGCTCGCAGGGGTACTGGGCCCACGGATGGAACCTCGGGCTCAACATCGGCCCAACCGACCGAATCTTCGACGGTATTCACGAACGTCTGGCGCAACTCCATGACCGGCACAACAAACCCGTGAGCATCGTCGGGTGGAGCCTGGGTGGCATCTACGCCCGGGAGTTGGCGCGGAACAACCCCGAAGCGGTCCGTCAGGTCATCACACTCGGAAGCCCGTTCCGTCTGACCATGATCGACCGGTCATCGATCTCAGGCCTCGTCGACCGCCTGTCCCCAACCTGGAGTGACGAAGTGCTCCGGCTCGCCTCCGAAGAGGCCGACAAACCACCATTGACGGTTCCTTCGACGGCGATCTACTCCCGGACCGACGGCGTGGTGCGCTGGCACACCTGCATCGACATGGTCCGCGAAAACCACGAGAACATCGAAGTCCGCGGAAGTCATTCGGGCCTCGGCGTCAACCCCGCGGTGCTATACGCAGTGTCGGACCGGCTGATGCAGCCCATCGACGACTGGCGCCCGTTCAAGGCTCCCCTCCTCTTCCGTTCCATGTTCCCCAAGCCCGCGAGTTGGAATGAAGCCCGCAACCGCAAGACGGCCGGGTCAGGCCGACGGTCGTCGGCAAAACCCAACCCTTTGAGGTCAGTCGCGCATTGAGTGCGGAGCGCCCATCGCTGACCGACCTCGGGCTCGGCACAATGGGACAACCTGAGGTACCCGTCGGTTCAATCGTCGGCCGCGTCGTGTCCAACGCCCGCGGTCATATTGAGGTCGTGACCGATTCTGCAGTTGCGACCTGTTCGTTGACCGGACGGTTCAAACACATCTCCCGGGCACTGGATATGCCGACCGTCGGTGATTGGGTCATCGTGAAACCCGGGAGCACGCCGGAGGTCGGATCGATCCAGGGGCTTGTCCCGCGGCGCACGCTGGTCGCTCGCAAAGTGGCCGGCGACACCACCGAGGCGCAACCACTGGCGGCCAACGTCGACGTGCTCATCATTGCCATGGCCTTCGGCTCCGACTTCAATGTTCGCCGCCTGGAACGGTTCCTTGCCATGGCTTTTGAAAGCGGCGCGCAAGTCGTTGTCGCGCTCACGAAAGCCGACATGGTTACTCCGGAGCTTCGCGAAACGCTCGCCGCTGAGGTCCGGGCGATAGGCATCGGAAGCGAAGTGGTGCCCGTGTCGTCGGTTACCGACGTAGGCCTCGAATTAATACGTGCGCATATGGGTCACGGAAAGACGCTCGCGATTGTCGGGTCCTCCGGTGTCGGCAAGTCGACGCTCGTGAACCGACTCGCCGGAGCCGAAGTCATGGCCACCGGCGATGTGCGCAACGACGGCCGCGGCCGTCACACGACCAAGCACCGCCAACTTCTCGTGCTCGTCGACGGAACCTTGTTCATCGACACACCGGGACTTCGCGAGTTGCAGCTTTGGGACGCGGAAGCCGGCACCGCGGAAGCGTTCAGCGATCTTGAGACCGTCGCTCTCAACTGCCGCTTTGCTGATTGTCAGCACAACCTCGAACCCGGATGCGAGGTAAACGCGGCCGTTGCCGCCGGCACGCTCGATGGCGCGCGGGTGGCCGGGTGGAAGAAGTTGATCACCGAACAGACCGATTTGGCGCAACGCCAGGTGGAACGGACCCGGGCGATCAACCGAGGGCGCCGCCGCTAGTCTCGCGCTTCGCTTTGGGGATGGTTTTTGCGTCTGTGGCGCACCAACCATCCCCAAACCAGCGCCTTCCCGTTCGAGTCAGGCGAGTTTGGCCTGAAGGTTTTCGTCGAGGGCGTCGAGGAAGTCTTCGGTCGACAACCAAGGCGCGTCTTTGCTGATCAGCAACGAGAGGTCCTTGGTCATCCTGCCCGACTCGACCGTAGCCACACATACCGTTTCGAGCGCATGGGCGAACGCGCTGACCTCGGGAGTGTTGTCCATCTTGCCGCGGTAGCTGAGGCCCTGGGTCCAGGCGTAGATCGAGGCGATGGGATTCGTCGATGTCTTGTTGCCCTTCTGGTGTTCACGGTAGTGACGCGTCACCGTGCCGTGGGCCGCCTCGGCCTCAACGGTCTTACCGTCGGGAGTCATAAGTACGCTGGTCATCAGGCCGAGCGAGCCGTAACCCTGGGCCACGGTGTCAGACTGCACGTCGCCGTCGTAGTTCTTGCAGGCCCACACATACCCGCCCTCCCACTTCATCGCGCAAGCGACCATGTCGTCGATCAGGCGGTGCTCGTAGGTGAGCCCGGCCGCATCCATCTGCGCCTTGAACTCAGCCTGGTAGATCTCCTCGAAGAGATCCTTGAACTGACCGTCGTAAGCCTTCAGGATCGTGTTCTTCGTAGACAGGTAGACCGGCATGTTGCGGTCGAGGCCGTACCTGAGCGACGCTCGGGCGAAGTCGCGGATCGAGTCGTTGAAGTTGTACATGCCCATCACAACACCGCCGTCGGCGCCGAAATCCGCGATCTTCATCTCGACCGGCGCACCTCCGTCTTTCGGTACGTAGGTCATCGTGACCGTTCCTTCGCCGGGGACCTTGTAGTCGGTCGCCTTGTACTGGTCGCCGTGCGCGTGGCGACCGATCACGATCGGCTTGGTCCAGCCCGGCACCAACCGCGGGATGTTCGAGATGACGATCGGCTCGCGGAAGATTACGCCTCCGAGGATGTTGCGGATCGTGCCGTTCGGCGACTTCCACATCTTCTTCAGTCCGTATTCCTCGACGCGGGCCTCGTCGGGGGTGATCGTGGCGCACTTCACGGCTACGCCGTACTTCTTCGTGGCGTTGGCCGAATCAATGGTGATCTGGTCGTCGGTGCGATCACGCTCCTCGATTCCGAGGTCGTAGTACTTCAGATCAATGTCGAGATACGGAAGAATCAATTTGTCTTTGATGAACTGCCAGATGATGCGGGTCATTTCGTCGCCGTCCATCTCAACGACGGGGTTTGCGACTTTGATTCTTTTGGCCACGTGGGGACTCCTTCGAGGGCGGGGGACCGGATAAGCCCAGCCTACCGGCCGATAGGACAAGTGCAAGACAAGCTGAACTTCACCGTGAATTGCTTCCTTCAACGCCGAGCTTGCATCCCCAACCCCTGAGGCAGGCTCGCGCCTCCCTGAGCTAAGTACGATCGCGTCATGACGCAGCGTGTAGGTCCACTACGTGACACCGAGGCCTGGAGCCGGCATGGCTTCACCGGCCGACCCGAGGAACTCGTCGCCGCCGGCTCGCTTCCCCGGGCATGGGCCGCCAACTGGCGGGCCCGGCCGGATGCACCGACCCTACTGTCGCCCGGTGGCTCGTGGTTCACGGGCTCGGACTTGCTCAATCTGACCGCCCGCATCGCCGGAACGTTCGCCCACAGCGGCATCCGCAAGGGCGACCGCGTTCTCATGAGTTCGCCGCCCTCGGTCGAACTGGTCCTGGCCCATATTGCTGCGCTGCGTCTCGGGGCAATCGTCGTGCCGGTCAACACGGCGTACACCGCATCAGAGGTCAGCGCGGTGGCCGAGCAGGCGCGCCCGGGATTCGCCGTACTCGATGACCAGAGCAGGCTTCCGCTCACCAACTCGGCCACACCCGGAGCGTTGGTCGACGAGGCGAACACGGCTCCGAGGCTCGGTGACCATTCGCTCGATCAGGCCGACACCGACGAACCAGCGATGCTGATGTTCACCTCCGGCACGACCGGCAAGCCCAAGGGAGTGGTCTTGAGCCACGGCAACATCCTCGCCAGCGCGGAAGCACTTCGGATCGCGTGGCGTTGGACCTCCGGGGATCGGTTGGTTCTGGCCCTCCCGCTGTTCCACATGCACGGGCTCGGCGTCGGCATCCACGGCACCTTGTTGGCCGGTGCCAGCGCGGTGATCGTCCCCCGTTTCGATGTCGACGCAATACTCGACGTCGTGCGATCTGAACGGGCGACTCTGCTGTTCGGCGTACCGACGATGTGGATTCGTTTCGCCGAGTCGGCCCGGGTCGGTGAGTTGAGCACCCTCCGATTGTGCGTCTCGGGTTCGGCACCCCTCGCCCCCGACGTGTTCAGAGCGCTTGGTACGAACGGCCACCAGACGATTGTTGAGCGTTACGGCATGACCGAGACGATCATGAACGTTTCGAACCCCTACGACGGTGACCGTCGGGCCGGGTCCGTCGGCCTGGCGCTTCCCGGCGTGGAAGTACGACTCGCCGGAGACCCCGATGCATCCGTCAGTGAGCCCGGAGAGATTTTACTGCGCGGCCCAAATATTATGCGCACATACTGGGAGAACCCGAAAGCAACCGAGGCGGCCTTCGACGACGACGGATGGTTTCTCACCGGTGACATCGGTCAGTTCGACCCTGACGGGTACCTGAGGATCGTCGGTCGTTCCAAGGACCTGATCATCACGGGCGGCTTCAACGTGTACCCCCGAGAAGTCGAAGAGGCATTGCGGCTGCACCCGTCAGTGTCCGAATGCGCGGTAGCCGGTATGCCCGATCCACAATGGGGAGAGACGGTGGTTGCGTACGTCGTGGCGGCTCAAGGTTCCGGGGCGACCGCCGAATTGGAGCAGAGCATCCTCGATCATGCCGCGGCTCATCTGGCCCGCTTCAAACAACCACGCTCCATCCGTTTCCTCGACGCGCTCCCGCGCAACGCCCTCGGAAAGGTTGTGAAAAGCGAATTGGCCGGCGCAGCTGAAATTTGACCATGGTCCCCAGCCGTCCCCAACCCGGCAAATCCCCGACCAGGGCCACGCAGCAGATGTCGAGTTGGGGAGGGGCGCCCGGTCAGTTGGGCGACAGGTGTCGCCGGGTCCAGGTCGGTTCGGGCAGTGCCCGCTCAGCCGCGACGCTTGATCAGCGCTTCCAGTTCTTCGACCGTCATGAGAACTTCACGGGCCTTGGATCCCGTCGACGGTCCGACGATGCCCTTGTTCTCGAGCAGGTCCATGATGCGACCGGCACGGGAAAAGCCGACCCGGAGCTTGCGCTGCAACATTGAGGTGGATCCCAGTTGTGAGCGCACGACGAGTTCCATCGCCGCGTCGAGCATGTCGTCGGAGTCGCCATCGTCATCATCGCCGAACAGGCTGCTGCCACCCGACCTGCCCGAGAGCTCTTCGACCCCGCCGTAGACAAAGGCCCCCTGCGTACCGCCGATCATCTTCGGGGTGGCGGATTCAATTCGCTCTACTCCGCCGTCGGAGGAGAAGTCGACAAACCCGCTCGACGCTTCGCGGGTGCCGGGTTCGGCGGCTTCTTTCACCCCGGGCAGGGACTGGATTACGTTCTCGTTCTGTTTGCGCCAGAACGACACCACGGCGCGAATTTCCTCTTCGCTGACGAAGTTGCCCTGTACGCGGTGAGGCACGTTGGATGACACGGTGAGCATCAGCATGTCGCCCTGCCCGATCAGCTTTTCGGCACCGGGTTGGTCGATGATGACCCGCGAATCAGTAAGTGAGCTTACGGCAAAGGCGAAGCGTGAGGGGACGTTGGCTTTAATCAACCCGGTGATCACGTTCACGCTCGGTCGCTGGGTCGCAATCACCAGATGGATGCCGACGGCGCGGGCCTTCTGAGCTATGCGACATATGGACTCTTCGACGTCGCGGGCCGCGACCATCATGAGATCGGCGAGCTCGTCGACGACGATGAGAATGAAACTCATCTTCTCGTAGAACGGTGCGGGCGGAAGTCCAATGCCACCGGCCGGGTCGTTCGCGTAGGGATCGAGCAGGTCACCACGTTCGCATGCCGCGTTGTATCCGGTCACATCGCGGAAGCCAAGCTTGGCCAACAGCTCGTAGCGGCGCTCCATCTCGTCGACGGCCCACTGCAGTGCGCTGGCCGCCTTCTTCGGATTGGTGACGACCTGCGTGAGGAGATGCGGAAGCCCGTTGTACTGACTGAGTTCGACCATCTTCGGGTCGATCAGAATCATGCGAACCTCCTCCGGCGTAGACCGCATGAGGATCGAGGTGAGCAACGAGTTGATGCAGCTCGACTTGCCGGAACCCGTCGTACCGGCCACCAGAACATGGGGCATCTTCGCCAGGTCGACCATTACCGGCTTGCCGTCGATGTCGCGACCGATCGCCACACTCAGCGGCCCGGGGAATGCCTTTGCATCCGGGGTGTTGAGCACGTCGCCGACCGCCACAAGTTGGCGCTGCCGGTTCGGTACCTCGACACCGATGGCCGACTTGCCGGGGATCGGTGCCAGGATCCGGACATCGGCGGTGGCCATCGCATATGCGATGTCTTTTTGCAGAACCGTAACCTTCGCGACCTTCACACCGGGGGCGAGCTCCAGTTCAAAGCGCGTAACGGTCGGCCCGACGGTCATACCGACCAGGCGGGTTTCCACGCCGTGAGCGGCGAGCGCTTCTTCGAGGATGCGACCAAGCGATTCAACCGCGCGCCTGTCAATCTCCACCGCCTTGCCCTTCTTCAGAATCGAGCGGGGCGGCAGCTTCCAGACAATGGCGGGTTTCCGGGGGTCCAGACCCGGCAAAGGAACCGACTCCGCCGTGGGCTGTTCCTCGGTCCATACCGGTTCAGGCGGGAAGGTTATCTTCACGCGACCGCGGACTGCCGCTGCTGCGGCCGCGGCGGCGTCTGCGGCGGCGAGGTCGACCGTGTCGAGACGCCGGTCGTCGCCGAGCCAACCTTTCGCGTCGCCGTCGACGACCTTTCCTTTTCGGGCCCGCTTCTTCTTGGGCTTGGCGTCGGCGACCAGGTTGATGAGTTCTGCACCGTCGCGGTCGTGGTCTCCGAACCCTCGGTCGTAGGTGCCGGTGGCCGAACCGTCGGGATAAGGTTCGATATCGTCGTACTCCGGGAGGGCGTAGTGGAACGACCGCCGCTCGGTCCGCAGCGGCGGCGCCGTCGGCCGGCGACCCGGTGCTTGCGCGACGGCGCCTGCCGCGACGAGCGCCTTCGAGAACCGGGCCGGCCGATTGATGCGCTTCGATCGAGAGCTTTCATTCAGCGGCGCGTCGGCCATCTCATCGATCTCCTCCTCCTCATCGCCCAATGAGAACAAGGAGCGGAGGCCACGACCCGCTGCACCCCCCACGGGCGCCACACGCGTCGCCGTGCGGTCGACCGCTTCGCGGATTCCGAGCCGGGCAAAGATAAGTAGGCCTATCACTGCCAATACGCCGAGGACGAGGACTGAACCCCACGTGGCGATGACCTTCTGCAGGGGCTCGGCCACGACCAGCCCCAGCAACCCGCCACCGGAGCGGAGACGAACAACCGGGGTACCCCACGGGAGTGATCCGTTGCGGAGGTGAAACAATCCGGTCGCCGCTACGATCAAAAAGGCGGAGCCGATTCCAACCGGAATCGGTTCTTTGTACACCCGACCCCGGATCATGCTCCATCCAATCGCGACAAGCGCAACCGGAACCAGGAACTTCGCCGTGCCGAGGGACGCTCCGGTGGCGTCTCGCACGAGTCGCCCGAACGGACCCGTGAGGTTGAGTCCCATGCCGAGTCCGGCGAGAAGCCCGATGACCACCAGGACCAGACCCCACACGTCGTCGGATTGGCTGCCGAGGTGTCGAGCGAAAAACCTCCGGACACCGGACACAACCGAGGGACGGGTCGCGCGCGCTCGCGACGGAGCCCGCTTGGCAGAAGCTGAGCGTGCACGAGATGCCGAAGCCCTCGTACCGCCCGAGCGAGGGGAAGGCCGCTGGGAGGAAGGCACAGTGCAAACAACCGTAGCAGGACGACATCATTCGCAAGCTGCACCCGAATGCAACGACCGCTTGACGCGTGGGTTTCCATATATTTGAATGTATTTCATGATTATTGATGAGTTATTCGCTAGTCTCATGTCAACACAACACGGGGTGATCGCCCGTTGGCAGTTGATCGGGCTCGGATATACGGAGCGACAGATAGATCGGCGCGTGAACCTCGCCCGCTTTATTCCTCTCTGCCGGAGTGTGTACGTCCTTCCCTTCACGGAGCCCACATGGGAGCGCATGTGTATCGGCGCCTGGTTGGCCAGCGCGGATCGTCGCTACCCGTCGGCGCTCTCCCATGTCACCGCCGCCGCGTTGCACGGCTTCCCCGGCTTTGAACGACGTGGTCTTCCCCAGGTCATCGCGTCACGCGGTGACCGTCACCCCAATCCCCTGGCCATCGTGACGCGTCGATCGGACCTCCGCGCCGAAGACGTCATGACGCTCGACAGCGGGGCTGTGGTCACCACGCCCGTCCGTACCACCGTGGACCTGCTCATGATCGACGCGCGACCGGGTCGGGCCGAGGATCTCCTTCGCCGAGCCGTCCGGAGCGGTAAGGTCACCCACGCCGAGGTAGCCGAACGCTTTCTCCCGATGGCCAGCCAGTACCGGGGCGGCACGGCCCACGTGAGGCCACTCCTGTTTCCGAGGAACGCGACAGCGGCCTGAGCACGGCCGCGAGGCTTCAGACCTCGATAATGACCGGAACGATCATCGGCCGACGCTTCGTTCGTTCACTTACGAATTTGCCGGTGGCCTGACGAACAGTGCGTTTCATCGACTCGATGTCGGTACCGCCGTCACCCATCGCGTCGAGCAACTTCTTGCGGATAACTTCTGTCGCTTCGCCGAGGAGCGTTTCCGCCTCCGGGGCGTAGACCCACCCGCGGGTAATGATTTCGGGGCCGGTGACGATCTCACCACCCTGTTCATCGACGGTCACGATCACCACCACCACACCTTCGTTGGAGAGCACCTTGCGGTCACGCAGGACTCCCTGCCCGACGTCGCCGACGATGCCGTCGACGTAAAGGAAGCCCGCAGGGACGGTGTCACCGAAGTCGATACCCGCCTCGGTCAGCACCACGCTGTCGCCATCTTCACACAGCAAGATGTTTGACGGCGAAACGCCCATGTCCATGGCCAGTCGCGTGTGATGCGTGAGATGACGGTATTCTCCGTGGATCGGAATGAAATATTTCGGTTTGGCGACGGAGAGCAGCGTTTTCAACTCCTCGCGCTTGGCGTGGCCGGATACGTGAATCTTGGCGAGACCCGAATGGATCACGTCGGCCCCGAGGCGGGTCAGACCGTCGATTACCCGACCGACACTGGTTTCGTTGCCGGGAATCGCATGGGAGGACAGCAGAACGGTGTCGTTGGGACCGATCTTCACGAACCGGTTCTCTCCCGCCGCCATCAGGGACAGGGCCGACATCGGTTCGCCCTGCGAACCGGTTGAAAGAATCAGCACCCTGCTCGGATCGTGATCCCCGAGCTTCTCGATGTCGAAGAGGTCCTCGTCGCGGACGGTGAGCTTACCCATTTCACGCGCGATCTGAATGTTGCGACGCATCGATCGACCCAACGTCGTGACCTTTCGGCCCGAAGCCACACCGGCCTCAATTACCTGCTGGACCCGGTGGATATGCGAGGCGAAACAGCCGACGATCAAACGCTTCCCCGAGTTGTCGCGGATGATGTTGGACAGGTTCTTGCCGATGACTTTTTCCGACTCGGTATGCCCGTCGGATTCGGCGTTGGTGGAGTCTGAGAGCAGAAGTCGAATTCCCGGATCCTTTCCGATAGCACCGATACGGGCAAGATCGGTAATACGGCCGTCGATCGGCGTCAGGTCGAGCTTGAAATCACCGGTGTGGTAGATGACGCCCTGCGGCGTGTGGAACGCAACTCCCAGGGAATCAGGCACCGAGTGGGCGACGGGGATAAATTCGACGTCGAATGGCCCGATTTTGCGCCGCTCGCCGTCGGCGACGGGATTGAAACTCGTGCGACCGGTGAGACCCGCTTCTTCAATTCGGCCGCGGGCCAGGTTCAAGGTGAGTTGCGTGGCGAACAGGGGAAACGAAACATCGCGCAGGAGATACGACAATCCGCCCACATGGTCCTCGTGGCCGTGGGTGAGGATTGCCCCTTCGATCCGGTCGGCGTTCTCCCGCAGAAAGGTGAAGTCGGGCAACACCAGGTCGATGCCGGGCATGTCGTCTTCGGGGAACATGAGACCGACGTCGATCAGCATCAGGCGACCTTCGACTTCTACGACCGTACAGTTTCGCCCGATCTCACCGAGGCCGCCGAGGAAGATCACGCGGACCGGCGAAGCAGCAGAGTCGGAGGTTGTACGACCCGCAGTACCCAGGGGGGCAACCGGTTTCACCCCGGCCGGTTTCGTCGCGCCTTTGCGGGCGCTCGGCGTCATGCGCTTGCCTGTAGGTTGCTCCATACCGAACGGGCGGTGTCTTCGAGCGTGCTCGGCTCGCCATCCATCGGAGGTCGGCAGTACCCGACTTTCAGCCCGAGCGTGCGCATCATGGCTTTCGACGGTTGCGGGTTGGGAGTCGTATCGCTGCCTTCGAACACGTAGGACTCAAGTAACCGGGCGTTGACGCGACGGGCATGGTCGACGTCGCCTTTCTTGAACGACGTGATCATCTCCTTGTGCTCCATTCCCGACCAGTGGGTGGCCACGCCAATTACGGCCGTACACCCGATCGCCATCAGCGGTAGGGTCTGGTTGTCGTTGCCGCTGATCAATTCGAACCCGGCGGGAGCATGGGCCATCAGGGTGGCACTTGACGCAACATCGTTCGCCGCGTCTTTCACGGCGATGATGTTCGACACTTCACGCGCGAGATTCCAGAGTGTCGCGTTCTCGATCTTTCGGCCGGTCCGGACCGGGATGTCGTACAGGATCACGGGAAGCTCGGTCGACGCAGCCACGGCCCGGAAGTGGTTGGCGATACCGACCTGTGACGGACGGTTGTAGTACGGAGTAACCGTCAGAACACCCGCGGCGCCAAGCCCGGCCATGGCCTTGGTGAGATGGATGGCGTGGGGCGTGTCGTTCGATCCGGCGCCAGCGATCACCGGAACGGTCACCGCTTCACAAACAGCCTTGATGAGATCCAACTGCTCCTGGTCGGTGAGGGTCGGGGATTCTCCGGTGGTACCGGCAACAACCAGGCCGTCGTTGCCCCGATCGACCAGCCACTTGGCCAGAACCTGAGCGGCGTCGAGGTCGAGGGCCCCGTTCACATCAAAGGGAGTGACCATTGCCGTTAGAACTTCACCAAATCTGGCCATAACTGATCTCTTTCGTGCGGCTATGCGCCCACCATGACTGGCATCGCTGTATCGACCGTGAACTCTAGTGTTCAGCGCCCCGATGCGTCGCATGAAAAAGTGTCGGTCGTCCGGGCGCGCGAGGATCTTGCGATGAACCAACGACTCCACCAGGGATCCGACGGAGTCGTTCGCTGCTCCTGGTGCGCCGACGACGACCTGTACCAGCGCTATCACGACACCGAATGGGGCGTCACGCTCCATGGGGAGAACAGGGTGTTCGAAAAGATCACGCTTGAAGGAATGCAGGCCGGCCTGTCCTGGATCACCATTCTGCGCAAACGCGAGACGTTCCGGGCGGCCTTCGCCAATTTCGACATCGAGACGGTCGCCGGGTTCGGCGACCATGACATCGCCCGATTGATGGCCAACCCGGGTGTGATTCGCAACGGGGCCAAGATAGCCGCCGCGATCTCGAACGCCCGGGTCGCCGCAGCGATGATCGAGCGGGGCGAGTCACTCGACGAACTGGTCTGGTCGTTCGCACCGCCAGACCGCCGGGCCGGCCTCACCCCCGAGGACCCGATCGATGCCGAAACCGCCGAATCAAAGGCGATGTCGAAAGAGCTGAGGAAGCGCGGATTTCGATTTGTGGGCCCCACGACGATGTATGCGTTCATGCAGTCCTCCGGCATGGTGAACGATCACGTCGAGGGCTGTCACCGCTGCTAGGCGGAACCCGGCCCACCGAGGCGCCCGCATGGTGAACGATCACGTCGAAGGCTGACACCGCTGCTAGACGGACCTGGCCACCGAGGCGCCGACACCGTGAACGATCACACCGGGCTAGAGCTGGCCACTCGGCGGGTTGTCGTCGCGTTCGGCGCTGGCAACCCAGCGTCCGCCACGCTTCTCGTAGGTCCAGCGATCGAAGCTGCTCGGGCTCGTGGGATCGTCGCCGCTCTGCGGAATGCCGTTCCACACATCGAGAGAACCTCCACCGGCTGAGACCCGTCCGTCGACCAACTCCAGGTGCAAGGTGACGACGAGGGATCGACCTCTGGCCTCGACGATGTCGACCTGGAGCAGTCCGTCTTCACCACGCCACCCGAGGACCATCTCCGCTTGGCCGTCGCCTGTGACATCGACGATCCGGGGGGGCTGGGCCGGGAGGCTGTTCGCCCGCAGTTGGACGGTGTACACATCCGGAAGGTCAGCATCGGCGGCGAGCAGGTCGACCCCTTCCCCTCCCCCTTCGAAGACCCAGGCAAACTGTGCATTACCGATCGTGAAGGTGTCGCAGAGGTCGGCCGAGCCGGTGCGGGCCAGGCTGCTGCAGACGTCGTTGGCGTTCAACTGGCGCGGCTCGGGGGCACCAGGCGCTGAGAGAACCGCACCCGCAGTCGAGAGCGGTGGAGTGGACCGTGCGGGCGGGACGGTTGGCTTCGGCTGAGTCGGAGGCGTCGATTCCGGCGGCGGCTGGGTTGTATCGGCAAGGGACGAATCGGCGATCGTGGAATCAAGACCGAGCGGAATCGTGGAGTCGGACACGGTCGAGTCGACGACGCCATCGGTCCTATCCACCACCGGGTCGGACGACTTGTTCCTATGCTGAACCACGGCGAACGCCCCCGCGAAGCCGAACGCGAACATCAACAGGAAGGTCGTGAACGCAGCGAAGGTCGTGGAACGGGATTTCATGGCGAACGGGGCTCTACGCAGAGAAGGGACGCCCGAAGCGTAACGTCAATGAACTGAGAGAACGATGACAGCCACATCACGCAGACGCACAGCGGTGAGTCGGAGAGCCCACGCACAGGAGCGCTCCGGCGCCGGGGCCCGCCGGCGGCGCAGTCAGATCGGGCGCTCGCGATGCTTGACCGTGGACCATAAAATCACGCGAGCCGCATACTTGACCGGGGCCCTAGCGAAACGACGTTGGAAGCTGGCCGTCGGCGAAAGCGGAAAGAGCGAGCGTAGCGAGTAAGTGCAGCTCTGAGCCCGAATGAACGGCCGACAGCGGTGGGTGCCGAAACGAAGTGGAGGCCGGGCCCACCGCCATCAAACAGCGGGACGATGAATCATGCGAACCGCAGGGCGGCGCGCCACACGCGGTTGAACGCTGCATCGAACGTCTCGCGCTCGAGCCGCAGGTCCCGTCCGGGCCAGTCGGCGGGTAACAGCGCCGACGGGAGCAGGGGGTCGGCCTGAAGGTGACGGATAACCGCTGCGTCGAGAGCGAAGTTCTCCGGCAGGGTGTCGCTCCGGGAACGGTTGAGGTCCCGCTTGCCCCGATTCATCGCGTCGCGGAGGCGCTGCGCCTCATTCGACCAGGACCCCAGATCCCACAGGGCGCCGACCAGCGAGGGTGCATCGTCCGGGGCGGCCAGCCAATGTGCGGCGTGGGTTGCGATGGCCGCTCGCGCGTGATCTAGCGTCGAAAGGTTCGCCGGACGGGACCACACGCCTTCACGTACTTCGCCGTAGCGATATCGGAGAAGCGTGGTCCGGAGCATCGAACGCTCGCCTGCCGACCGGGGCCCGCCCCCATCGATCACGAACAATGACCATGGGGCACCGTGTGAGCCGGCTTCGGGATCCGAAGCACCTTGCAGACTCTCGTCCTGCCGACGCTGGCGTTCCCGCAGCGGTCCGATCAACGTGTAACGACCATCCTCCACCGCCAACTCACCCGTGGCGACCATTCGCGTCATCGCCACCCGGGCTGTTCCTCCGGCTATCCCGAGGATCTCGCACGACCGGACCAACTGCCGACCCGGAAGTGACGGCGGGCGCGTGCCGAGCAAGGTACTGGCAATAACCGACCTCGCGCTTAGCGGACGCAGGGTCGCCACAGCGTTGGGTTCGTTGGGTTCGTTGGGTTCGTTGTTACTAACTTGCTTCATTTGACTACACAATGTAATATAATCCGCATGGCCATCACCATGCTGCCCGATGCCCGACTCCTGCCCGAGGTTCTTCCGACGGAACGGTTGAACGCGAGAGGGATGGCACACATGCCGATGAGGGCCGACCTGCGCCGCATAGCAAACGTCCGCAACGTTCTGACCATCGTCTCCGTGTGGTCGCAGACGCTCGGTCTCATTCTCGGCACGCAGTGGGTCGTGTCGCAGACCCGATGGTGGCCGCTTTGGATTCCGGTTTTCGTCCTCATGGGCCGCGGTCACGGACTCTTCGGCATCCTCGGGCATGAGTCGGCCCACCGTCTCCTCTTCTCGAGCCAGAAACTCAATGACCTCGCCGGGGTGTGGCTCGTCAACGCGCCCGCATTCGTCTCCCAGGGAGCGTACCGGCGATCGCACATGGCGCACCATCGCAATGCGCTCGGACCCGATGAGCCCGACAAATCCCTCTACGCGGGTTACCCGATAACCAAGGCTTCATTCATCCGCAAAATGCGTCGCGATGCCAGCGGACAGTCAGGTCTCAAGATATTCCGCGGCTTACTCCGAGGCCTCAGGAGTCCAATCGCCCGCATGTCGGTTGTCAAGATCCTAAGTGTGCAGATTGTCTTGATCGTTGTTCTCTCGTTCACCGTCGGTTGGTGGGCTTGGCCGGTTCTGTGGTTCGCTCCGTGGATGACGGTGTGGCGGGTGATCAACCGGTTGCGGGCAATCGCCGAGCACGGGGGCATGACCGCCAGTTCCGACGAGCGCCTCGTCACCCACCACTGCAAGCAGGGCCTGATGGCCAGGTTCTGGATGGTCCCCTTCCACACCGGATGGCACATCGCCCACCACCTCGACGCGGGCGTCACGTGGCGCAACCTTCCCCGTTTCCACGACGAGCTCGAAGCGGCCGGATATTTTCCCGACGGACTCGTGCACCACAGCTACGTGGCGTTGTGGCGTCGGCTGACCAGCCGACAGGAAACGGCAATCGAGACCGCGTTGAGCTCCGCAGTCGCGCCTGCCGCCTGAACGTCACACGCGGGCCACGGCCGTAAACCGGGATTTCTTCCCCCTCGACATTCAACGCACTTCCGCTTCAGTGCACCAGTGACCCAACCGACGTGACGCGCCTCGCAATCGGGACCAAGTAGCGTCGATGGATCATGGACAACGAGAACGTGGAGTCAGAGACCCTGGAATCCCCCGACTCGTCCGGCCACCCCAAGTGGCTCGGGGGCGCTCTCATCGCCTGTGTCGCCGGCCTGTGGATCCTCGGCTTCGCCACCGGCGGAGCGGCTCCGGAATTGCTCAAGAACCATCCGCTCACGCTGATGGCCCTGTCACCCAGATACCGGTACATGGTTATCGCTTCGCCGAAGGTTGACCTGCTGCCGTTCATGGGCATCGGCGTGATCCGCCTTCTCGCCTCCGACCCGATCTACTTCCTGCTGGGCTGGATCTACGGCGATCGGGCGATCGCTTTTTTTGAAGACGCTCTCGGCAAGCCGGCGATGGACTCGACCCGTAACTTCTTCGTTAAGGCCGGCACGGTCATGGCCCTGTTCTTCGCCGGACCTATCATCTGCGTCCTGGCCGGGGCGGCCCGCCTCAACCCGAAGCGCTTCTTCACCCTCGACGTGATCGGCACAGTTGCCGTGGTTGCGTCATTGCGACTGTTCTCCAAACAGGTCGAAGGACCGATCAACTCATTCCTGAGCTTCAACGCGAAATACTCGAAGTGGCTGTTGGTCCTCACAGTCACCACCACCGTAATCATCGTGTTGCGAATCGGGTCCAAGCGGGCGGGCGCGGTGAAGGGCTTCTTCAAGAAGTAGGAGAGGCTTCGGCGTTGGTTTTCATAACCCTGCTAGATCTTCGGGGGCTGCGCCCCCAAGAGATCTAGAGGAAGCTGTCGAGCCCGAACGTCACGCCCGGGTGATGAGCGATCTTCTTCACGCCGATCAACACGCCGGGCATGAAGCTCGTACGGTCTGTGGTGTCGTGACGGATCACCAGTGTCTGACCGGTGGTGCCAAGGATTACCTCCTGGCTTGCGACCATGCCGCGCATCCGCACCGCGTGGATCCGGATGTCACCAGCCCCCCGACCCCCACGGCTACCCGCAAGGACCTCCTTCCTGGTCGGATCCTCGGCCCACGCATTCTTCGCGGCCGCCATCCGTGCCACGGTGGCCATGGCGGTGCCTGACGGGGCGTCGATCTTCTGGTCATGATGGAACTCAATGACCTCGGCGGTCTCGAAGTACGGAGCAGCCTGCTCAGCAAAGCGCATCATCAAGATGGCACCGATCGCAAAGTTCGCGGCAATCAGGCAATTGCTCTTCGTGAACGCTTCCCTGAATGAAGCGATGTGCGCCTCTGTGAAACCGGTCGTTCCGACAACGCAGTGGACCCCGTTCTCGGCGCACCACAAAATGTTCGGGACTGCGGCGTCGAGATGGGTGAAGTCGACGCACACGTCGGGGTTCGTGCGCAGGATCTCATCGCCGGTCGCGGCAATCTGCATTCCTGCGATGTGCACTCCGCCGGTGACGGCCCGAAGGTCCTTTCCGGCATGGAACGGATCAACGGCGGCAACAAGTTCGAGGTCGGGGTCGGCGTGCACCGTGCGGCACACTTCGGCGCCCATTCGGCCCGCTGCTCCAAAAACTACAACACGCATGTTTGAAGGTCCTTTGGTCCTTTGATCCTATGAGTTTCGGCAAGGTCAGTTGCGGCTCGGGTTCGAAAGTAGCGGATGATCGGCGATATCAGCCATTGCGAGCGGCCCCACGGCAGCGATACATGCCGGTCCCGAGAGGAACCGCTCGATCACGCGTTGGATATCGGCGGCGCTCACCGATTCCGTTCTGGCCAGCAGTTCCTCGACCGGGGTGATCTCACCCATCAGAAGCTGGCCGCGACCGATCCGGGTCATGCGCGCGCCCGAGTCCTCCAAGCTGAGTGCCGTCGCACCCCGAACCGACCCTTTTGCCCGACGGAGTTCTTCATCGGTGAGGCTGTGCAGTCGGAGCCGATCCAGTTCACTCGCAATGAGGTCGAGGACCTCGATCGTGCGCTTCGGGGCGGTACCCGCGTAGATGCCGACGAATCCGGCGTCGGCATACGACGCACGGTACGAGTAGACGGAATACGCCAAGCCGCGCTTCTCACGGATCTCGTGGAACAGCCGGCTCGACATCCCACCGCCCAACACGTGATCCAGCACACTCATCGCAAAGCGATCGGGGTCATCACGGGTCATGCCCGGGAAGGCAATCACCATGTGGGTCTGCTCGGTGTCGTCCTCAACGACCGTGCACGCAATCCTGGGCGCCAGCGGTCGTTCACGTTGGGCCGACTCACCGGCGGGCGCGCGACGGAGCTGCTCACGCACCTGTTGCACGGTCGACTCGTGATCGACGGCTCCAGCTACCGCGACGACGATCGAATCATAGGTGTACGTAGTATCAAGGAAGTCTTCGATGTGCCCGCGGGTCGTGGCTGCAACGGTCTCAACGGTGCCAGCGGTGTCTCTCCCGAGCCCGTGGCCGGGAAAGATCGACTCGTGAATGACGTCGTGCACAAGGTCACCCGGATCATCCGCGCGCATAGCGATCTCTTCGAGGATGACCTGCCGTTCGGAATCGACTTCCTCCGACCGAAGCGCCGGGCGACTCACAATGTCGCAGAGGATGTCGAGGCTGAGCGCCGCGTCGTCGGCCACGGTGCGGGTGTAGAAGGCCGTGTACTCCTTCGTCGTGTACGCGTTCATTTCCCCTCCGACCGCGTCGATGGCCTGCGCGATGTCAAGTGCGTTGCGGGAATCGGTTCCCTTGAACAGAAGATGCTCCAGGAAGTGTGAGCACCCGGCCTGCGCTGGAAGCTCGTCGCGACTTCCCACGTTGACCCAGACCCCCGTCGTAACGGAGAGCGAGCTAGGCATATGTTCGGTGACCACCGTAACGCCCGATTCGAGTTGGGTAGAGCGGACGTGTTCTTCGAAGCGAGCCATGAGGGGTACGACGTTAGTGCAGCCTTGCCGGGGTGGTGAGGCGATAGGCCGAGAGGACCCACTACTCTCGGGTGCTTGGCGTTGAAAAAGAGATGGAAGAGGTTCGTGGTCGTTCTTAGTGGAGTTTTGGCTGCGGTGCTCCTGCTTCTTGGCTTGACCGTGTTCGTCGTCTTCACCGGCCGCGACCGCTCCGTTCTCCTCGGTCGCAAGTCATCATTTGAGTTTCAGGGTTCGAAACGCAACTACCTTGTCAGCGGGCGGCACGGTGCCACGACTAAGCCGAAGAGCCTCGTCGTCGCCCTGCACGGGTTCGGGGGCGACGGGCGCCAACTGGCGTATTACACCGCCCTACACAACGCCTTCCCAGCAGAAGTCGTCGTCGTGTACCCCGACGCTGTGTCGCCAACCAGGCAAGGGTTGCCACCCGGCTGGAACGCCCAGTTCTGCTGCGGCAGCGGCTGGAAGCAGAACGCCGACGACGTCGGATTCCTGCGAACGCTTATTGAAAGACTCGTCGCTGAGTACAACGTTCCCAGGGACCGGGTGTTCATGGTCGGCTTCTCCAACGGTGCGTTCATGGCGCAGCGGTTTGCGACCGAGAACCCATCCTTGGTGCGGGCGATCGCGGTTGGATCGGGCACGATCGGCACGACGCAGAACTCGCTCAAACCCACGGGTCCCGTGCCGATACTGCTGATGCATGGAGCGAAGGACCAGCGGGTCCGTTACCAGGGCGGCATCGCACCCGGCGATCCCGAGTTCGACTGGATCGGCTTTCGCGATACCGTCAGGGTCTGGCGCAATGTGAACGGCTGCCCATCCTCTGAGGCGGGCCTGATCGTACGGACCGACGCACGGGTCACGACGACCTACGACCGTTGCGCGGTCCCGATGAAGACCATCGAGTACCTCAACAACGCCCACAAATGGGACGGGTGGCGCCTTGCCAACGTCTGGACCCGCCGCCCCGGCGAGAGTCGGGAGGTCGCCGCCTTCTTCGGTCAGTTCTAATTGCTTCGTCTTCGTGGCTCCGGGACACCCCCTTTAGTAACGTCCCCAACTCATGCAGAAACATCCGCATCCACCCACACAGATCACGTAGTTGGGAGACCCACGACGGCCGGTCGGGAGCGGCTACCGGCGAGTCGGGTGCTGGATCGTCCGAGTTCCATGCCGGAACGCGAGGAAGGCCGGGCCGCATTCGGGCCCGGCCTTCCGTCAGAGTCTGCTGGCCGTTAGCGGCGGGGACCGCGGCTGCGGTTGCGGCGCGGGCCACTGTCGCCCCGGTCGCCTCCGCTTCGGGAAGCACCGGCGTCACCTTCGGCCGGTGCCGGACCGAGGTCACCGAACTCAGCGGCGATCTCCGCATCAAACGACTCCTCGAAGCTCACAACGGGAGCGCCACCGGCCGAAGCCTCGACCCGGTCAGCCCGGGGGGCACGTTCGGGACGGCCACCATCGCGCCCACTGTCGCGACCACCACGGCCACCGTCGCGACCGTCGCGACCACCACGGTCTCCACGATCTCCACGATCTCCACGATCCTCGCGTGGCGCGCGGTCCTCGCGGCCCGAACCCGGCTCGCTTGCCGGCTGATCGGCCCAACTGAGCGAAACCTTGCCCTGAGCGTCGATGTCGTCGACGCGAACCTCGACGGCATCGCCCAGGTTTACGACGTCTTCGACGTTGTTGACCCGCTGGCCCTTGCCGATCTTCGAGATGTGCAACAGACCATCGCGGCCGGGGAGGATATTGATGAATGCGCCGAACTTGGTCGTGGAAACAACCCTGCCCATGTAGATGGCACCAACTTCAGCCTTGGGCGGATCGAGGATCAACTCGATACGACGACGGGCTTCGGTGACGGCAGCGCCGTTCACCGAACCGATCGACACGATGCCGACGCGGCCATCGTCGTCGATGGTGATGTCGGCGCCGGTCTCTTGCTGCATGGCGTTGATGACCTTGCCCTTCGGGCCGATCACCTCGCCGATCTTGTCCATGGGGATCTCGAACGACACGATCTTCGGTGCGGTCTCGTTGACCTCGCTACGGGGAGCCGAGATCGCCGCGTTCATGACCGCGAGGATCGCGAGCCGGGCTTCTTTGGCCTGCTGGAGCGCAGCGGCGAGAACATCGGTCGGGATGCCGTCGATCTTGGTGTCGAGCTGCAGAGCGGTCACGAATTCCGACGTACCGGCCACCTTGAAGTCCATGTCGCCGAAGGCGTCTTCGGAACCGAGAATGTCGGTAAGCGTTGTGTACTTACCGTCGTCGAAGATCAGGCCCATCGCAATACCCGCGACAGCGGCCTTTATCGGCACACCGGCATCCATGAGCGACAGCGATGCCGAGCAGACCGAACCCATCGAGGTCGAACCGTTGGACGCCAAGACTTCCGAAACGAGACGCAGCGCGTAACTGAACTCTTCCTGACTCGGAACCACGGGGAGAAGTGCACGTTCGGCCAACTTGCCGTGGCCGATTTCCCGCCGCTTCGGCGAACCGACGCGACCTGTTTCACCGTTGGCCGAGGGTGGCATGTTGTAGTGGTGCATGAAGTACTTCTTCGTGACCGGCTCGAGCGTGTCGAGCATTTGGTTCATCTTCGGCATGGCAAGTGTGCATACATTCAGCACCTGCGTTTCGCCGCGCTGGAACAGGCCGGTGCCGTGAGCGGTCGGGATGAGGCCGACTTCCGCGCTGACCGGACGCAGGTCTCTCGGACCCCGGCCATCCATGCGGATACCGGTCTTCACGACGCGGTTGCGGACCATCTTCTTCGTCAGCGAACGAACGGCTTCCTTGATTTCCTTCTCCCTGCCGGCGAAATCGCCTGAGAGCTTGGCCAGGATTTCGATGGTCGCGGCGTCGGTGGCGGCGTTGCGTTCGGCCTTGATGATGATCTGGGTGACCGGATCGAGGATCTTCTTCCCGACCTTCTCAACTGCCTTCATCACGTCGTCGCCATAGTCGAGAACGGGCGTGTAGCTCATGGTCGGACGCGACCCGGCGACGCTGACAAGTTCTTTCTGGAGGGCGATCGATTCTTTGATCCAGGTCTTCGCCGCCATGAGGCCATCGGCCACCACATCCTCAGTGACCTTCGGGGCGCCCCCTTCGTAGGAAGCCCAAGCGGTTTCGGTGCCACCGGCCTCGACCATCATGATGGCGACGTCGCCCTTGTACTCGCCCTCCTCAACGAGGCGGCCGGCGACGACCAACTCGAACGTGCTGGCGGCGCCTTCTTCGAAGGTCGGATGCGGGATCCATTCACCCTCCGTCGAGTATGCGATGCGAACAGCACCGATCGGACCTTCAAACGGAATACCCGAGATCATCAGCGCGGCCGAGGCCGAGTTGATCGAGAGAACGTCGTGGGGGTTGATCTGGTCGGCACCGATGACGGTGATCACAACCTGGGTCTCGTTGCGGAAGCCGTCAGGAAAGGCCGGGCGCAGCGGGCGGTCGGTGAGGCGGCAGGTAAGAATCGCGGCGTCGGTCGGACGGCCTTCACGACGGAAGAACGAACCGGGGATCTTGCCGGCTGCATAAGCCCGCTCCTCGACGTCGATCGTGAGCGGGAAGAAATCGATACCCTCGCGGACGCCTTTGGCAGCGTTGGCGGTGGTGAGGACGGACGTGCCGCCCAAGGTGGCGACTACGGCGCCCTGGCTCTGCTGAGCAAGTTTGCCGGTCGAGAACGTCATGGTTTTGTTCGTGCCGCTGATCGGCGCCGAAACGGTTTTGGCTTCTGCCATGGGGATACTCCTTCTGCTGCGTCTCTTCGTGAGACGCAGATGGTTTGCTGCACGCCGAACGTTTCGGACCCGACCGGAACCGAAATCGATCCGGTCTGGGAGGTTCGTGCAGTTGGAGCCCGCCCTGGTCAGTTCCCAGTTGTCGAGCACCCGCCTCATCAACCGCTCTGGGCAGCTGATCTGGCGAGTGGTCCACAACTGGCAGCTGACCGCCCGTGGAAGGCCCCGGTGTACTGGGTCTGCTTCGTCGCGTTGAGCGACGTTCGTAGTCTGGTTCGATCCGCCGCACTAGCGGTGGACCCGGCCCAAACCGGGCCGCAATCCGGCGTTACCTGCTGGTTTGCAGTGCCGAACGTTACATTCCACACCCGAAGAACGGGCCCAGAATGCACCGAAGCGGCCCAAGGAGGCCGCTTCGGTCAAACCCTGGTTATCGACGCAGGCCGTGCTTGGCCAAAAGGCCGCGGTAGCGTTCGACGTCGGTGTTGCGCACGTAGTCGAGGAGTCGACGACGGCGCCCGACCATCTGTAGAAGGCCGCGGCGGGTGTGATGATCGCCTTTGTGCATCTTCAAGTGGTCGTTTAGGTGGTTGATGCGCTCCGTGAGGATGGCTATCTGCACTTCAGGAGAACCGGTATCGGTCTCGTGCAGACGGTGTTCAGTAATGGTTTTGGCCTTATCAGGCATGGAAGTACAGTCTCTCTTTATCTAGGTGACACCGTTTGGCAAGCCTCGGCTACGGCGCCTTACGCGCAGAAACCCCCGAAGCTGTCCAAGGGAACCCTGCAAGGTTAGCAGCCCCGGTGGAGTTCCGATCCCGAAGGGTCTCCGGGTGACTGGGCGGGACTTCCTGGGCTGGGCCGAAGAAATCCCACCCGATCGGACCGCGACCCTGCGATTGGGAATCTGGACTCGTGCAGGGCATATGGTGGCGCAATGAGCACATCGATTGATTCCGCTGCCGTTGCCGCACTCATCGCCCGAGCCCGAAAGGAAGTCGACGAAGGTCTTCTTCCGTCCGCCCAGGTTGCACTCGCGTTCAACGGCGAGTTGGTCGCGTTCGAGGCGTTCGGCGACGCGAACCTCGAGACGCGCTATTCGGTGTTCTCGTGCACCAAGGCGTTCGTCGCCGGTGCGGTATGGGCGCTGATCGGTGACGGGCTGATCGACGTCAGCCTTCCGGTTATCCACTACGTCCCAGAGTTCGGCACGAACGGAAAGGACAAAATCACCGTCGAGCAGGTCATGCTTCACACGTCGGGCTTCCCCCACGCGCCAATGCCGATACCGGTCGGAGCAACGTCGGCGGGTCGTACGGCCCGCTTCGCCCAGTGGCGGCTGAACTGGGAGCCGGGAACCTCGTTCGAATACCACGCAACCAGCGCGCACTGGGTACTTGCCGAGATCATCGAGCGCGTGACCGGGCTCGATTTCCGCAACGTCGTGCAGGACCGCGTCACCACCCCGGCCGGACTTCCCCGCCTCCTTGCGATTCCGCTCGACCAGCAGACGAACATTGCCGAACTGGTTACTGTCGGCGACGCGGCGACGACGGAGGAGATCCGTTCGGCGTTCGGTGTCGACTCGCTCCCCGTTACCGAAGTAACGCCTGCCGCGCTACTCGGCTTCAATGATCCGAAGGCCCGTACCGTCGGCGTGCCGGGCGGCGGAGGTTGTATGCGCGCATGTGATCTCGCCCTCTATTATCAGCGGCTTCTCCACGACGACGGTACGATCTGGGACCCGGCCGTGCGCGCCAACGTCACGAGTGTGGTGCGCAACACGCTCCCCGACCGCCTCACCGGTGTTCCGGCAAACCGCAGCCTCGGCCTGGTGTTGGCCGGGAGCGACGGCAAGTCACATCTCCGTGGCATGGGTCGCACCGTCTCGCCCGGAGCGTTCGGTCACAACGGCGCCGCCGGCCAACTGGCCTGGGCCGATCCGGCCACCGGCCTCTCCCTCGGATACTGCACGAACGGCGTCGACCTCAACGTCGTTCGTGAACCGCGCCGCGGCAGCGCCATAGGAAGCCTCGCCGCGGTTAGCACTGAATGATCGAAACGAGGGCGTTTGTGTCCACGCTTTGCACTGGATGCATGTCAAAGCGTGGACATAAACCGTGCATAGAAGCAGAAGGGCCGGATGGACATCAACGCACGGGCCGAGTAGACCGGACCAATGCGACGAACTGACATTGAGATTGAACTTCATGAGGGCCGGGTCTGGTTGCTCAACGAGTACCGGGGGCTGACCGAGGAACAGCTGCAAACCGGGCTGACACCGAGCGAACACGATCCGTCGAACATGTGGACGGCACTCGACCATCTGGCCCACCTGTCGTTGATCGAGCACAACTTCGCGGCGATGGTCCGACGCCATGTCGCCGGTCACGCCAACCCGGTTGGGCTGCGTAACGACGATGCGGGCAACCCACGCACGATGCCCGAAATAATGGCCTCAGTGCACGCCATGACCGACGAATGGCAGCACAAGCACATGGGAAAGTCGTTTGACGATGTTGTCGCCCTCGGTCAGGCGTCGCGGGCGGTGACGCTGACTCTTCTTTCCGAGCTGACGGAGGCACAACTCAACGAGACGCTTCCGGGCGCGCCGTGGGCCGATGGCACCGTAGGTGGCGTGCTTGCGGCCAATGCCGGCCACGGCCGTATGCACTGGAAGTGGGTCACCGACGCCTTCGCGGCGATATAGGTCTCACTCCGTCGGGCTCACCCGGCAGCAAGATGGATCGGAGCGTGATCGAGACGCGGAAGCACGTATCGGGCGAAAAGGTCGCACTCGTCGGCGTGCGGGTAGCCGCTCAGGATGACCGCTTCGATGCCCAGGGATTCGTACATCCTGAGCTTAGCCAGAACCTGGTCGGGGTCGCCCACGATCGCCGCGCCGCAACCCGACCTGGCCCGGCCGATGCCGGTCCAGAGGTTCTCTTCCACGTAGCCGTCACCTGCGGCGGCCGACTCCCGCAGCTCGGCCTGGCGCCGGACGCCAGCCGACTGGGAGTCGAGCGACTTGGCCCGGATTGCGTCGCCCACCTGGGCATCGAGCTTGGACAGCAGACGGTCGGCCGCGTCGCGCGCCTTTGACTCGGTCTCCCGCACGATCACGTGCACCCGGTAACCGAAGCGCAGGGTGCGGTTCTTTTCCGCGGCCCGCCCCTTCATGTCATCCATGATCGATGTGACGGCGGAAATCGTGTCGGGCCACATGAGGTACACGTCGGCCGCGGCCGCTGCGCACTCACGAGCATCGTCGGACAGACCCCCGAAGTAGAACGGCGGACATGTTCCAGAAACCGTATGCGCGCTTGGTACTGACACCTTGAGCTGATAGAACTCACCCTCGAAGTCGACCGCTTCGCCGTTCAGCAACGAGCGTACGATCTGCATGACCTCGGTGCTGCGGCGATATCGGGGGCCACTTGCGACAACCGAGCCGGGAAGATCACTTGAGATGATGTTGACGAGCAGGCGACCTTTCGCCATGCGGTCGATCGAACCGATCTGACGCGCCAACTGTGGCGGCCACATCTCGGCACATCGGACGGCGAGAAGAAGATTGATACGAGATGTCTGCGTCGCAATACCGGCCGCAAACGCCGTGGAGTCAATGCCGAGCTCGTAACCTGAAGGGAGCAGAACGTTGTCGAAGCCGTTCGCTTCGGCCCGTTTCACAATGTCGGAGCAGTGCTCCCACGAACTACGCAACGACGCGTCGGGGACACCTAGGAACTCGTAGTCGTCGTCACAAAGCGCGGAGAACCAGGCGATTTCCATCAGGGGAGCTTCCTTCCAGATGCGGCGATGAGCGAATAGCACTCTGCCTTCGTGAGCGTGATGTCGGCCGCTTCGGCCGCTTCCCGGATGCGGTCGGGTCTGCCCGTTCCGATGATCGGGATGATTCGGGCCGGGTGGGCGAGCACGAACGCCAACGCAACGCCGGTTCGGGATGTGCTATGCGCGCTTGCCAACAAATCCAGTTGCGCCCCGAGCGCGCCGGCCGCCGACAAGACACTGCCGCCACCGAGCGGGCTCCAGGCAAGCGGCGTGAGGCCCAGTTCCATGGCCTGGTCGAGCACACCATCGTCAATCGAGTCGAGTCGGCTCACGGAAAACTCAGGCTGGACCGTCTGGAGCGGCACATCGAGATGGGCCCGCAACGCCGACACCTGCGACGCCGTGTAATTGCTCACCCCGACGTGCTTCACCTTTCCGGAAGCGACGAGGCCGCTCAACGCTCTCGCAGTCGACGCCGGATGCTCGAGGAAGTCGGGCCGGTGGATCTGGTAAAGATCGATCACATCCACCTTCAGACGACGCAGCGACTCCTCGCAAGCGTGGGTGATCCAGTCGGGCGAAGTCTCGTAGGGCACCCCGAGACCTTCGCGGCCCTGGTGGTCCGGACCGAGGTGGATGCCGCCTTTCGTGGCCAACACGATCTGATCCCGCAACGCCGGTGCAGCAGCAAACACGTCGCCCAGCAGCGCTTCGGCCCCGCCCCAGGGGCAGTTGTTGTCGAGGCCGTAGACATCGGCTGTGTCGACCAGCGTCATTCCAGTTTCGAGAGCCGTTTCGATCCGCTCCTGCGCGGTGGCGACATCGACACCACCAAAACGCCAACATCCGAAGGCGATCTCGCCGACGTCGATCCCGGTTTTCCCCAAGGCACGTTTCTGCATGAACGTCAGGGTACCTCGCAGCCCCCTCGCCCGTTTACGTCGTCGTTTCTCGAACGGGCACGCAGATCGGGCTAAGTAACCGGAGCGGGCTGAGACACCCGGGCCAGCGCTTTCGCTGCTCCGGCAAAGCAGGCGAAGGGAGCGGTCGTGATGCCCGCGCCGATCTGACCGATTCCGGCCTCGCGGTGGGCGATGCCGGTGTTGATCACCGGGAGGATCGCCGTGTCGATGACAAGCCGTACGTCGATTCCAAGACCGGTGTTTCGGAAGCCGAGCGACGGGATCGTGAAAACCGGGTTTTCCGCCACGCAGATCTCGCGCATGCGGACCGTGTAGGCCAACGCGTCGGCCGCGGTGCCGCCTACGAACCCGACAATCGCCGGCGCGGCCGCCATCGCGAACCCTCCGAGCCCCGCCGTCTCGGTGATCGCGCTGTCACCAAGGTCGGGATTCGCGTCGTCGGGTCCGAAGCCGGCGAAGTACAGACCGTTGATCATCGACGCTGGCGCCTCGAACCAGGTGTCGCCCGTCCCGCTCACCCGGATGCCGAAGTTCACGCCGTTGCGGGCCATAGCCGTGACGATCGTCGAGTGCGCCACGCCCGAGGCGGCATCGAGTTGCAGCTTGCAGACCGCCATCGAGAGGTTGAGGAAGAAGTGGTCGTTACCCCCGATGAATTGGAGCACCCGGGCAATCGCTTCGCCTGGGAAGTCGGTCTGCGCGATCGGAGCGGCCAGGCGTTTGAGGAATTGCCCGGTTGCGGCCGAGTTGCGGTTGTGGACCTCGTCACCCATGTGGAGAGCCTGGGCCATCACGGGTCGAAGCGCGATGCCTCCGAGAGAACGGATCGCGGCGCTGAGGACCGACGCCAGTTCCGAGCCCATCCACCGCAACCGTTCGAGCACCGCCGGTTCGAACGCTCCGAATCGCAGCACCTTGCCCAGGCCCTCGTTGAGATTGCTGAACGACCGACGACCCGAGGCGGGATCCTCGATTACCCACACCGGCATCGAAGGACTGATCACACCCGACATCGGGCCGACCGCGCCGTGATGATGGCACGGTTCGAGGACGACTCCACCGTTCCCGAGAAGCTCGACAGCCGAGTCGACCGAGGATGCCCATCCCTCGAACAGGACCGCACCTATGAGCGCACCCCTCATCGGTCCGCACATGGACTCCCACACGATCGGCGGACCCGCGTGCAACAGAGTGGGCCGCCCGGTGCCCAGGCCGGCGATCGCTTGAGCTGCCTTCTGTACATCGATCGCCACCGGATCGACGGCCAGGAATCGGGAAGTCGCCTCGCGGTTGGCTTCATCGACCCGTGGATCGGCCAGTAGATGCGAGCACACTTCCGATGTCTCCGGGTCGCCATCGACCGGGGGACGCCAGTCGATCTGATGAACCTCGGCGCCCACCGACTCCGGGCCCCGACAGAACTCCTCGACGCCGACGTTGAACACGCGCACGACAGGTACGTCCGGGGCCATCATGACCCATGCCCTTCCCGTTCGGGACCCGTGACGGCCGACCGGATGAAGTTCGCAGCCTGCGCGTTCGTGTCGAAGACGTTCACCCCTGCGTCGGTCAGGCGGCGGACAATCCCGTCACGGCCCTGGGGATCCAACTCCGTTCCCAAAACATGCGCGCATAGCAGCGTCGACCGGCTCGCAGGCATCACGGCCAGCTGAGAGAGAAGTCCACCGATCGGATCAGATGCCGCGCCAAAGCCGAGGACCACATCGAAGTGGACCACGGCCACCGCCGGATCACTCATTGCCCGGATGACCTCACGGTCCCGAACGCCCGGGTCGATCATTGGATGGGGTCGGCCCTTCGTGTATTCGTCGTCGCCGAAGTCGACCGCATGCACGCTTACGTTCGCGGGAAGGTCGCGAAGAAGGTGGGTGAACTCGGTCTTGAGGGTTCCTCCCGAAAACGCACCCACGACACTGGTCTCACCCCGTCCGGGTAGCACGAACGGAGCACCTGCGGTCGTGAGCGGCACGCTCGTGGTCGTCGTTGCGAGCGAACCACCCGGAGCCGCAGATGCCAGGCGAGACGCTATCCGGGCCGCGTCGTCAAGGCTGTCAGCCACGTGGAGGCCGGTTTCGGCCAGATCACCGCTATGCAGACCCGTCGCCGACAGGATAACCGGTACGCCGCGTGCGATCAGGGGCCGGGCGGCTTCCGCTACGGCCCTCAGGACCGCAGGATCGGGTGGCTTGGAAACAAGAACCACCGCCTCGACGTCCCCGTCAGCCTGAGCAAGACGCAGTGCCTGAATCATCGTGGAACCGCCAACCCGCAGATGAAGGTCCCGGCCGCCGCAACCGATCGCCTGCCGGACACCTGACCCCAGGCGATGGAGGTGGGCCATGACCTCCTGCATGCCTGTACCAGACGCGCCGATTACCGTTACCGACCCTCGCCGCACCACATTCGCAAAGCCGAGAGGCACACCGTTGATCATTGCTGTGCCGCAGTCGGGGCCCATGAGCAGCAGGCCCCGCTGCGCGGCCAGTTGCTTCAGGTCGCACTCATCGTCGAGGCCGACGTTGTCGCTGAACAGCATCACGTGCATACCGAGAGCCAACGCCTTACGCGCCTCGGACGCCGCAAAGGCCGCCGGCACCGAGATCACCGCAACCGAGACCAGCCCCCCGTCGAGCGACGAGTGAGCTTCAGCTGAACCTCCGGCCCGCTGAAATGCCGAAGAGATGGACGCGGCGGCCTCTGTTTGCGAACCGCCGGAGGTTCCCGCCGCCGGTGTCGATGCCCGGCTGCCGGCCAGGTCCTCGCTGACGACCGCAAGGGCCAGTGCGCAAGCACGGTCCTCGCCAATGACGCCGATGAACACGTCGTTGGCCGTTGGGGTGACACCTAACGAGTCGGAGTCGACGGCGAAACCCTTCGTCGCCGCGTCGAGCAGGTTGGCCTCCGTCGCCATTACGACGGCGACCGACTGTACCCCGCCGATTTCCGCCGCCGCGGCAGCCATCCGCATCAGTGCGACGGAGTCGCGGTAGCGGTTGGTGACCACCGTCGATCGGGCCACCGGTCCATCCGTCGCGTCCACCGGAGAATCAGGTTGCGTGGCGGCCGACTGTGTCATTTGGGGACGTCTCGTTCCGTCAGAGCGACGAACACCCGTAACGCACACTCGACACCCAGTAACGAATCGGCACCGGACGTCGCTCCGACGGACAAGACCCGTTCCGCCGGCGACGCGAGCGCCGATCCTGCGAGCGGCAGGGCCAGAAGAACGTCGTCGAGCGCTTCATGGGTGAACCCGAGTCGGGCGAGTTCGAGGAGCTGGCGTCCGACGAAGCCCGTGGCGTTGGGGCTCGCCAGACGCTCCGTTATCGTCCGCTTGAGGCGATCGCCCACTGACACCGTTGCGTTCCAACGAAGCAGTGCGACAAGGCATCCCGCCAGCACATCATCACCGGACGGTGTCAAACCCGGCCCGAAGCCGACAAGCCCCCGGACCGCCGCCCTTACCGACGGATCGCTCCCCTCACAGAGAGCGGCAACCAGCGCGTCGACCCGGTCCGCCAGACGGGCCCGGGCCGCGCGCAACGACAGCTGATTCAGCATCTCGAGTTGGCCAAGAGCGTCATCGACCGCACGGGAGGAGATCGAAACAGCCCCGGTTGAACCCGTCCACTCGGGCGCGTCAGCGAAGTCACACACCACGACATTTCCCGATGCGCCCGACACCGTCAGCGAACCGTCCCGAAGCAGGACACGGTCACCGACGACGAAACCGGCGTCGACAAAGGCATCCCACGCTTCGACGTGGAGCGACAACGGCGACCGGGGGACGCTCACCGGGTGAAGCGACACGACGTCAGAACATCGTTGCGGGTCTGCTCGCCCCATAGTCGTCGCATACATGGCGGTAGAGGTGATGAGGCGGATCTCGCCGCGGGTTTCGTCGCCTCGGGACCCCGGGACAAGCGAACCACGAGACCGGGCCCGTACGACGCGAACGGGACTGAAAGGGGGTACGCGGCTGGAAATCCGATGGTCCCGGCACGTTGCGCCGTCATGGATTCGTTGGACACCCGGTCGATCCATGAGCGGGATCACGCCGGCAACGCCCCGAGGAAGCTGTCGGACGATCCAACCCAGGCGAAAATTGCCCCCTGGGCCTCGAACATCGCCAGGGCCACCCGCTGAAATTCCGGAAAATATGAGCCGACGCAATCCTCGAGAACCAGACACTCGAATCCGCGATCATTCGCTTCGCGCACGGTCGTATGTACACATACTTCCGTTGTCACACCGCACACGACGAGAGACCGGATCCGACGTTCACGCAGAATCAACTCTAGGTCGGTAGCGTAGAACGCCCCTTTGCCGGGCTTGTCGATGACCGGTTCGCCGGGCTGCGGTGCCAGTTCCGGGATGATCTCGTGACCGGCTTCACCGCGCACAAGAATTCGGCCCATCGGGCCATCGGTGCCGATGAACGTCGTGCCTCCGCGCGTCAACTTGGCCGGTGGACAGTCGGTGAGGTCGGGTCGGTGCCCCTCCCGCGTGTGGATGACCAGCATCCCTAGCTCGCGAGCCGCGTCGAGGACGCGACGGTTCGGCCCGATCGTCGTTCGCAGCAAAGACACATCGTTTCCGAGCAGTTCCCCGAATCCACCGGGTTCGAGAAAGTCCCGTTGCATGTCAATGATCAGCAGCGCTGTGCTTGTCACATCGGCGATGAACGGAAACGGGCGGGCGTCGACGTTCACGCGCCACCTCCGACCTGTGCCGCGCGATACGCACGCCATCCACCGAACTCGGAGATGTCGGTGCCACCGGGGAACCCGTCCGGCTCGCAGATAAAGCCCTTGCACACGGTTCCATCGGCCAACTCCACCGACCCTATGCCCAGCGGTCGGGGAATCTCGGCGGTAAAGGACCCGAACTCGGCGACCGACATCGCCCAGACTTCGACCAGGATGCTTCGGCCACCCTCGGCCACCCGGAGAAGCCCGGGTTTTGGTGGCACGGTGCCGGCTAACGCGTACAGCCGATATGACCCGGCCGTCTCGGTTTCGGCAACGAGGCGGGCCCCCCGGCCGGTCAGTTGATGGTTCAGCGGCATGCCCTGAAGGTGCGCACCAACTACCGTGATCAACTGCTCTCCGTCTCGGGCTCCCTCCAAGGTCTCGGGTTCGCCCAACAGGATTTGCGCCACGTCGGCGAGTGCCTCATCCGTCCAGGCCGGACCGATGAGTTGCACCCCGAAAGGGAGACCATCAGCGCGCGTACCAACCGGAATTGCCACTCCCGCCAGGTCCAGCAGATTGACGAACGTTGTGAACGTCCCGAGCCGCATGTTCGCCCCGACGGGGTCGTCTGCAACGTCAGTCAAAGTCGCCACTCCGGGCGTGGTGGGTAGGATGATGGCGTCTATCGTCGACCAGTCAGCGTCGACCCGACGCCGGAGGTCCGACACGCGGTACTCGTTGCCATAAGCCTCCACCGCCGTGTAGGTCGTGCCGGCCCGGATGATGGACGCAACGGTCGGATCAAGCCCGGGCGGGTCAGCTGCGAGAAAATCACCAACCGCAGCAGTTCGTTCCGCCACGAATGGCCCACCGTACAGGAGGCGGCCGGCCTCCAGGTACGGGGCCAGGTCGATCTCGACGACGGTCCAGACCTTCGAAAGGCCCTCGATCACGTTTTGATAGGCGCGCAGAGCATCCGGGTCCATGATCTGCGCAAGTGCCGAAAGGTCCTTTGGAATCCCGAAGATGCGTACCGCCGACTTCGACGAAACCGGTCGCTTCGAGTACGGATCAATCGGGTCATACCCGGCCATGATCCGGCCCACGAGGCGGGCGTCGGCCATCGATCTGGCAAACACGGTCGGGCAGTCGATCCGACGCACCGCCGGCACGATTCCCCGCGAAGGGAAACGCCCCACGGTTGGCTTCAGACCGACGATGCCACACATCGCAGCCGGCACACGCCCGGACCCTGCGGTATCGGTTCCGAGTGAGAACGGCACCAGTCCGCGGGCGACCCCCACGGCCGAGCCCGAGCTGGATCCCCCGGGGACCAGGTCGGCGTTGAGCGGATTGCGGGGGATCCCGTACGGCGAGCGGGTCCCCACCAGGCCGGTTGCGAACTGGTCGAGGTTCGTCTTGCCGACCGGGATCGCCCCCGCTCCTCGCAGGCGGGCCACCACCTCGGAATCAACGTCAGGCACGTACGCGAAAGACGGGCATCCGCACGTCGTCTCGATACCCCGCACATCAATGTTGTCTTTCACCAGAAACGGCACACCGTGTAACGGGTAATCCGCAGGCTCCTTCCCATCCAGTTCCAGAGCCGCCTCCATGGCGGACCGACGCAGGGGCGCGCCGATGAGCACCGCTGGGTCATCGAGCGTCTCCAATTGCCGAAGGACCACCTCCATCACCTCGGACGCCGACATCCCACGTCGACGTGCGTCAAGATGATCGGCAACGGACCAGCCGGCAGGGTTGAGAGCATCCGATCCAGCGGTCGATGCCGGCATTTCGCTCCTCATGCGCTCACCCCAGTACGTCCAACAGTGCCTTAGACGGTGCAACCGCTCCGAATACACCATTCTGCATCGTGACCATCTTCAGGGCCGCCTCATAGTTGCCGAAATCTGTGGCGCCGGTGCAATCCGACAGCAGGAGGCACTCGTAGCCCCGGTCGTTTGCGTCACGCATAGTCGTATGTACACATACATCTGTGGTTATTCCGGTGAAGACCAGATGGGTGATGCCGGCGGTTCGGAGGAGGAGGTCGAGGTCCGTCGCGTAGAACGCGCCTTTACCCGGTTTGTCGATGATCAACTCTCCAGCTATAGGCGCGACTTCGGGAACGATCTCCCAACCGGGTTCGCCCCGGACCAGGATGCGTCCGCACGGACCTGCGTCGCCGATACCGGCCCCGATACCTTTCGATCGCCAGAGTTTGTTGGGTGGGCAGTCGGAGAGGTCGGGCCGGTGGCCTTCCCGCGTGTGCACGACTTTCCAACCGGCCGCACGCACGGCCGCCAGAACCACGGCCGTCGGCGCCAGACCCGCACGGGTGAGCGACAGGTCATAACCCATAGAATCCACGTACCCGCCGACGCCGCAGAAGTCGGTCTGCCAGTCGATACAGACCAGCGCGGTCCGGTTGGGGTCGATGACACCGTCATAGGGCCAGTTGTATGGTTCGGCCAGAACAGGTCCGGTCACGCCAACTCCTCACATCAAAGGTTTTACACGAACTAGTGCACTGAAGCGCAGGAGAGTGTGATGTCGAATTCTTCAACATCTCCCACGGGTATCGGATTGCCGTAGCGCTCGGCGTCGCAGTCTCCTACGCGAAGAGGCACTACCAGGGCGATTCAGAAAAGGGACGGTACTAAAAATGGGAACTGCACGGGCGGCCGGTGACCCGGCCGCCCGATCAACCACACCGGTGGGGATCAGCCCTTCGGGATCTCGCCGACAACGCCTTTGACAAAGACGGTGTTCTTCGATTCGACCGACGCGTAATCAGGTACGCCAGCCGGGAACATCTCGCTACCGTCCTGAGCCATGATGGGGCCGGTGAAGGGGGAACCTTCTGGGCTCGAAATGAGCTTCTTGGCCTCTTCGATCTTCGCTTTTGTCGCATCGTCGATCATTGTTCCGAACTTCGACTGTACAAAGGGGTTTCCGCCGTCTTTGTAGCCAACCCGGTAGTTGCCGTTGAACTTCGAGCCGGTGAACTTGCCCGAAAGCGCCGTGTTGACAATATCGATGTAGAGGTCACCCCAGCTCCATTCGGAACCGGCCACCCAGCCCTTGGGGGCGAGCGACGATGCATCGGCGTGGTAGCCCACAACCATCTTGCCGGCCTCTTCAGCCGCCTTCGTGATCGTGGCCGTGCAGTCCTGGTGCTGAGTTATGACATCGACGCCTTGAGCGAAGAGGCTCTTGGCCGCTTCGGCCTGCTTCGCCGGATCACACCAGTTCGACGTGTTAACAACCAGGGTCTGAATGGCCGGATTGACCGAAGCCGCGCCGAGCTGAAATGCGTTGATATTGGCGATGGTCTGGGGAATCGGAAAGGCGTACACATAGCCCAGCTTGTTGGACTTCGTGGCCTTTCCGGCCGCGATACCAGCGAGATACACGGGCTCGTAGACGGTGCCGAAGTATGTTCCAGCGTTGGCCGGAACCGCGTCTTTGATGAAGTTACCCTGCTGCACAATGGCGACATCCGGGTGAGCGGCAGCGACCTTCATCGCCGGGTCGAGGTGACCGTAGGACGTGGCGAAGATGATCTTCGCTCCATCGGAGATCATCTTTTCCATGATGCGGGTCGCGTTGTCGTCTTCCGGAACATTCTCGGCGGTGAGGACTTCGAGGTCCGGGAACTTCGCCTTCACCGCTTCGCTGCCCTGGAATGCCGCCTGGTTGTAACCGTAGTCATCCTTCGGGCCTACGAAGATGAACCCGACCTTCTTCGACCCGGCACCGGGCCCGGTCCCGGTCGCAGCAGCCGCGACGGTCGTTTCCGCCGCCGCAGCAGCCGTCTCGGAGGCAGCGGCCGTCTCGGTGGCAGCAGCCGTGTCGGCAGCAGCCGTGTCGGCAGCAGCGGTCTCGGCAGCGGCCGTCTCGGTGGCAGCCGTGGTGTCGGCGGCCTTGTCGCTGGAACAGCCGACGGCCAGCAGTGAGAGTGCGGCTATCGCCGCAGGAATGAGAAGTCGTGATCGCATGTTTGTCCTCCAGAAGGATTGCTAGGTTTAGGTAGTGCTGATGTAGGTGTTGCGGGTAGGGGAATTGCTCGTTGTGGGGCTAGGTTGTGGGGCTTGGTTGTGGGGCTTGGTTGTGGGGCTTGTTGGTTGTGAAGGTCAAGTGGTGGGTGTCGCTTCGAAAACCTTGGACAGGCCTTCGGGAAGGTCGGCGGTGCGGCGCTTTCCGAGCACGATAAGCACCCCGAGGGTCACCAGATACGGGACCGCGTCGAGAGCAAACTGGTTGATGCCGTATCCGCGGGCCTGAAGCGCAGGTGAAAGCGCGAGCGCAGCACCGAAGAGATACGAACCGGCCGCCACCTTGAACGGCTGCCGGGCCGCAAACATGACGACCGCAACCGCCACGAAACCTCGCCCCTGGGCCATGTTTTCGAACCATGACTTGGTGTAGGCGGTTGAAAGGTGAACGCCACCGATGCCCGCGAACATGCCGCAGACCACGACCGCGGCGTACTGGATTGGAAGCACCCGGTGGCCGGTGGCGGTCAGGACCTCGGAGCGCTCACCGGCGGCACGGAGCAGAAGACCCCAACGGCTCCGGCTGATGAACCACCACATGGCCGGCACGAGGGCGAACGAGAGGTACACGAGCGGATCCTGCTTGAACAGAACCGTGCCGAAGAACGGGATCGACGACAGCCCTGGAATGGCCACGGGCCGGAACGAGGGAGCCAGCGCCTGTACGTAGTTGGCTCCGAAGAGTGAGGTGAGGCCGAGGCCGAGAAAGAGCACCACCAGGCCGGTGGCCAGTTGGTTGGCTCCCCGGCTCAGCACCAGGTAGGCGTGCACGGCAGCCAAGGCTCCGCCCGCAGCGGCACCGGCCAGTACGCCGAACCAGACCTGACCGGTTTCCGATGCGACCGCGTACCCGGCCAGTGCTCCCATCAGGATGGAGCCTTCCGTTCCGAGGTACACGACCCCGGACCGCTCAGACACCGACTCCCCGAGGGCGGCGTAGAGGATCGAGGTGCCACCACGGACACCGCCGGTCATGACTTCGGTGAGCATGTTCATGATGCGCTCTTTCGCTTCCGGCCGAATCCGAAGACACCGAGCAGCACCAGCGCCATGAGAACGTTCACGCTCGCAGCGGGGAGTTTGGAGTCAAGCTGGAGGCTGTCGCCGGTGATGGCGATGGCGGAAAGCAGGATGCACGAAAGGGTGACCCCGATCGGGCGGTGCCGGGCCAGCCACGACCCGAGGAACGCTACGTAGCCGTATCCGGCCAGAAAGCCCGATCGCAGTTTGAACTCGGCTCCGGCAAGCTGCGCAAAGCCACCCAGCCCGGCCAGCGCTCCACCTACGAACATTGCACTTACGATAAGTGCACTTACTTTTAGACCCGACCTTCGGGCCGCTTCCATGTTGCCTCCGACCACCCGGAGCTGAAACCCCCAACCGGTCTTGCGGAACAGGACGAAAATGAGCAACGCGCAAGACACGGCCAGCAACAACCCGAGATGGACCCGTGTATCGGACCACAGTGGCAAGTGTTCCCCACGGGCTACAGGGCGGGTCGCCGGTTGGCCCGAGCCGGCCCGGTCCTTCCACCGGTCATAGATCAGGAAGTACATGACGTCCAGCGCGATGTAGTTCAGGAGGAGCGTCGTGACCGACTCTGCGATCCCGATCTTGAGGCGCAGCAGGGCTGCGATACCGGACCAGAGCCCCCCCGCCACGGCTGCAGCCAGACCCATCAGCGCAAGCGACAGGGGCCCGGAAAGACGACCGTCTACAAGAAGCGACACGCCCATGGCGGCGACCCCGCCGATGATCAGTTGCCCTTCACCACCGACGTTGATCAGCCCGGCGCGCGCTGGAACGCTGACGGCGAGTCCGGCGAGGATGATCGGGGTGGCCCGCACAAGTATTCCGGCGATTTGCGAAGAATCACCGAACGTCGAAACGACCATGTCCTTGTATGCCGCGATCGGGTTCACGCCCTTGATCAGCATCAAGATCGCGAACAACGCCAGAGCGCCAGCGAATGCGGCAAGATACCGAGACGCACCGGCCCTTATGGCACGCGCCCGGGGCGAACGGACTACGTCAACGGGCGAAAGCGCCGGCCCGATGACGACTTGGGTATCGGCGGATGTCACCGGGAACCGCCGATGGAAACGGGAGCACCGGACAACGAGATGCCACCTGCGGTTGCTTCGCTCGAATCCGCCGTGTTTTTCGACACTCCGTGTCCCGTGCCGTGGGCATCGAGCATCAGACGGCCGACTTCGTAGCGATTGGACACTTTCGGGTCAACCACACCGACCAGTTTCCCCCCGTGCAGAACGGCAATCCGATCGCACAGCTCGAACAACTCGTCGAGATCCTCGGAGATAAGCAATACCCCCGCCCCACCGGCCCGTTTCTCCAGTAGCAGCTCCTGCGTACGACGGGTTGTGGCGATGTCGAGACCGCGGCTTGGATATGCCGCCACTACCAGGGTGGCCCCGGAGGCACTAAGCGCGCGTATTAACATGACCCGTTGAATGTTGCCGCCGGAGAGTGATCCAAGCAGTCGGTGACCGTTGGCGCCCCGCAACTCACTGACGCTGTTGCCTTCCGCATAGTGGTTCCGGACCTTCGCCCAGTCGATGCTCAGGCCCTTGCGAAACGAGCGACGGGCGTCGAGCGCCACGTGCTCGTGGACCGACAGTCCGGGTACCACCGCGTCGCGGATCGGATCCTCGGGAACCCCCACCGCCCCCGCTTCCAGAACCGCTTGGGGCGTTGGCTTGGCAATTGCCTTTCCACCGATCGAAAGCGAACCTTCCGACGGGACGCTGAGCCCGAGCGCGACTTCGTATAGCGGAAGCTGACCGTTGCCGGCGACACCCGCTATGCCGACCATCTCGCCTGCTGCGACATGGAGCGTGATGTCGTCGAGCAGGGTTCCCCGACGGCGGTCGTGGACCGAAACATGCTCAAGCAGCAGCGCCATCGGACGGTCCTTCGGCGTCGGCACCCGGGTCGCTGGAAGGCCCGGCACGGAACGGCCGACCATCGCCTCGATCAGCTCGTCGTTGGTCATCGTCGAAGGCTCCTGGCCGTCGACGATCAGCCGTCCGCCCCTAAGTACCGTGACGCGATCTGAGATCGAGCGCGACTCGGCCAGTTTGTGGGTGATGACAACTACGGCCAACCCCTGTGCTTTCAACAACCGGAGACCTGCGAACAGTTGATCAACTTCCTGGGGAGCGAGCACGCTGGTCGGTTCGTCGAGGATCACGAGTTTGGCGCCGGTCATCAGCACGCGCAGTATCTCGATCCGCTGACGCTCCCCGATCGAAAGCTCCCGAACGGTGGCCCCCGGATCAGCCGCCAAGCCGAACTGCTGGGCGGCCGCCTCGATCTGCTTCGACAGTGATTTCCGATCAAATCGCAGCCCACGGTCAATCAGCGAGAGTCCGATGTTCTCCACGACGGTCAGTGCCGGCACCAGGCGGAGATCCTGGAACACCATGCCGATACCGTTCTCACGGGCCACGGCCGGGCTGTCCATCGCGACCGGCCGACCTTGCACCTCGATCGTTCCGCCATCCGCCGGATAGAGACCGAAGAGCACCTTCATGAGCGTCGACTTTCCCGCTCCATTCTCTCCGAGCACCGCGTGAACCTCGCCGTGGAACAGGGTGAGGTCGACGTCGGCGTTGGCTACAACGGAGCCGAAGGATTTACAGATCCCCCGGGCCTTGAGCAGTGGTTCGCCGTTTGAGCCGTTCATGTTCATGCTCCGATCACCATCCGGGCGATTGCCGCCTGGGCCCGTTCCGCCACGAAGGCCATCGACTCGGCGAGATGAGCGGCAAATGCCATCTCGGCCGCAAGAATGTTTCCCTCCAGAACATCGGTGACTATGGCCAGATGCTCCTCAATGGTCAGGCGGATCCGGGTTTCGTCGAGGAAGTCCTGCATCCGGATAATCCGGATTCGCTCGTTGACCCGCGTCAGCAACTCGACCGTCGCACGGTTTCCCGCCGACAACGCAAGCGTGACGTGGAAGGACTCGTCGAGGAGGACGAACTCCGGGGTTGGCTCGGGGGGCGTGCCGTTCAGAAGCCCCAGCCAGTAATCGCGGAGCGGTTCAAGGATCATCGGGTCATGGACGGCACCGTTGCGGCCGGGGCGTTGGAGCGCCTGGTTTTCAAGCGCGGCCCGAACCTCATACAGCTCCCGGATGGCGACAGTGTCGGGAATTCTCGGCTGAAAACCTCCATCGGGATGCGGCGCAAGCAACGACTCCGCGGCCAGTCGGGCCAGAGCCTCACGCACCGGAGTGCGCGACAAGCCGAGTTCCTTCGCCAGGCGGGTTTCCACGAGCCGCATGTTGAGCGGGAATTCCCCACGCAGGATCCGGGTCTTCAGCAGGGAATACGCGTCGTCGCCGAGCCGACCGGAGCTCGCGATGAACTCCACGCCGGGGAGGGCGGGAGAAACCGTATCCAAGTCGGTATACATCGGGGTGGACGATATGGCCCGGCTGTTGCCCGAGCTTTGCGTCACTGTGAATCCTGTGTTTCCAACGTGTACGAGCCCAGCGAGGGATTCCACGCAACTCTTGCGTCGGCTCGCGATTTTCCAGCTCCCTGAAGGCCCGATGACGCTTACGCGCATTACCGTGTGTCCGTGAACGAAGGAACGGCAGTCCGCTACGGCATCATCGGGACCGGGCTCATGGGCTGCGAGCACATCCGGAACCTGGCGGCCATCCCAGATACCGCCGTGACCGCGATAGCCGATCCGCACGGTCCGTCGCGCGAAGCGGCCAGGGCGGCCCTCCCGGGTCGACCCGCGCCGGTCGAGTTCGATGACTACCGGGAGATGTTGGCGTCGGGGCTGATCGACGCCGTGGTCGTCTGCACCCCCAATTTCACCCACGCGGCAGTTCTTGACGCGATTTTCACCCTGGCCCCGGGCCTCCACGTCATGGTCGAAAAGCCACTGTGTACGACGATCGAAGACGCCATGAGGATTGTCGCCCACACCAAAACCCACGGCGGCATCGTCTGGATGGGGCTCGAGTACCGCTACATGCCGCCGGTTGCGCAGTTTCTGCGGGAGCTCACGACCGAGAACATCGGCACCCTCAAGATGATCTCCATCCGCGAACACCGGTTTCCGTTCCTCATCAAAGTCGGGGACTGGAACCGCTTCTCGATGAACACCGGAGGCACCCTCGTCGAAAAGTGCTGTCACTTCTTCGATCTGATGAACCTGGCCGTGGGGTCGCGGCCCGTCCGGGTCTACGCCAGCGGCGGGCAGAACGTGAACCACCTTGATGAGCGCTATCCGGGCAACCCGGCCGGCGAGGTCCCCGACATTCTCGACAACGCGTTCGTCATCGTCGACTACGCGAACGGAGCCCGCGGACTACTTGATCTGTGCATGTTCGCCGAAGCCTCGAAAAACGAGCAGGAGTTGGTCGCGGTCGGCGACCGGGGAAAGGTCGAGTCGAAGGTCACCGAAGGTACCGTGACCATCGGACGGCGCGGTGCCGGTCGACCCGACGGTTGGCCCGGCGAGCCGACCATCATCGAACTCGACGCCTCTACCGATGAACGCGTGGGTCACGTTGGCTATCACCACGGGGCCAGCTACCTCGAACATCTCGGGTTCCTCAAGTCGATCCGAAACGGCACCGCACCGGCCGTAACCGTGGAGGAGGGGCTGTGGTCGGTGGCGGTCGGCGTCGCCGCCCACCGCTCAATCGATGAAGGACGCGCCGTTCTGATCAGCGAACTCGAAATCGGCTAGGTGCGCAGGCAAAGCCATGACGCCGGTCGTGGATGCACGCATCCTCCCGATGTGAAAAGATAACGCCTCACTTCGCAGCAACGCGGTACTGAACTAGTCATCGCCCGTCGTAGCCACGCAGTTCGATTCGCGCCATCCGGCGTATCACCCAGGGGGAAGAACATGAAGAGACATTGGCTCGCGGCCGCAACCGCTTGCGTAATGACCGCCGGACTGTCGGCACCGGTCGCGTTCGCTGCTACGACGGCAAAAGCAGGTGGTGCGTGCGCCAAGAAGCAGGTGAACAAAACGGTCGGCACGTTGATCTGCAAGAAGGAAGGCGGCAAGTACGTCTACCGCGAGGTTGAAGTCACCGCCGCCACCATCGCCCCGGTGGCCGCAGCGGGTGCATCCAACACCGGGGGCGCCGCCGATGATCTCAAGGGCACCAAGATCACCTTCTTCCACTGGCGCGCCGAGGACAAAGACGTGATCGCCGACATCATCAAGGACTTCACCGCAAAGACCGGCATCGAGGTCGAGCAGTCCATCAAGGCCTCCAGCGACTACCAGTCACAGGCCCTGCAGGACATTCTCGACGGCAAGCCCGCAGATGTGTTCACCGCCTTCCGCGGCGCCCAGTTCTTCAACATGGCCAAGGCCAATGGCGGCAGCGTGTGGCTCGATCTGAGCAACCAGCCGTTCGTGAAGAACTACAACAAAGACCTCATCCCTCCCGGATCGTTCGACGGTAAGCAGCTCGGGCTGCCCTACCAGCTCGTGTTCAACATGCCGCTCGTCAACGTCGACCTTCTGAAGCAACTCGGCCTTACGCTTCCGCAGTCGGTCAATGACCTTCAGCGTTTCTGCCTCACCGTCAAGAGCAAAGGCATCACCCCGATCGCCTGGCCGGGCGGCGCCCGCGGAAACGCCGCCCAGTTGACGATGAACGGCCTCGTGATGAACATCATGCCGACCGACAACGCGTTCGAGCTGATCGACACCGGTCAAGAGAAAGTCACCAGTTTCTGGATGACAAAGAGCCTGCAGGCATTCAAGGAGATCTCCGAAGACTGCTTCGGCGACAACCCACTCGCCGTCACCGACAACGGTGCACTTACCGACTTCGCCAACGGTAAGGCGCTCATGCTGGCAACCGGTACGTTCTCGATGGGAGCGGCCCTCAAGCTCAATCCGAAGCTCAACTTCGACCTCTACGCTCCTATCACCACCCCGATCGGCCAGAAGCCGAAATGGGAAGGCATCTACAACGGGACGTTCATCGTCGGAGTCAACGCCCGCCAGAAGGACCCGAAGAAGCAGGCGGCCGCCATCAAGTTCGTTGACTGGCTGAGCCAGCCCGAGAACGCCGGAAAGTACGCCAACGGCACCTCGCAGCATTCGACGGTCAATGGCGTGAAGTACACCAAGAAGGAACTCCTCGACACGGGTTCATGGGCAACCAAGAGGGTGCTCCTTGCCCCCCGGTTCCAGTTCCTGAACCTCGACATCCGCAACGCCGTGGAAGACGCGTTCCTCGCCGTCGCCGGAGGCAAGGATCCGAAGAAGGCGGCTACCGACGCCCAGGCGATCATCGACCAGAAGCTCGGCAAGTAACGGCCACCCTGTTGGAGCGAGGGGCGTTCCATCCGGAGCGCCCCTCGTTCCATTTCCAACGGCACGTTCGGCATCGCACGTCGGCACGTTCGGCATTGCAGTTCAAGCAGTTCCAGCGGTTCGGCATTGCAGTTCCAACATCGCAGTTCCATCTCACGGTTGCACTCACGACAGGGTTCGCATGACCGCCACGACCACCAGATCCCGCCATTTGTCACCGCGGCGACCGCTCTATTTTTTTGCCCTCCCGGCGCTTGTTCTCTACGGACTGTTCTTCGCCTTTCCGACCGTTCAGGCGCTGTACTACTCGTTCTTCAATTGGGAGGGCCCGGGTACGTCGCCGGGCTATGTCGGGATCGAGAACTACAAGACGAAGCTGTTTCACGACACGACGTTCCATAACAGCGTCTGGGTGAGCTTGAAGTTCATGATCATCGTGGTGCTCGCCCAAACCGCGATCGCGCTGGTGTATTCACTCTTTCTTCTTCGCAACAACCGCAGCACCATCGCGATGCGCGCGTTGTTGTTCTTCCCGACGATCCTCGCGTCGAGTGCGGTCGCCTTCATCTGGCAGTTCGTCTACGACCCGAGTTCCGGCCTCATCACCACCGTCCTCGACAAGCTCGGGATCGCGTACCGACCGGCCCTACTGGGCAGTCCGCAAACAGCGATTTTCTTTCTCGCCGTCGTACAGGTCTGGTTTCATGCCGGTCAGATGATGGTGGTATTCGTCGCCGGCCTGCAGCAGATTCCCAAGGACTACCTCGAAGCCGCTGAGATCGACGGTGCTTCACGGTGGCAAAAATTCAGATCGGTGACGTGGCCGCTACTCGGACCCGCCACGGGCATCGTCGTCGCTTACACCACCCTCCAGTCGTTCCGGGTCTTCGACCTCGTCTACATCATCACCGAGGGCGGCCCGTTGAACTCCACCCGGGTACTGGGCTACCACATCTACCGTACCGCCTTCGAAGCCCAGCAGTACGGCGAGGCAGCCACGGAGTCTGTGCTCTTCATGGCGCTGATCGCGGCGATCACCTTCGCTCAGCGCCGAATTCTCCGACTGACCAAATCCGATGTGAGCGCGACCGCAGCATGAGCCAGAACCATAACAAACCCAAGTTCCTGAACCGCCTCGGGCCGAGAGCGATGCTCGCTGTATACGCGCTGATCGTCATCATCCCGATCACGATCGTCGTGTTCGGCTCGTTCAAGTCGCAGTCGCAGATCTTCCGCAACCCGCTCGGCCTCCCGGGCTCCGGCGCAAACGTCAAGGGCTACCGAGAGGTCATAAGCGAACATATTTTTCGGTCGCTGCGGAACTCCATGGTCGTCGTTGGGTTTTCCGTGACTCTCACACTGCTCTTTGCGTCGTTCACAGCCTTTGCCGTAACGCGGTTGGGCGGCTGGCGTTCCAACCTCATTTTCGGCTTCTTCACCCTGGGTATGGCCGTACCGGCACAGGTCAACGGCATCCAGCAGTACGCGCTCTTCAAGCAGCTTCATCTCAACAACTCCCTGCACGGCCTCGTTTTGATCAACATCGCCGTCACGCTGCCGGTCTCGGTGTTCATTCTCACCGGGTTTATGAAGACTCTGCCGAAGGAGCTCTTTGAAGCCGGCGTCGTCGACGGAGCAAGCCCGTGGAGGTTGTACCGCTCAATCGCCATACCGCTGTCGATGCCGTCGGTTGCCGCAGTCGCCATCTTCCTCTTCGTAATGCATTGGAACGATCTGTATTACCCGCTGCTGATGGTGACCGACGAGTCGAAGTGGACCCTTCCGCGTACATTGGCTCAACTGCGGGGCGAGTACCTGACTGACTACCCTGCCCTCTTTGCGGGTGTTGTTATTGCCAGTGCGCCCATGGTCGTCGCGTACGTACTGCTCCAACGCTGGTTCGTGGCCGGACTCACGAGTGGAGCCGTCAAAGGCTGAAGCGTCCGACGGCTCGGCAGCGGCACAGGTGACCGTTATGCCGCTGCCCCGGCTGCGTCACCCGGTTACGCGTTGCCGCCCGCCGTCATGATGTTGAGGTTGATCACGCCGATTTTGTTCCGAAGCTCCTCAAGCGCTGCCTGCGCATCGAGCAGCGCCCTGTGCGTTGCCGGCCACACCTCACCCCGGAACTGACCGGCCAACGTGCCGTCCCAGATTTCTGGCTCCGACAGATTCTTGCCTTCGGTGTCGAGCGCCTTGATCTGCTCGGCCAGCCCGTTGGTGATGATCTGCTGCATACGTGTGATCGATTGCTTCGCCGAATCCGTCGAAAGTACTCTCGCATTCATTTCATTCTCCTTATACATTCAGTTGATAGTGGATTGCGTCAAATACACTGAAATGCACTGACATCAATCACAGTATCAAGAAAAACGCGGGAAAACAAGAAAAGGCATGAAGTACACTACAAAGCACGAACATTTCGGTCACAGACGTCGTGAACTCTCATGACTTCCGAGTAACGCCCTCGCCTCATCGACATCGTTGTTCATCTGCGCAACCAGGGCGTCGATACTGTCGAACTTCAGCTCCGGGCGCAGCCGCTTCACGAAGCGCACCTTCACGTCTTCGTCGTAGAGGTTTCCCGACCAGTCGATGACAAAAGCCTCCAAGAGCGAATAGGGCTGAGCCGCATAGAACGTCGGACGACGACCGAGGTTGATCGCGCTCGGGAGCACCGAGCCGTCTGGCCGTTCAAGCCATCCGGCGTAAATGCCGTCGGCCGGAAGGCAGATCTCCGGCGGAACCGCCACGTTGGCGGTCGGGAACCCCAGGGTGCGGCCCCGGGCGTCGCCGTGCACCACCGGCCCCCGCACCTCATGCTGACGACCGAGTAAGAACGCCGCTGCGACCACGTCACCCTCCCCCAGCAGCTGACGAATCTGCGTGCTCGAGACCTTCAACCCATCGGTCGGGAGACCATCGGCACCAACCAGATCGATACCGGAAACGGTAAATCCCCCGGACCCGCCAAGTTCGCGTAACAGGGCAACGTTTCCGCGACGCGCTTTACCAAAATGGAAGTCCTCCCCAACCACGACAGCCCGCGCACCGAGGCAGTCGACCAGGACCTCCTGCACAAACTCTTCTGCTGACTCGGTTGCCCGTTCGGCATCGAAAGGCACCACCAGGGTCGCGTCGACCCCGGTTGACTCCAGCAACTCCAAACGCTGTTCGAGATCGGTGAGCAGTTTCGGCGCCGAATCCGGTCGGACAACCTGGGCCGGGTGCCGGTCGAAGGTGACGACAACCGACGTGGCACTGACGGCCGCCGCGCGCCGTCGAACTTCACCGATGACGGCGCGATGACCGAGATGCACACCGTCGTATGCACCAATCGTGATAACCGAACCACCCGGTATCGGGGGTACCTGGTCGAGGTCACGAAAAATCTGCACGGTTCCCTACGCTACTGACTCTGACAACGGTCCAGTGACCGAACGGGCGGTGAGACCGTTCCCGTCAGACCGTTCCCGTCAGAGCGTGAACTTCCGGCACCGGCCGTTCAGTCACGCGTAGGCAAGATCACCGCTGGCTTGGCGTCGGTCGACCCGAAACGCTCATAGATCGCAAGAAGCTCGCCGGCTTCGGTGACCACAGACCAGACTTCGGGAGTCCCGGGCTGGCGCCGAAGCGCTGAAGGTTCCACCGCCGTGAACGGCAGCACCCGGCCATTTCGGATGAGCGGCACCAGTTCGTCGGGTACGACCGCCGACGGGTAATCGTGCATCGTGTGGTGGGCCGTACACAGGGTTTGGGTTCCGAGTGATCCGTCGATGGAGACAGCCCCGTCCGCCGTGAAGGAACCGATGGAGGTCCGACGAAGGTTGCGAAGGTGCGCTCCGCCGCCCAGTGCGGTGCCGATGTCAGCTGCGATAGTACGGACGTAGGTTCCTGACGAGCAGGTGACCATCATCGCAAAGACGCCGGGCTCAATCTCCCTCGAAATGCTAAGTGCATATATCGTCACCGGTCGGGGCTTGCGTTCGACTTCGATACCTCGCCGGGCCAGTTCATGGAGCCGGACACCGTCGATTTGCAGGGCCGACACCATAGGCGGCACCTGCATGATGTCGCCGGTGAAGTTCGCGGCAGCCCGTTCCACGTCGGCCAGCGTCACGGTCGACATGTCATAGGTGCACGTAGTTTCACCGGAGTCGTCGAGCGTCGACGTTTCGCGACCCAGCACGATCTCGCAGGTGTACGTCTTGGGCAGGGCCGTGAGATACGGCAGCAGCTTGGTTACGCGCCCGAAGCCAATCAGCAGCAGGCCCGTGGCATCGGGGTCGAGCGTGCCCGAGTGACCTGCACGCTTCTGCTTGAACGCCCACCGGCACTTCGCCACCACATCGTGACTCGTCCAGCCGGCGGGCTTGTCGACGACGAGCAAACCATCGACCCCTGAATCCTTCGTCTTACGTCCCAAGTTGGAAGCCCTATTCGACAACCGGTAGCAGACTGCGGACCTTCTCGACCACATCGGACACGCTCGCTTCGGTCGTGAACCCGGCGGCCAGACGATGCCCTCCCCCACCAAAGGAAACTGCGATCGCACCAACATCAACCTTCGACAGACTGCGCAACGACACGCGCACGCCATCGGGGGCCTCCTTGCAGACACAGGCAACCTCGGCCTCCGCCGTCGTTCTGACCCAGTCGATCAGACCTTCAGTTTCCTCGTACGACACCCCGTAACGCCGCAGATCGTCTTGCGTCACATATGTTGAGACGAAGCTTCGTGTCGGGTCAAGTTCGGCCCGCCCGAACGCCCTCCCCGCCAACTTTAGGTAGGCAAACCGATTTTCCTCCGACAGCGCCCGGCTGATCTGCGAAACCGGCAGATCAAACGACGCGAGTTCCTCCGCAAGCGCAAACACCGAGGAGTTCGTTGACGCATACTGAAAGCGGCCGGTGTCAGCAACCAACCCGACATAGAGGCACCATGCCGCTTCGCGCGTCAGCGCCCAACCCAATTGGCGAGCGAGTTCCCGCACCACGACCGCCGTTGCCGCCGCGTTCACATCAATGAGGTTGATCGAGCCAAAGTAGTCATTCGTCGCGTGATGGTCGATCGCAATCAGATTCCCATAATCGTGCGCAAAGGCCGCCGGATGCGCCAGCTCTTTGAGTCGCCCAATCGACCCGCAATCAAAGGTCAGCATGCATAAGGGTTCCAATGGGAACTCGGCCGCGGGGACGGCCACCGTGCGCCCAGGCAGATGCCGGTAGCGATGCGCCGTTGCGTGTGGCTCCGGCCACGACACAACAGTAGGCAGGCCAGCCGCGTGGGCGAGGTGGTACAGGCCGAGCATCGAGCCGAGAGCGTCGCCGTCGGGGGTCACGTGGCAGGCCAACGCAAGCCGATCGACGCTACCGATCGCGCTCGCCGCCCGACTGAATTCCTCCGACAGACCTGGTCGACCGGCCGTCACGAGACATCGGTGGGGTTGGAGGGAGGCCCAGCGTCTGGTGCGTCTGTTGCCGTTTCAGCTTCGGCGTTCGGTCGAGGCATCGAGCGGAGTATGTCTTCAATACGCTGGCCCTGCTCTATTGCTGGATCCGGCGTGAACTGCAGCAACGGTGTGCGCTTCATCCGGACCTGACGTCCTACAGCAGCTTGCAACCGAACCCGGTGATCGGCCAGAGCAGCCTTCACCTGGTTCATGTCACCGTGCCCGGCCAGCGTTGAATACCAGACGTTCGCCTGACGGAGGTCGGGGTCCGTGGTGATTCCCGTTACCGTGAGGAGATCCAACCGCTCGTCGCCGATTACTTCGAGTTCCTCGGCGATGACTTCGCGCAACGCCTCGTTGATCCGGGCCGTTCGTGGAAAGCTCCGGTTGCTTCCCGCGTGGGATGAACGGCGTTGTGACATCTGTTCAGTCTTTCACGCCCTCAGCCGGAAATGCGATGGCCGGGAGCCAATTGAGTCATCCGACCCTGTTGGCAGCGCTGATGCCCTTCGGCGTCGAATCCGTGCCCACAGCGGTGGGTACCTCAATCGAGCCACAATTGTTCAATCTCGAGAATCTCGATTTCGGGGAAGCTTTCTATGAACCGTTCGCATTTCGCCAGAACATCGGTCACCGTGCTGACGTCAGCCCCGATCACAGCGATGCCAACCGTGGCCCGCTGCCAGAGGTCCTGGTGGTCAATCTCAGCCACGGACACCCGGTTTCGATTTCTGAGACCGTCGATGATCGGCCGCAGAACCGCCCGCTTCTCCTTCAGCGAATGGGCCGCGGGAATGTGGAACTCAATACGAAGCGCGCTTACAAACACAGTAGCCGGGCCCACACACGGCGC
>JANMZO010000336.1:0-8242 GCA_031383405.1 Acidimicrobiia bacterium | reverse complement strand
GAGCAACCTCGTGGCAGATGCGACTCCGCCCCAATCCGACGTTCTCCGCGGCGTCGGAATCGGTGGCGAAACCTACCGTGGTCGTGCGCGCATCGTAACCGGGGCGAGTGATGCGTTCGAGCGACTCGAACCCGGCGACGTACTCATCGCCGCGTTCATCGGCCCATCGTTCAACTCAATACTTCCAATACTCGGCGCGCTCGTCGTGGAAGAAGGTGGCCCGCTTTGCCACGCAGCGATCGTCGCCCGCGAGTTCGGTCTACCGGCTGTCATCGGTGCGAGGGGAGCGACCGTTCACATCGCCGATGGTGCCCTCGTGGAAGTCAACGCCAGCACCGGAGTTGTCCGGGCAATCTGAGCCGCAGGCAGCGTCACCGAACACGACCGGCCGCCTGTCCACGACGTTTCTGCCGACGGGATTTACCTGTTCGGTCGAGAAGCCAGTGCCAGGCTCGCCCGACCCCGATCCGGTCGTGCCAGCCCTCCCCGCGCTGATCGTGTGGGCCAGGTCCAATCTGAAGAGGTGCGTCCGGTCGTGGTCATGTGTCCGGCGTTGTTGTTCCTGGGTGTGGGGCTGGCCGTGAAGTGGTGGCGGCTCGATTTCGTGACCCCACCACCGGCCGTGCATGCGAGCTTCGCGGAGCAGGCCAAGCGTGCTCTGTGGTTCCTCGACATCGCTTGATTGGAGGCGTGGTTGGGGGGCTCCTCGCTGCGGGGGCCGGCGGTCGGCTTGCCATGCGACTGCTGGCCGCGACGGCTGGCGACGGTGCCCAGGGTCAGATCACCGAAGCGGATGAGGTCGTCGGTGAGGTCACCGTCGGGGGCACGATCGGCTTCGTCGTCTTCGGTGGTCTCTTCGCCGGTCTCGTCTGCGCGGTGATCTACTGCTCTTGCTCAAGTGGCTGCCAAATGGCTCGGTCGGTGGTCGTCATGTTGGCCGGCGCTGCGATTTCGACCGGATCTCGCCATCGGGGGTGCGTATTGCGAGCGGTCAGGCGTCGGTTCCTACTGCGAGGCGCGCTGCGAGGCGTTTTCGGTCTCGGGCACCAAGTACGAACGTCACGCTGTCCCTCATGGCAACAAAGTATTGGTTAAGCGACACAAACACAACCTCGCCATTCGGAGTGCCGCCGGCCCGTTTCGGTCCGATCGACACATGGATGATGTCGCTCAGGGCTTTGACGTGAACGGGTCGCTCGGTGCATTGAGCATCGATAGGCGGGCGTGATCGCCGGGCCGCGCATTGCGTGTCGAGCGCGGGTCGTATCGCAACTGAATGCCTGAGTTGCTGAGGACAACGTGGTGGCCCTTCTTCGACGGCGGAAACTAAGTAGTAAGCGCGCGTACATAGACCGCTCTACGAACTGCCTGGACTGGGACGTATTTGGTGGACGAAACGTGGACGCAGGAGTACGTATCCGCAGGTCGTGGACTGTATGGACACTTAGCATCACCTTGCCAAGGTGAAGGTCGCGGGTTCGAATCCCGTCTTCCGCTCCAAGTGAAACCGCAGTTCAGGCACCCTTTTGAGGGTGTCTGACTGCTTCCTGGGCGATGGTAGACCGGGCAATTTGCCTATTGAACGCAAACCCTGTTACCTGGGGAAATGAGTTTTCGGTTCTCGGACCATGCCGAAGGTCATGCTCTACCATCGTTAGACGTTTGGTGGATTGTTGAGTGCGAAATGGCGTGCCGAGTCGCATCGGTTGTTAAGCGCGCTTACGTAGACCGCTCTACCATTTTTGGTTGACCCTGTAGTTGTTGAGTTGCATTGCGTGCGACGAACGTTTCAGCTAACGAGGTAATCACGCACGCGAGTGACATGGTGACCCAATGACCGGCTGACCACGTTGAAGTCTGGGCAGTCGTTGCCGAGGTAGTCGGTCAGTTCTGCGGACCATCGGTCGCGGTACCAGTCGAGACCGGCCTCCCATCGATCAAAGAATCGTCGGGGGTCCAGCCCTTTGTGTTCGGCCTTTCGTTCGAACCGGTGCCAAGCTTCGAAGAGATCCGCTCCGCCGCGACCTGTGAAGAATGGTCCACAGGTCGTAGATGTCGCGACATTGGCGTCGTTGGATCACGCACCTCAGTTTCTCGGCGCATATCTCGGTGAGCGTGTAACAGCGGATCGTCGCGGCCTCGGGCGGATCTCTCCATGCGACAATGAGCGGCGTTGATCGGTGTTCGATAACGAGTTCGTCGTCGGCAAGGTCGACCTTGATTGATCGTGGCTTGGCGGCCAGTGGCTCCACATAACTGATTCGAGGTGGGCTCGCGTTGGTGTCGAGTTCGAGAATGTCGATACCGATTCGATCGCGGCACCGTCCTAATGCTTCCGCAATGAGGTTGAACGCCTCATAGGCGGTGATTCCCAGCAGTGAGTAGTCGAGATCGGCCGAATACCGGTAGTTGTCGTAGTGGGCAAGCCGGAGACTGGTGCCGCCCTTCAGAACCATCCGCTCACCGGCACCGGCGGCGATCTCGATGGTCACGTGAGCAAGGATGTAGTCACGCTCGGCTGTCTGTGCGTCGACCCGGTCGCTTTGTGCCTGTTTGGTGATTTCGCCGCGCCCGATCATCGGCGAACCACTTCTTCGAGTTCTTCAATTGGTCCGGGCCAACGCACACCCGTTTGAATGTCGACTGGGCCGTTTGAGCGTTCATCGGTCGGGTCGAGACGAAGCGGACGAAGGACCCGAACCGGCACTTCGATAGTTCCGAGTTTGGCGAGTTTGAGTTGTCGGTCGAGTGAAACCAGGCGTCGGAGTGCCGCTTCGAAGCGCAAGTTGTTGCTCAGATCGGCCACGACAGTCGGGTTCGGCTCAGCCGCGGCGAGGGTCTCTGCGACGACCGAAATGCCGCCGACACGGCGTGGTGCGTGAGCGGATTCGAGAAGCGCTCTTTCGACGGTCGAAACAGTCGCCGAGCCGTGAGATTGTGCGCCCACATGAATCGTCGTCGGTCGTTCAATGATGGATTCGAGCGGCCTGCCACCGACCTCGTTCACGAACAGTCGACGCGTCACGGCAACCTGAACCCGCTGGCTCCCGCGCGTGAGCAGCCCATGTTCATGCAGTGCCGTCCGGAAACATTTTCGATGATCACGGTTCCCAACGGCCAGGACGACCGCCTCGGCCAACCGATCGCTTGCGACCGCGGCGACGCCGAGTTCACCCAGCGGGCGCAGCAGATAGCAGCCGCGTCGCACCCGCTCGACAAGCCCGTCGCGCGCCAGCCTCGTCAACAGGTTCGACGCAGTCTGCGGACTTAGTCCCAAACGCCGACGCACCTCATCGGCGGACACATCGGTCCGACCTTCCGCAGCAAGCCCATCGACGAGGTTCATACCGATCGGCGATGTCATGATGATGGCGATACACGCTTTTTGTGAATAAACATCGTCAAACTATCCATTGCTTTGAGGCTGAGGAGGGTCAATAGGAGGTCGCGTAATGACGGCGGCCGGAGCACGCAGGCGTCAAGAACGATCCTCACGGGAGTGTGTTCAGTGAAACGGGACGCCGGCAGCGACGTCAGCTGCAGTGATCGCTGCGACACCGTCGAGACGGGCTTGACGTTGTCGTGCTAACGCGACTGCATCGGCAGCGCGCATTCGGCGGTGTGAGCCAGCGAAGTGGGCAGTGATCTTTCCCTCGTCGATCAGGCGGACGACGAAGGTTCGCGACAACCCGAGGAGTTCGGCAACTTCTTGGGTTGTCATGTCGTGCTCATCGGCGAGAACGTGCACTGCGTTTCCGGCCGCGAGTTCCGTGAGGAGTTGCTCGACGGCGCGGCGTGCTGGTGCTGGAAGATCGATCTCGCCATCGGGGGTGCGTATTGCGAGCGGTCTGGCGTCGGTTCCGACTGCGAGGCGCGCTGCGAGGCGTTTTCGGTCTCGGGCACCAAGTTCGAACGTCACGCTGTCCCCCACCGCAACAAAGTATTGGTTAAACGACACAAACACACCGACCGTAATACGAAGGGTTACCTTTTGGCGGGCCGGGTAGCCGGCGCGTAGCGTCGGCGGGGGTCGTTAGGGCCTTCTCCGAGTTCAACCACATGCCCGGCTTGAACGAGACCGTTCAGTCGTTGGCGGGTCCATCTGATGGACCTCCCGAGCTCGGCGGCGATTTCGCTCGTTCGGGCGGCGCCCCGATCGAGAATTTTCATGACGTCGTCGTCGACCGGGTTCATTGGTGTGGGTGCACTTTTGCTGGACCGCAGGACCACTCGTAGTCGACCGCCGGCTTCGACGAACTCCGGCTCAGCGAGGCCGGCGTCGCGACACGCCTTCGTCATTCGTGGGATTCCGCTGCCCCACTGTTCGACCAGTTCGAGTTCGTTCATCACTCGAGCGATGGCGTGGTTGCGGAGTCGTGAAAGGCCCGTTCGAACGTCGTCGATCGTGAGGCCGTATGGCATGACGCCTGGGCTTTCGATTTCGAGACGGTCTGCGAAGATCGAGACACGGATCGGGGCACCGAGTTGCGAGTAGTCAGCGTGGACTACGGCGTTGACCAAACCTTCGCGAACGGCCTGCAACGGATACTCGGGATGCTCGGCCCTCGTCAATCCTTCAATCGTTATGGCGTTGCGCGTGTGACGCCGGATGAAGTGCATCACGTTGTCGAGTTCTTCAAGCGGTGGTCCATCAAAGCGCGCCGTGTCAATGATGTCAGTGCGATCGACTCCCGCGAACCGACCCGCTTGAATCCACGCGTCGGGAATGGTGCGATCGCGTTCCTTGCCGAACAGAACCATCCCGGCGACGGTCGGTACGTCGCGACCCTGGTGTCGCGTCACAAGTCGAAGCGTTTTCAGGTCTTTCGCGTAGACCGGGCGACGGTTGGCGAACGCCCGTCGTACAGCGGCCAGATCGACCTCGCTCGCGTCGAGGTGACCCAGAGGCGATTCATCAAAGCTGACCCCCTCAGCCTCGCGCTGCAGCTGGCCGATCAGCTGCTGATCTGCCTCGCGGTTCGTTGATCCGAGACGGACATACACGGTCGGGTTTCGGTTTCCCAGTCGAACACGGTGGGGTCGAAGCGGGCTGAGCTGCACGGTGACAACTAGCAGCTGGGTGCGCCGCCAAGGCACGATGGCCATGTCCGGGACTAGACGCGGTTCAATTCGGTCCGCGATCAGGCTCGCGAGCTTCTCCTCATCCGCAAGCGGGGACGGAGAGCCCACAACTCGGCGGGTCCCGTCCTCAACCCCTACGACGAGCACCCCACCGGCCGAGTTCGCGAACGCCCCAATCGAGCGTAGAACGCCGTCGGGTGACGTCAAATCGCTCTTGAACTCCACGGTCTTGCTCTCCGGCGAACGCAGGATCAGTTCGATGTCCATGACTCGGCAGTCTACTCGGCAATGATCTTTCAAAGAACGTGCCGAGTTTGAACGACCACTCCGAGAGCGACAGCCACTTCTACTCGGCACAAGATTCGTGCCGAGTACTGCCGAGTAGCTTCGTGCTGAACAAGTGGCTGACGACGTGCAGCGATCGGGAGGTCCGAATCGCCTGTGAGTGCCATGTCGCCTGTCGAGGCAGACGGCAATCAAGCACTGCCGCACGTAGCGTTCGAACTCGACCACTTGAATCGTTTTCGTCGCATCAGATCCCTCGGTGGGCCACCAGGAGGACGCACACTCAGCGCCTCTTCGACGGGTTCGGGGTGCTGAAGCAAGACGTTTGGCCCACAACAGAGTCGAAGGCTGAACTGGAGTCTTCGCCATCGCGAAACGCCAGCCTTGACGATAGTAAGCGCGCGTACGTAGACCGCTCTACGAACTGCCTGGACTGGGGCGTATTTGGTGGACAAAACGTGGACGCAGGAGCACGTAACCGCAGGTCGTGGACTGGCTGGACAGTCATGCTCACGTTGCCAAGGTGAGGGTCGCGGGTTCGAATCCCGTCTTCCGCTCCAAGGAGAAAGCGCAGGTCAGGCACCCTTTCGAGGGTGCCTGTTGCGTTTTCAACGACTATTTTGCCCAATCAAATTGCCCATTTCGTGCTTTGCCCATTTCGTGCCACATTTGTGCCACTTTGATTGGAGCTGGTGGGTCGTACCGGGTCGTGAGAGGCGGCGGTGACCACTTTTTTGGAGATCGCCAATCGCCCATGAGTGATCAAAATCGGTTTGGTTCGGGTGGTAGTTGCGGTGCTCGACGAGCCTTTCAAGGCGTGATACGGCGTCGTTGCCGGAAATGCGCATCGGGTGTACGATCGTCCGACAGATGTACGTATCTAGCTGGGAGGTGTGCCGTGAGCCTGGTGAGTATTCGAGATCTCAGTAGGAATCCGAGTGCCGTGGTCGATGAGGTTGAACGGTCCGGGCGACCGGCCCTCGTGACGCGTAACGGGAAACCCATTGCTGCGTTGGTGCGTATCGAGCAGGACAAGCTCGAGGACTGGCTCCTCTCGACGGTCGCCGATCCGCCCATTGGCGTGTCGCTCGAAGAGACACCGGAGGCGCTGCGGGCGGCCGCTCGACCGGTTGCGTACGGCAACCGTCAAATCAATGGCTTAACTAAAGCCGAGGCCGATGCATTCGCCGAGGCACTGGCGGAATAGCCAGAAAAGGATTCGTCGGGAGGTGGCGTGGGACCAGTAGTTGTTGATACAGGCGTGTTCGGCGCTGATCTCAGCGCGTCGTCGAAACCCTTGGCAGATCTCTACGCGGAAGTGCTTGAGAATCGGAACATCCTGATCTCGTTCATCACGGTCGCGGAGTTGCGATACGGCGCTTTGCGTGCTGGTTGGGGGCCCAAGCGACGCAACGACCTGGAGGCGACGATCGACCAGGCGAAGGTCGTTTGGCCGGGTCACGGCCTGACCCGTGAGTACGCGTCGCTTCGGGCGGAGTGTTTGGCGGCCGGTCATGGACTGGCAGAGAAATCGAACGAGGCGGACCGATGGATTGCCGCGACCGCACGGTTCGTCGGCGTACCGCTGGTAAGCCATGACGGCGTGTTCGTCGATGCACCCGGCGTTGAACTGCTCACCGTAAGGACCGCGGATGATCCGGCTGCGAATCGGAGTCGTGAGTTGTGATGGTTTCGCAGCGTCCAGGGGAAGCGCGACCGGCTTCCTTCGTGGAGCCATCGGGGCGAGACGAGGATGAGCGGCGAGACCTGATGGTGAGTATCGAATCAGTGTTCGCCGCAATGGCTGTGAGCGCGACGTGACGGTCACCCTCGTGAATCTTGGCCACTTCGTTGTCGCCGTCCGGAGTGACGGCTACTGAAGCGTTTGGGAAGATTCGAAGCATCTACGCGAGCGTGTGGGTTCGAAACTTCGCCGGGTCGACGGAGGGGTTGTCTTCAAGGACGTTCCGTTCGACCTCGTGAAGAATCTGGGGACTCCATAAGGGGACGAAGCCATCGAGGGCGGCGATTGTCAGCAGGAAGTCGCGAGGCGCCGGTGGGTACAAGACGCATGCGTCGAGAACGACGCGTTGACGCTTCAACGGTAGGGGATGCCGATTGCGACGTCGCCGTGAGCGATTGCTGCGACAGCGTCAAAGCGGTGTTGTCGTTGACGTGCGTATGCGAGCACGTCTGAGGTTCGCAGACGCCGATGGGTGCCTGCGTAGTGGGCTGGTAGTACGCCATCATCAATGAGTCGGACAACAAAGGTTCGCGACAGACCGAGTAGCTCGCCGGCCTGGGCAGTGGTGAGTTCGTGATCGTCGGCGAGCACGTGGACAGAGCTACCGGAAGCCAGCTCGGCGAGGAGTTGTTCGACAGCACGTTGTGCCGCGGCTGGTAGTTCGATTTCTCCGCTCGGTGTGCGCACGGCGACTGCCCGTACGTCGGCTGGTAGAGCGAGACGCGCGGCCAGTTTTTTCCGGTCTCGTGCTGTCAGCTCGAATACTGCGGTTCCGTTCACGCATGGATCATGAACGATAAACGCCACAAGTGCAACTAAGTTTTGAGGGGGTCAACCTAGGCTGTGTTCTCCGGGGTCCTGGACGTGCGAGAGCGGGACGGACCCAACTTCGAACGTTACGCAGGGTCCAATTAGTAAGCGCGCGTATGTAGACCGCTCTACGAACTGCCTGGACTGGGGCGTATTTGGTGGACAAAACGTGGACGCAGGAGCACGTAATCGCAGTTCATGGACTTTGCGGACAGTCATCCTCACGTTTTGCCAAGGTGGGGGTCGCGGGTTCGAATCCCGTCTTCCGCTCCAAAGAGAGAACCCCCTGTCATGCAGGGGGTTCTTTGCATTCGTGGGCCG
>JANMZO010000317.1:0-5027 GCA_031383405.1 Acidimicrobiia bacterium | reverse complement strand
GCGACCGGATCGGGATGGACCAGATCACCTTTGAGGTCGACTTCCCCCACGCCGACACCACATGGCCCCACACCGAGAAGGTCGCCACCGACATCTGCACCAAGGCCGGTTTGAGCAACGACGAGATCTACAAGCTCATGCGCGGCAACGCCATCAAAGCGTTCGGCCTTCATCGTTACGGCATCACCAGCTGAGGAAGAGGACATCGACGCTATCGGCGTCGAGGGCCGGCACAACACCCGGTCACTATTTTGACTCCGGACACCAGCGCGCTCTTGAGCGTTTCACCGGTACGTGTAGGTCACCCGCCCGCAGTCTTGGGCGCCGACGGTCAAGGTGATCGATGTTGCGCCGGCCGGTGGAGCGAGCTTCGGTGAGATGCTCTCGGTTTTCTCGTTGGCGCCCTCTGCGAGTGCCTGTACCGACGTCGAACCGGTGAACGTGACATCGCCGCTCACGGCGATCCCGGAGTTGAGTCGGTTTTTCTCGATCGACCTAGCGGTTGTCTTGATCGTCCACGCGGTCGTGCCGTCGGCAAGGATGGCTCCGGGTGGGGTGAACTCTTAGTACGCCCAGCTGCCGTTGGGGTACGTGACCTTTGCCGTACCTGCGATGGGATCCCATTCGGCGCACTGGGCATTGCGCTCGACGGTCGGCGGATCGGGGACCAGCGAGTAGCTGAACGGCGACGCGGCCCTCCGGACCGAAGCTGGCGGGTTGGCAACGGGACTCGGAGCTGGCGTGGCGGCCTTCGCCGCTGCAGCCAGACATGCCTGTTCGGCGGCCACGGCGGCGCGTGCCGACTTCAGGGCGACTTCCTCGTGCTTGATGATTGCGAGGCGGCTGTTCAACACCTTTCGAGTTTTAATGCGTTTAGTGGCGGTTTGTTGGAGCATCGTGGCCAGCACCAGCGAGAGCTCCCGCGCCGTGGGTGGAGAGAACTGGTGCTGGATCGCCCATTGTTTGTCCTCCGTCTGCTGGAGAATGCCCTTCAGGACGATTTGCGCTGTCTGCACGTCGACCGCGGTTCCGATCTCGACAAGGGTGTTATCCAGCGTCACGCCGGCGACCGGCGCGCCGACCCCCCGCAGCTCTTGTATCAGGAATTCCAGTTTCGCCCCGCCGACCTGCGTCTTGCGCGCGAGCTCTTGGAGTGCGGACACCAACTCGCCGGCGGACGTGATCAGATGGTCCCCATCCGAGGGAACCAGCAGCACCCCCGTGGGCAACGCCTTGATTATCTGCTGCGCCTGCGCAACGTTTCTCTTGTCGGTCTCGATCAATTTTTCCAAATCGTGCTGGTCTCCCTGCAACTGGGCGAGCCTGGCGACGCTGCAGGCCCTTGGGGCCGCCCACGCCCCGGTTGGACTGCCCGCGAACGCTCCGCAGACTACGAAGGCCGCAACGGCCAGCACGATTGCGTAATGTGGCCGGAACCGCTGTGGGCTCTGTCCCGCTGATCCGACGACCCACCTTGCATTTGGCATGCCAGACTCCTTCGCGACAGACACGCGAATGGTCGCGCCACAGCGAAGCGAAGTCAATGAAGTCCCACGAACACCCGGCAGTCCACGATCACCAACCGAAGACGACACACGCCGGCGTCCTCTCGCCGAACGCCTGAGCCGATCAACCCCCCGACGGAACGGATATATCGGGGCACGTGAGTTTCGTGAACTCCGAACGGCTGGCGGGTGCGGGGCCTAGGCGTCGCGAAGAACCTTCGGCGTTCGAAGGTCGCGACCGGGACTCCGGTCCACGACCCAATCCGGTTGCGGCACCTGCCTGTTTTCGCCGTGTTCTGATCGTTGCCGCTTGCTCCGCCCGGGGTCCTGGCGGAGTTGGAGTCTTTCGTTCGATCTCGGCGAGGAACGCTTTGAACTCCGCGGAAGGGCTTCGGATAGACACCTTCCCACCTACTCTGTAACATGGTTACAGAGTTCGTACCGCCAAAGGAGCCCCATGGCTACAGACCGCTACATGATCATCTCGTCGGATTGCCACGCCGGCCTGAAATGCGAGGAGTACCGGGAGTTTCTCGATCCGCAGTACTACCCGCAGTTCGATGAGTTCCTGGCCGAGCGGGAAGCCAGCCGCAACGAAGCGGTCAAGCTCAACTACGACTACATCCACGACTGGGAAACCACCCACGAGGAAGGTCTGAAAGGTGCATACGACCCCGCGATTCGCGACAAGGAGCTCGATGCCGACGGCGTGAGCGCCGAAGTCATGTTCGCCGACTCCGACGCGGTCACCGGCATGGAGTCGCCGCCCTTCGGTGCCGGCCTGTCGGCCGGTGCCATCAAAGACCCGGAGCTTGCCTTCGCCGGCGCTCACGCGCACAACCGGTTCCTCGCGAACCTGTGCGCGGCAAATCCAGTTCGGCGAGGAGGAGTCGCTCTCGTTCCGATCACGCACGACGTCGGGCGCGCCGTGAAGGAGATCGAGTGGGTTGCTCAGCAGCCCGGCATCCGGGGCATCATGATCCCGACCATGTGGCACGACCGCACGCCGTACAACAACCCGGTGTACGACCCCGTCTGGGCGGCGTGCCAGGCGAACAATCTTGTGGTGCACACCCATTCGGGCGAGGCACCCCGCGAGGAGTACAACAACGAGATCGGCATCTATCTCGCCGAGGTCGTGTGGTGGACGCACCGACCAATCGCCCACCTGCTTTTCTCCGGTGTGTTCGAACGGTTCCCGAACCTCAAGTTCGTGTGCACCGAAGGTGCGTGCTATTGGGCAGCCGACATGATGTGGAAGTGGGACCAGTACTTCGGCGGGGGACACACCACGAAGAAACTCGCCGCGTTGATGAAGGGCAAGATCTCGAAGCTGCCATCGGAATACTTCGGGACGAACATCTTCATCGGCGCGTCGACCATGTCGAAAGAGGAACTTCGCCGGCGCCACATCATCGGCTGCGACGTTGTCATGTGGGGCACCGATTATCCGCACCCCGAGGGCACGTGGCCCCACACAATGACGAAACTCCAGCAGGACTTCGCGTCGATGCCGGTCGAAGATGCCCGCAAAATTCTCGGCGAAACCGCCGCCCAATGCTACGGCTTCGACACGTCGGCTCTGCAGGGTATCGCCGACCGAATCGGCCCGTCACCGGCCGATCTCGGCCAGGATCCGCTCTTGCGAACAAATCCCGAAGAAGTACAGAACGCCAAGTGGTGGAAGGCGGAATACAACTCCACCTACCAAGGCTGAATCGCGCGCTTCACCGCGCGTCCCGGTCCCGGACGACTTCGTCTCCCTGGAAGACAACGTCCTCTGGTAACGAACGGCTGACTCGTCTGAGTCGGCCGTTCGTGCTTTCCGTGCCACCGACTGAAAACCCTCAACTTGGAAGCGAGCGCAACTTTGCGTAGCCTCACTCTGTCGGCGGCGTGTGGAGCGCCGATCACTCAAGAGGAGCACCATGGTCATTGATCTCTTCGACCGCTTCGATGTCATCGACGTCGACACCCACATCACCGAGCCGCGCGACGTGTGGGTTGACCGCGTGGCCTCAAAGTGGGGAGACCAGATTCCCCACATCGACCGGGTAAACGGGGTCGATGTATGGATGGCCGGAGGGCAGCGCATCGCCAGCCCGGGCGTTACATCGATGGCCGGCTGGAGAGGCGTAATCCCCGACTCACCTCCGACCTACGACGACATCCACCCCTCGATGTACGACGCCAAAGCCCGCCTCGCCCACATGGACGAGCAGGGCATCAAGGCCCAGGTGCTCTATCCGAACGTAGGTGGATTCGGCGCCGGCTATTTCCTCCGGATGGCTGAACGAGAACTCGCCCTTGAATGTGTGCGCGCGTACAATCAGTTCCAGCACGACTGGACGAGCATCGCGCCGGACCGACTCCTGGCCGTCACGGCCCTCCCGTTCTGGGACGTGGAATCGTCCGTCAAAGAAATCCAACGGTGCAAGGCGCTCGGCCACCGCGCCGTCAACTTCTGCAATCAACCTGAGGCCTACGGCATGCCGGCGCTCGGATCGACGCACTGGGACCCGATCTGGGCCGCAGCCAGTGAATGCGCGATGCCGATCAGTTTCCACATCGGGGGTGGCGATATCGGAAACCTGATGAACGATGCAGGGGGCTACGGTTTTCAGGCGAACTTCGGCAAGGTGTCGTCGCTGCTGCTGGTCGACAACATGCGATGCGTCGCCGACCTCATTTTCGGCGGCGTTTGCCACCGGTTCCCGAACCTGAACTTCGTGTCAGTTGAAAGCGGGGTCGGTTGGGTACCCGGCGTGTTGGAGACGTTCGACTGGCAGTGGCGAAACGGAGGCATAGCTGCGGAACACCCCGAATACGACCTTCTCCCTTCGGAGTACTTTCGCCGCCAGATCTACGCCTGTTTCTGGTTCGAGCGTGACGCTGCGGTGGTCGCAATCCACCGTTACCCCGACAATGTGCTGTTCGAAACCGACTTTCCCCATCCAACCTGCCAGCACCCCGGACCGAGAACCCCGGCGGTGAACCCCCGCCAGTACGTGAACGAGGCTCTCGCCGACCTGCCCGAGTCGTTGGCGGCGAAAGTGCTGCACGACAATGCCGCTCGGCTTTACGGCGTCAAGTAGGAACCACCGGATACTAAGGAGGTTCCCAATAGCGGAGCGCTGAATGACCAAGCAGCGGATCAGCCGACGTGTCGGACGGCCAGCAGCACAGGCCGTCGGGCATTGGGCACGCACTCACTGCTCCTTTAGCGTATTGTCACAGGCCATCGAAACGCCTCAGCAATGAGTTAGCCACGCCGATACGTGGAGCATGCGCGACGTTGTCTCCCGTTCGAGATCACGCACGGTAATGGAACAGTTGGTGCAGCCACGTCATAACCGAGCGGGAGAATTCTGCAGTTCTCCCGCGCGCCAATTCCGCATCGAACCAGCTTATCGACCCAATCGGCGAGCGCCCAACACCGTTCCAATGGAACGCGTCGGCCCATGAACGGGCCTACCTCGATGGTTCCACCAAGCGAAGCAGACACTCCGCGATCCACGGTTG
>JANMZO010000316.1:0-3206 GCA_031383405.1 Acidimicrobiia bacterium | reverse complement strand
GCGTTTTGGGACGGTCACGAGCTGACGCTCACGCCGGCATATGACGTCTGCCCGTATCACCGGGCAGGCGGTGAAGCGAACCAGATCATGGCCATCGATCGGGCTGGCACTCGGCGCAGTCAAGTGGCTGTGTGCATCGCAGCCGCCTCCATTTACCACCTCGACACTGACGACGCTCGTGCGATCATCGACGCACAGATCGACACCATCCGCAGCAACTGGGACGAAGTGTGCGATCTCGCCCGCTTGCCCACCGTCGCCCGCACACAACTGTGGGGCAGCGCGATCCTGAACCCATACGCCACATACGGTTATGTCGGATCGTCGGATTTCAGGGTGGGGTGAGTTGGTTGAGCGGACGTGATGATCATTGACGCGCCTTTGCGACTCGATGGCTTGCTCGAGCTGTCACGGTCCCGCAGGTATCGCTTGAGCGCCGACCCCAGGTGTACTTGTCAGGCAAGCCGTCGGACAACGTGTACATTTTCCCCGGCACGACCCAGACGATCACCAATGGTTTTGGTATCGCCCCGCTGCAATTCTGTAATGGCGGGGGTGTCAACGTCGTGCTCAGTGCCCCGATCGGGGTGCGTCTCGTCGTCATCGGCTGACTCATCTCGGCTAGCCCGATGGCTGCGGGTGCAGCGGCTCAGTTCGGTGAGCAGAGGGCGATGTGTTGATCGTTACTGAAGTCCTCGCTGTCACTTGTCGGAGATACTGTGGATCGTCCATCGAGGGCGCGATGCCCTCGTACCGTGCGGAGTAGCTCATGTCATACATCGTTGATTTTGCAACAGTTTCTACTGTTGGCCTCGAGTCGTCGCCAGTGGCAGACGCACTCGCCGGCCTGCGGGCGAACGAAGCCCGGTACTTCAAGAACAAGTACGACCACGTCTTCACAGTGGAGCCCGCCAGCGAGGCCAGCAAGACCGTCGACTGGGTGCACCGCATCCTCAAAGAAGATCGTGACATCGTTGTCCAGTCTCGCCCACTGGAGGCGACGGCGTTCCAGGTCGAGGACATCCGCATGGCCTACGTGTTCTATGAGAGCGGCCTGTCGATCAATGTGATGTACGCCCTCGACGCCACCAAGAAGCGGGCGGTCGGGTTCAAACTGTCCGAAGGCATGGACGTGCCCTCTGAGCTTGCCTCGCGGTTCAAGTTCGCAACGCAGAAGTCGAAGCTGGCCGGCATCATCCGTGGTTCGTACTTCGTGATCAAAGGCGATTACTGATGTGACAGTGAGAGCATTCGAGCCGAACGGCTAAACTGCCAGACGCTTCCACGCGGCCTCGTGGCAAAGTGTGCCGCTGTCCGTCCCTGATTGCCGGCGGAGCGGTAGGAGTGCTGGCATACATGCGACGGACGACCGTCAAACTCCACCGCAACTGCCGGACGCAATGCGCAGCTGCCGCCAATACGGGATTCGGTTCGAAGTGCCCGCCGACGCGCTGTTCTGAACTGGTCACGCACCAGTCGTTCGGTCGCTGACCTCGATCTGCTTGCTCATCGTGTATGAATGCGCCACGTCGACGTACTCGCCCCACGGCTCGCAAGCCGCGAAGCCGAAGCGTCGGTACAGGCTGACGGCCGCGGTGAGATGTTCGCTGGTTTCGAGGCGAAGCTCGGTGAATCCTTCGGCCGTGGCGGCGGTCTCGATCGTGGACAGCACAGCGGCACCCAGCCGTTTGCCCCGATGCGCGGGGTCGGCCCACATTCGCTTCACTTCGGCGGCGCCTTCTATGCCGTCGATGCGGCGGTAGGCACCACACGCGCTGGGTACCCCTTCGAGGTAGGCGACGTACAACGCGCCATTGCCATCAGCAACGTGTTCGGCATCGATGTGCAAGAAGTTGCTGCCGCCGTCGGGCGTGTTGGCGATGAGTTCGTCGTCCAACCGACTGAGCATTGGTGCGACGTCGGCATGATCCAGGTCGCGGCGCGCCACTACTAGTTGCGGGAACTCCTGGCCCATCTCGAACACGTAGGGCGAGAGGCCGAACGCATCGATGAAATCCAGGCGAGCCTTGGCCTCGTCGACGGTTGGCGTGGAGCCCGCGATCACCCACCACATGACGGCCTGCGAGCCTGCGTCGAACCATTCGGCCCGCCGGCGGAAGAAGTCACGGTGGATGCCTCGGTAGGCGAAGTCGCGTAGCGCTGCGGCCGACTCCCACACGGTGAGGTTCACGATGGTCAGCGGGTCGGGGAACGCACTGATCGAGGTGGCATCACCATCTTCGGTTTGCAGTCGCCAGACGAAACCGGGCGACGCCTCGCCGGCCGCGTTGACGGGCATGAGGCCATCCGCGAAGCCCGCAGTGTCGACGTGATCCATCGGTTGGCGGAGAGTCGCAACATTGAGTTGCGCAAGTTGGAGTTGCACCCCACCATTCTGCCGGGGGAGCGAGGCCGCAGCGCCGGTCGGGGACGGTGCCTCGACCGGCGCGTCGACTGTCGGGCCCTCAGGACCAGAACTGGTCCCAGTTGTGCAGGTCGAGGAAGTGCTCTGTGCCGGACTTGATCCGGCCACCCGTCGATTGACCACGTTGTCTTCAGCGACACCACAACGAAGTAAGCGAGAAGTCGGTGGAGGCGGTGAGCCAGCGGGAGAGCACCGTCAACGCCGAGATATCTGTGGCTCGACCGGGGTCGTGGTCTTCATCGTGTGCCGGACAATCTCGGGCAGTTCTATGAGACATTCTCGGGCAGTTCTTTTAGACATTTTCGGGCAACATAACCGCTGGTAGGGGACGCGCAGGTTTGCTGGCGCCGCTGTCAGCTGTGACTCGCCGTCGAACAGTTCAGAGTCGGCCAGCCCGATGATGTAGTGAGAGCCATAGCGGATTCCCACCACCATCCGCCGTCATCAACGCTGCGACAGTCAGGGCAACGTCAGTCGGATGCCGGCGTCGTCTGCTTCGTTGGGGTCGCGGAGGGCGTTTGTTCGGGTCAGGTCCGCCTCGGCGGAAGCACGATCTGTGAAGTCGACCCGTGCCGTGTACCGCTGCGCGAACGCGAGGACGGCGACGAGCGGCGCGAACGCGTCGTCTCTTGAGGCTGCTTTTAGAGCGCCGACGTAGTCGAGCCGGTACACGATCGGGATCAGGATCCGCGACTGTGCGGCGGCGGAAAGTTCGGCGTTCATCGCGATGCGGGCCGTCCGCCCGTTTCCGTCAACGAACGGGTGAACTTCGGCGACGAGG
>JANMZO010000300.1:0-5691 GCA_031383405.1 Acidimicrobiia bacterium | reverse complement strand
TGATTATACGAAAGGGGGTATGACAGAAATCGGCCTTTCACCAAAAGAAGAAACGAAGATTTTTGGTGTCGACTTCGCACGTTTGCGACGTGAATGCTTCGGTATTGTTCCCAGGTTGGCAAGCCAATCGTGAATGTACCCGGTGCTCGGGGGCGACACGTGCCCGCGAACCGAAACCTGACTGGAAACTTGGCGGCGTTGGCGTCCCCTCGACACAGCCGAGCCGCGCTTCCCGGCCTCGAAAGTGCAGAGAATACGGCAAAGACGGCGACCTCACCGGACCCGACCGTGAACACGACGAAACCTCGATGCTGTCACTGCACCTCTTACAGTCGGCGCTCGTGCACATCAACACGCTCCTGCTCCAGGCAGTGCTCGAAGTACCGGAGTTCCACGACAGCATCGGACCCCACGAACAGCGCGCACTCACCCCGTTGTTCTGGACCCACATCAATCCCTACGGCCGCTTCCAACTCGACCTGACCACCCGCCTCGACCTCACACAACCACCACGCGAGAGCATTCTCTGACAACCGCCACTCAACGGGCTACCTTGCCGCCTGGGACACGGACGGGAGTACCGGGCCGACAGGCGTGTCCATCGGCCCAGTCACAGATTCACCCTACCTGTCGCGCCGCCTCCAACCAGGCCGCCCTGGCGGGAATGTCCGCTGGGAGCGGGCAACCCTTGCCAGGACCGACTCGAGGCGTGCCGAGCTCCTCGACGATCAAGCTTGGGCCTTGTATTGCCGGACGCCAGGGTGTAGTCCAAGGTGATGAGCACCGCTGATCACTCTCCCCCGATGAACCACAGCTCGGTCCGCTGGGGAGCGCAGACCGAGCTCGCCATCGCGAACTTCCCGGTCTCCGGCATCCCGGTGCCCCGCCAGCTGATCGAAGCGCTGGCGATGATCAAAGCGGAGTGTGCGGCGGCCAACGCGGAGCAGGGCGTGCTACTTGTCGACGTGGCTGAGGCGATCATTCGCGCGGCGAACGAGATCCTGGCCGGCGATATGGCCGACCAGTTCCCCGTCGACGTCTTCCAGACAGGCTCGGGCACCAGTACCAACATGAACATGAACGAGGTGCTGGCGAGTCGGGCAAGCGAGGTTCTCGGTCGCCCGGTTCACCCTAACGACCACGTCAACGCATCCCAGTCGTCGAACGACACCTTTCCGTCGGCCATGCGGGTCAGCACCGCCCTGGCCATCATTCGCGATCTCATCCCCGCGCTTGACACGCTCGCCGCGTCGCTGTGCCGCGTCGCCGACGACCACCATGACACCGTCAAGCTCGCCCGCACCCATCTCATGGATGCCACACCGATGACGTTCGGGCAAGAGGTGGGGGGCTGGCGCCGAGCCGTGGAACTGGGAAGCGAACGTCTCGCCGCGATCTTGCCGCGACTGTGCGAGCTCCCCATCGGTGGGACGGCAGTGGGCACGGGGATGAACGCCCCGGCCGGCTTCGGTCTGCTCGTCACCGCACAACTATCGGCGCGAGTGGGTGTCCAGTTCGTGGAGGCTGTGGATCACTTCGAGGCCCAGTCGTCACAGGACGCGATGGTGGAGGCGAGTGCAGTCGTGAGGGTGGTGGCCATCTCGTTGAACAAGATCGCCGGCGATCTGCGTTTGCTCGCATCAGGACCCAACGGGGGTCTCGGCGAGATCCTGCTTCCTGCGCTGCAGGCCGGCAGTTCGATGATGCCGGGCAAGGTGAACCCGGTGATGCCGGAGATGGTGCAACAAGTCGCCGCCCAGGTGGTCGGCAACGACGCCACCGTCATCTTCGCCACCGCCAGTTGCTCCGCGCTGCAGCTGACCACGGCGATGCCGATCATCGCCCGGTCCGTGCTGTCGTCGGTGAGCCTGCTCGGCCGTGCCGCATCGCTCCTGGCCGAACGGTGCATCGATGGCATGCAGGCCGATCGAGCGCGGATGCTGCACCACGCGATGGCATCACCCGCGCTCGCCACGATCGCGGCACCCAGAATCGGCTACGACGCCGCCGCCACGCTCGTTCACGACGCAGTCGAGCGCGGCGTTCGCGTGGCCGATGTGCTGGCAGAACGAGGTGAGGTCCCCTTCACCGAAGCCGACCTGCTGCACACGGCTTGGCCTCACGGTCACCAACAGCCGGACCGCGAAGCAGACTGAGCGCAAGCCATCCGCCAGCGGGTCGTCAGCCGGCGCGACGAATCGCTCGTGTCCCAGCGATCGCTCGTGTCCCAGCGGCCGCTGGCACCTTCTTCTTCGCGGCGACTGCCTTGGCAGCGCCGATCTCCGAGTGCGACCCGGCGTTGGCCATCCCGCCGGCCCAGTCCGCGAGATGTGAGCGCACGAACCACTGATACCGCTCCAGCACGCCAACCTGGCCGATCAGCAGATCCTCCGACACGCGATCGTCCTTGGCCACGGCGTCCATAGCGAAGCGGTGCGCGCCGATCACACCGGAGTAGACGACGTCGAGCGCGCCGAGATGGGCAAGCGAATCGGCACGATCGAGCGAGTAGTCGTCCCAATCGCGGACCTTGGTGAGGCGCCCGGGCAGGCCGCTCGGCACGCCACCCAAGGCAGCGATTCGCTCGGCCAGATCATCGATCATCGTCAGGGTGCCGGCGAACTGCGGGTCGAGCATCTGGTGCACGCCGATGAAGTTCGCACCGACCACGTTCCAGTGGATGTGCTTGAGCGTCAACGACAAGTCGACCATGCTCGCCAACCGCCCTTGCAGCGTGTCGGCCACACGCCTACCCTCATTCATCGTCAACCCGGGCACGGTGTACGACGCCTGCCGCGAAGACGTCACCCGCGGACCCCCGTCGTCCTTAGGGTCGATGTGCTTGTTGTCTGATTTCATGATCGTGCTCCCGTTCGTCGGCGCAGGTGCGCCCATCGACAACGAGGTACCCGAAACCGGAGCGACTCAACCCAGGAACATCTTTCGGTCGAGCGACCGGACGAGGAACTAAGCCTCAATCCACCGAAGTGTCCGAGGTGCGCTTCTGGTCGGCGTTCGGCCTCGCGCTACTACAACGCGTCGGCTGTTTCGGGTTGTCTTCGGCATTTGCGTGTACCACCCGGTGAGAACCGAGAATGTTGGTCTCCTCGGGTGTGAAACGGTGATGAGCGGGACAGCCGAAACCTTGCAGTTCGTTCTGAGGGTCTGGAGATGCTGATGGGGTGGCGCTCAGACGGCGTTTGGCGATCGTATGGTTGCATTGGCTTGCGTCGATCAGGTTGCGTTCCAGTTCCCGACGTGCGCTATCTCCCCGAATCGGTCGTCATCGACGATGGACACGGGGTGTTTGACTCTGGTTCAGTGATCGTGTCGGTGGTGTGTGTCGGGGGTGTGAGGATGCTGGTGGTGTTGCGGTTGATGGGTATGGTCGAGGGTGGGTAGGTCGATGTGCGTTTCGCCGTGGTCATGGTGCGGTCACTGTGGCTATGGGCGTGGGCGTGATTGACCGGTATGTGGTCGTGCGTGTGGTCATGGCGTTCGGTGAGGTGCACAGCCAAGCCGACGGTCATCAGGGCAAGTGCTGGTATAAACCAACGTCCGACGGGTTCCTTGAGCCACAGGAGCCCGATAGCGGCGCCGATGAACGGTGCCGCGGAATAGTACGCGCCGGTTCGTGCGGTGCCGAGGAGTCGGCCGGCGCGAAGGTACAGCACGAGGCTGAGCCCGTAGCCGAGGAAACCGAGGAGCATGGTCGCGGCTATGCGGGTGGGGGTGGGGAATCCGGTCGTGGTTGTAACGAATCCGATGCCGGTGTTTACGATCCCGGCCCCGATGCCTTTGACTGCGGCGACATGACGGGGATCACGGTCTGCGAGTGGTCGGCTGGCGATGTTGTCGATCCCCCAGCAGGCGCAGGCGCCGGCGATGGCGACCGCTCCGACGGTGAGGGCGAATTTTCCGTCGGGTTGGAGTGATAGCAGTGCGCCACCAGCGACGATCACGATCATTCCGGTGACGATCCGTCGATCTGCGTGTTCGCGGACGATCAGCCAAGCGCCAACGGCAGTGAACACGGCCTCAAGGTTGAGGAGAAGCGATGCGGTTGCCGCTGGTGTCGTGCGGAGCCCGATGAGTAGCAGAAGCGGAGCGATCGCTCCGCCGAACGCGACCACGGCGAGCAGGGCTGGAAGGTCGCGACGCTGAAGCGGCGACTCGCGATTTCGTGACGGGCGAACCACGGCGGAGATGCCGAGTCCGAGTCCGCTGCCGAGGTAGAGCAATCCTGCGGTGAGGGCGGGGTTGATGCCCTGGCCGAGTTGTTTGGCGAAGGGTGTGGATGCTCCGAACACCAGCGCAGCCGTTAGTGCCGCTTTGGCGCCGGCCGGGATTGCGAAATAGCGCGGTCGGGTGCGGTGAGCAGACATCAACGGCCTAGTTTGGCAGGGCGAAGCGACAGCAGATTGCATGGCTACTTCGGTTGCGGCCTGTGGCGGAGCGTACGGCGATAGGCATTCCGCCGGCCGACCTAGGAGGTGGAACGGAGCCCGTACAAACTCTGCCATGGAGCCGACCTGAGGCAAGCAACATTGCGTCGCTGTGATGTCGGAGGATTACTCACGATAATGCAGGGAATCGTGAGTAATCCGGGTTGTTTGGGTGCCATCGGTTGATTTGCGGTTGGGCAAAATCAGCGATCGTCTGGGAGATGGATCCCCGCGGATTTGGTGGGTCGAAGGAGAGGGTCGCGGTGGTGCGGGGGTCTTTTGTGGCCGAGGCGTTCGGAGAACACGTTGATCGGTACATTGCTCTGCACGGAGTCCGTCGGTGTGTCGGAAGGCGTGATCGACAGTACCGTTAGGCTTGTCGTTGACGTGTCTGTTAGCTGGCGAGGAGTTGTTGGACGCGCTGGTGGGACAGGCCGAGGACGTCGGCGGCGTCTCGCACGCTTAGTCGGCCTTCTTCGACGAGCGACCGCGCCGCGTTCTTGGTAGCGCCGGCTGCTGATTCCTGGGTTGCTTGGGCCTTGGCTCGTTCTTTGCGGGCCCGGTCGACGCTCGCTTTGACTGGTTTGGGGAGGCGGATGTCCTCGACCAGGATGAATGTCTCCGGGGCGACATCGAACCATAAGGCGGTGGCGTCTCGGATGTGGTCGCGGGCCTTGGCGAGCGTGCGTCCGTATGTGTGGATCCGTGGTTCCTCGACGAGCTCGACGAGCCAGAAACCCTCGTCGTCTCGCTCAAAGGTTGCCGTGTAGTTGTTGGTCACCGTAGCCATCCTTTCCCGAGGCAGGGTTCAAGGTCCCGCTCGATGCTTCGTAGGGTGCCCGGACGAATGTCGCCACCGTGAACGGGCACCGTTGTTTGGCACGTCGCGCACCGGACGATCAGATGCGAGCCGCTTTGGCGGACTTCGACGCAGCCCAGTTCCGCCAGTCGGCGCCGGAGCTGTCTCGCTGTCACAGACTATATCGTAGCACCATAGACATTTAGTGTCTAGTAGCATAGGCAGTGTGTTGGATCGACGAGAACACTCGCGCCCACTCAGGGTCGAAGAAGAAAACCGCGGGCTAAGCCCCAAAACGCGCGTTCCGTAAACGTACCGCCATACGCCCGCGACTTTCACGTACGTTTCGTCTACGAACCATCGACGACCAGCCCTATGACGACACGGCCTTGCGGCGTCGATCAACAGCGGCGTGAAGCGTTGAACCCACCGGTACAACGTGACATG
>JANMZO010000257.1:0-1826 GCA_031383405.1 Acidimicrobiia bacterium | reverse complement strand
TCGGATCACCGAAGCGGACGAAGTCGTCGGTGAGATCACGGTCGGGGGCACGGTCGGCTTCGTTGTCTTCGGTGGTCTCTTCGCTGGTCTGGTCTGTGCGGTGATTTACCTGCTGTTGCGCAAGTGGCTGCCAAGTGGCCTCGTGGGTGGACTCGTGTTGGGTGCGCTCGTGCTGGTGACGTTGGGTAGCCGCGTCGAACCTCTCCGATCGGACAACCCCGACTTCGATCTCGTTGCCCCGGGTTGGCTCGCCGTTTCAGTCTTCGCCGCTCTTGCGTTTCTCCACGTCCTCGTGGTTGTCGCGGTCATGGCACGCGTCAGTCGGTCGCTACCACTGCTTTCCGCGAGGAGAGGCGTCGTGCTTGCGTACTTGCCATTGCTGCTCCTCCTGCCCACGGTTTTCGTCGGAGGCGTCGTCGTGGCCATCTTGTTGGTCGGCGCCGCGATATCGACGCAGCCCGCAGTTCGACGCGTCTGGCGCGACGCGAGGCTGCTGCTCGCTGGCCGCATCCTCATCGCCGTCGCCGTCTGCGCGTCGCTGCCGGGCTTCGCCACTTCCATTGCAGACATCCTGTAACGCAAATCACTCGCAGCGACCGGGGGAACGCGCGAGGCGTCCCCCCTCCACTTCGAAGGATGTTGCGGCCAGCGGGGTTGGAACGGAACCCAAAGGAGGGAACGCCATCGACCCGCTCCAGCCGACTCCCACTGCCCCGATGACCGAGCGATCTGTGCGGAACAACGGGATGGACACTGTCGCCTCCAGGCCCGCAGCAATGGTGTCGTCGAGAAGATGCAGGTATCTCGTCTGGTTACTCGTCCGGGTCCGCGGGGCCGATCGGGTTTGATTCGTCCTTGGCTTGCCGGTCTTCTCGTCGACGGACAACACGATCGCCCGAACGGGTGGGTTGAGGTACAGCCCGCACACGTCACGGACCCGGTTCCAAAAGTCGGGATCGTTCTCGGCGGTTCAACCAGCGTCGGACCTTGCGAAGGTCGATGTCCATCGCGGCGACGATCTTGCCTAGCTGCGAACGTGAGACCACGATCTACTGGTTGTCGGCGAGAACGTCAACGAGTTCGTCGAGTGTCTACATGGCAACGGGTCATCGGCTGACTTCTCGGTCGTCGCAGCGCCGCCATTTTCCGCTCAGTGTCCGCTTCCGTGCACGACTAGTCGTGGACCCAAACGGGCGTGCCGTTCGGCGTAAACCTGACCAACCAGTTCGCCGAACTGATCGTGATCCGGACACATCCGTGCGACGCGGGGTACCGGGGAACCGATCCGGCACCGTGGATGGCGTAACCGCCTGAAAAGTAGAGGGGGTTGTACAGGCGACCGAGGGATGAGGTGCGCCAACCATTGACACGGTTCCGGATCCGGAACCGACCCCGCGGCGTATGCGCGGTCTGGCATTTGCCGCCGTTGCAGAAATGGCGCCCAGATCCGGTAGAGACATGGAGCGCTCGGACGAGCGTGCCACCCCGTCGGAAATAGAGGGTCTGACGGGAAATATCGACTTCGATGCTCGCCGTCCCGGTGGCGTTGGGATTGACATCAGGCTGAGTCGTCGATGGTTTGGGCTTCTTCGTCGTAGATGGCGTAGATGGCAAGGTGGCCGCGGATGTGGGAGGTTCCGTCGGCACGGTGGTCGGCACGGTCGTGGGGGTCAACGTCGTGGGTGCAGCGGTTGACGTCGGCAGGGTGGGCAGCGGAGCCTGCGTCGTCGGGGGGGCGGTCGTCGGTGCTGCAGTCGGAGCCGGAGCCGTCGTGCTCGGCGGAATCAGCTGGATCACACCATCATCAGCGTGGCTCGAGAAGGCGA
>JANMZO010000270.1:0-12829 GCA_031383405.1 Acidimicrobiia bacterium | reverse complement strand
CACGCGCCGCCGCTGTAGTCGGGCTCGGAGCCGTCGCCCTCATCCATCTCCTCGAACTCCAGGGAAAACTGAAGGAGACGCCCTATATCGGTGTCGGCTACATCCTGCTGTTCGTCATGGACCAAGTGTTTCGGTCCCATGGTTCTCGAATGGTTCGGTCGGGGTTAGGCGTTGGTTCAGTGATTGGAAGTGGTGACGGGTCGTGGCGGATGTCATTGCTCGTCGGGTGAGTCTGTCAACTCCGAGAGCAGACTTGTGCACACATGAGCCTCACAACGCAGGGCTGGAACTGATGGCGATAAGCTATGTGCACGTACGGTATTGGTGTTGGCCCGATGAAACTGTCTTCCATTACTTTCTGAGGGTTTCTTCAGGATGCTTTTGATGGCTTCAGGTCCGTTCAGCCGAACCACAGCCACGAACCGCCAAGGTGTGGCCGACTCTCGGACATGTTGTCCGATTCAAGGAAGGCAGACCACCATGACTACAAACACTGTTTCCCGCTTGGCCCGTAGCGCCGCCATTGTCGCCGTATCGGCATTGGCCGTTACCGGTGTGGCCGCTCCTTCATTCGCGGCGTCGGCCACGGCGGCCAAGACCGCGAGGACGATGAAATCGACGAAGGCGGTGACGCCCAAGACCAATAAGTCGATGAAGTCGACGAAGGCAAAATCCAAGTTGCCGGCGGCCACTGTCGCTCCGGTGACCACACTCAAGAAGTAGACACTGCACACCGAGACCTGGGCAGCCGACGAGCGTCGACGGAACGCAGCAGTCGGCTGCCCAGGGATCAGTCCCGCCTCACGCCTTTGTGCTGTGACGGCGAAACAACACAAACAGCAGGGCGTCGTACAGCAGTTTGAGTCCGCCACCGAGAATAAGCGGCCATCCGAAGCGGGACTGGAAGAGGAGCCATCCGGCGATCGGTGGGGTGGATGCGGCCGCGAGGCTGCGTGGCAGGTTCGTGAACGCCGCTGCAGCCGATCGTTCAGCCGGTGGCACGAGCGACATCACAAAAGTCTGTCGGGCCGGAACGTCGAGTTGTGACAAGAGCGCGCGGGCGATGAGGAGACCGACCGCCAGCGGTGCGTTCGGTGCGAAGCCCGCTGCGATGCACAACATGTTTGCTGGCGCGTGCGTGAAGACCATGGTTTCGACGAGGCCGAAGCGTCGCGAAAGCCTTGGTGCGAGCAGGGATGAGGTCGCGCTCGCGAGCGCGGCGAGGGCAAGCACCAGCCCGGTTTGGCCAAGCGCAAAATCAAAGCGGCGACTTAGCCACGCAGCGATCAACGCGGTGCCGACAAACCCGCCACCGGCTGAGTCAAGGGCGAACACGGCCGCAAGTTCGTGTACACGTTTCCGGGATTCGATGAGGCGTGACGGTGGGCTCGCCACGATCGCCCGGTCGCGTCGACCCGCTCGAACGTAGGCGATGCTGACAACGATGCCGACCGCGGCGTAGAGCAGCGCGGCGAGCGCGGTCCCTCTTGTCGACCTGAAGCCAAAAGCCGTTCCGAGGGCGGCGACCGGCCCGGCTGCGAGAGAACCCACCGCCGCCCCCGCAAAGCCGGCGAGGGAGTATCGGGCAAAGACTTTGGATCTGTCGGCATCGGAGGTGACGTCAGCTATGAGGGCCTGCTCAGCCGGAAGGAACGCGGACACATCCCCGCCTGTCGGGTTCAACGGGCCGATGATCGCGAGCGGCACGAGCACGAGTAGAACGCCGGTCGATGAAAAGGCAAGACCCGTCGCCACCATGAGAACGCTGGAAAGGAGCAGCACCCGGCGTGGCGTGAGAACGTCCGGACGTCGGGTGACCGCGAGCAGCATCGCGGCGGAACCGAGCAGCGTTGCCGTAACCAGCCATCCGAGGGTCCGGTCGTCGAATCCTCTCGAATGCACCAACGTGGCAAACGTTGCAGCGACAAGTCCGTCGGCCAACGCCCGCGCGGCCCGGGTGGCGAGAAACGTTCGCGCCGGTCCGAGTCGCAGGTTTGCCGTCTCGGACGCGGGACCCGGCACCGTGCTCAACCGAGAAGTTCCGGTCGGTACTCGAAGTGCATCGTGTCGTAGTGGTACCACTTCGCGCCCCAGATGAACCCTTGCCGTTCGAATACGTTCGCGATCTCGCACGGTATGCGATTGCGGTACGCAGGGATTTTCGAGGCTCTGTCCCAACGCCAGTAGTCGGAGTATGCGGTGTTGATGTCGATAGCTATGCCGAAACTATGCGCGCTGTGTACTTGCGTCCCGGCAATGAAGCGCCACACAAACGAGCCGGCTGACGGCGTCAGGTATTTTCGCATCGACTTCGCATCAGGAAGCCGGCCCAGTTCCTCAGCGACGGCGGCAAGCCTGTCGTTCACGCCATTCACGGTTGTCATCGGAATCTTCTGCCCGAACCAGTCGACATTTCGGAGGCGGTTCGACACCTGCTTTGCCGAGCTTCCGTACATGGCCCTGAAGAACGCTTCGTCTCGCAGCCGTCCGGGATCGTCGTTCACGATGGGAACGGTGACCGGGCAACCACGCCGGTACGAGATTGACAGTTGATCGACGAGGTCGGCATGGGCGAGCCGATCGTCGAACGAGGTCGGGTTGCGCTTTCGATCAACCGGAAGCGCATCTCCGTTGGTGAAGGCGATTGCGTGGGTTCCCGACGTCCGCAACTGATCGGGGTACGCTGCGACCAGAGCTTGGATCGTGTCGGTCTCGCTAGCTCGCGGGAATGAAGCGGGTGTTGATCCCTTCGAAGATCTGGAGGTTTGCTTTGTCCTGTCCGATGTCTCGGAGCGTGCGGTTGTCGGCGATAGGAAATGGATCACGACAAGGGCGAGTACGATCGCTCCTGAGCGGAGCGGCTTGGTCAAGGACAGGCCAACTTTACGTTGGGCGATTTCTTGCTGTCCTTTGCGCACGGGGCCGACGTAGTAGTGGGAGCGCGTCCGTTCGTGGAAGTTGGCGGTGTGGTCGTGGTCAGTGTCGGTTGAGAATTTGCTGCGATTCCTACGACCTGCCAGGTGATCAGTTGGCAGACACCGGAGCGCAACAGCACGCTGACGCGCAACTTGATCGGCCGACGCTCGCTTGTAACGTCGACGAGGGCGACGAAGCGTCGGGGAGCGGGGCCGAAGTACCAGTCGATGGGCAACGTCGCTGGAGGAACGTCAATCCTGGAACTCCCGGCCCGGGCCAGGCTCGCACTGTCCTTGGTATCGGCGTTCGACACTTCAAGGCTGGCGTTGTTGGGCGCCGCGACGGAGAGCACCGCTGACCGGCAGTTCGAGTCGGCGTGAGCGCGTGCCGCCTCGGGCATACGGGTACCCGAGGGTGGCACGACCGTGACGATCGCGGATACGGCCAATCGCAAGGCGCTATGAAGAATAATTGACATGAAAGACATAGAGACGCGCCTTCGGAAAATCGAGGGCCACATAGTCCTGGTACTCATCGAGCGCCCGGTTCCTGTGGTCGTAGGTGTGGTAGGAAACGCGAATGTCATGCCAAGTGGAACCGGCGCCCGTTACTTCGGTGACCATCAACTGGTGGTCGATGAACGTGGGCTTCCTTCCGTCAAGGTTCCAAACAACAAGATCGCCGAGTTGGATGCCGGGTGGTGGAGGTTGACCGAGGCTGGTTCCCAGTGGATTCACCGAACGCATGAGCCCTGATTTCACAAATACCGCAGTGAGACCGTTGGGGCCACTCGCCCGCACCCATGAGGTGGATGAAGTCTTCGGGCTGGCCCGGTACCACCACGCCTTCGTATACGGGAATCCCGCTGCACGAAGGGCCTGCGACATGTATGCCGTGCAGTCGAGTTCGCCGAAGTCGCTTGTATCGATTGCGCGTCCGAGTGCGTCGGGGTTATCGCTGGGCACGGTGAGCTTGCCCCGGTAGCTCAAGGCGAAGGCCGGGTTGGTTGCATCGGCCCAGATGTACGCATACGCAGCGGCCATCTGACGGGCGCCCTGGGGTCTGTCAACGTACGCGGGCTTCGGTCGCTCGGCATCGCCCGGAACCAGCGCGGCCGGATCGCGGACCCCGGGAGGGAGCGTCGTCGGGAGGGTCGTCGCTATCGCGGGTGTCGCTATTGCGCGTGTCGATGTTGGCGGTGTCGTTGTTGCGAGCGTCCTTGGCGGGCCCGTAGTAGAAGGGACAGCGCCCAATTGGAGAGGGGCCGGGGTTCGCCCGGTGGTGGGCCGGTCGGGACCGGTGGTCGGAACCTGGGCACCGGACCGACCTGCAACGGACAGTGCGATCACCGACACCAGAGCCGCGAACTGCCCGATCGCCGAGACGTTGGCGCGCCAACGGGCGTCGCGGTCAGTCGGATCAGGCACTGGCTGGCGATGTGGATTCCGCCCGATATCGGAAATGCCCCATGATTGGATAGGCGAACAGGATGTCTTCCTCCTGCGCCCCATCGCCGATGTTGTGAACGACCTGGTGGCGACTCGTTCCGGAAACAAGCGCGTCGACGACGAGACCGGTGTGGTCGAGCCCCCCGACGCTCCACATGACGATGTCGCCCGGGAGGTAATCCGAAGCGGATTGCGTGACTGGCGCTGTGAGCCCTAACCGCGAGAAGAACACCGAAAGGTTCTTGACTCGCCGATGGTCGATGTTTGCGTCCGGGCGCGTTCGCCCGAGCTTGGGGTAGGCGCTGAAGTTTCGGAGCATGTCTTCATGCACCGCGACCTGGAGATCGATGCCTACGGCTCGAAACGCACGGATGAGAACGTCGGTGCAAACCCCCCGGTCCAACGGCACGTCGCCGCCCGGGTAGGCCAAAGGCACGTACGCTGGGTCATACGTCGTGGTGACCCCGACCTGCGACATGGCCGCCGATACCAGGGAGTTGATGCGGACTCCGGACCGGAACGAGCCGACAGCGGGTCGAGCCGTTGCGGAGCCCGTGATCTTTGCGGCACCGCCTGACGGGGTTCGGGTTTTGCCGACCCCGTTTGTGGTCTTACCGACGTTGGCCGTCTTTGCAGTGGAAGCCGCTCCAGCCGATGCAGCCAAGAAAATGACCAGGCCGACGGTTCCGGCCGCGAGTGCGACCTGCCTCGAGTGGCTGCGGAAAACACGCAACGAACGCGCCGGGGCATCCCGATTACTCATGTACGGGCCAACGTTACGACCGAGGGGTCCATTCCCGGCGTGTCAGGTTTACGGCGGTCACCCGGGCGCAAGCCCTGACCCAGTGTTTGCATACCGTAAAGCGTAGAACAGATGTTTCCCCTTCGAGGAAATAGGTCGGCGGCCCAAGCCTTGGGATAGCTTCAAGCGATGACGAACGAGGAGTTTCTTCAGACCTACACCGACGACGTGTACCACTCCCGCGATCCCGAGGCACCGGCCCGCTACATTGCCGACCCCTGTCTGCGGCATGAGGCTGGCAAGTTGCTCACGATGTCGATCATCGACAACCAGGCGCGCATTACTTCCTTTCTCACCAGGTTCCCGACCGCCCGCTTCCGCAACAAGGTGACGGTTTCTGAGGGCGAGCACATCACCAGTTGTTACGAGGCCGAGCTCGGTGACGGCCAGGTCATCTCGGGCATCGAGGTGTTCCGCATTGTCGACGGCCGGATCACCGAAACCTGGAATGCCCATCCCGTCTCCGGAGCATGGGGCTGAAGGCACGACCGCAACCGAGTGTTGTCGAGGGTCTGTCGGGAGCTGAAGGAACAAGCCGTAGGCGAACCCGCGCCCCCATCCGGAACTGTGCTGCTCGGGTCAGCCGGATAGGCTGGCCCGGTGGACCCGACCTCGTTCCGACTGGACGGAAAGGTTGCGGTGGTTGTTGGGGGTACCGGAGTGCTATGCGCTCATATCGCTGGCACGCTGGCGACCGCTGGAGCAAACGTCGTGATTGTCGGACGCGAAGGCCAACGCAGTGCTCAACAGTCTCCGCCACGACGGGAACGAGGTGACCTTCGAACGCTGCGATGTTTCCGAGCGGTCGGAGCTCGTGTCGCTGGTTGACCGGGTGCGAGCGGCCCGCGGTCGAATCGATGTTCTGGTGAACGGTGCCGGTGTTAACTCGGCGACGCCGTTTCTCGAGATCACCGACGACGAGTTGCTGCGGATCGTCAATGTGAACCAGCTTGCCGTCGTGCGGAGCTGTCAGGAGTTCGGTCGGTACTTTGTTGATCGGGCGACCACTTCGGGAGAAGGCGCAAGCATCATCAACATCGGAAGCGCATCCGGCCTCACCCCTTTGTCGCGGGTTTTCTCGTATTCGATGGCCAAAGCCGCGGTGCACAACCTGACGAAGAACCTCGCCCGCGAATGGGGGCCCCTCCGGATCCGCTGCAACGTTCTGGTGCCGGGGTTCTTCCCGGCTGAGCAGAACCGCGCGATCCTCAGTCCGCAGCGGACGGCTTCGATCATCGCCCATACACCGGCCGGCCGTTTCGGAGAGCCCGATGATCTGGCCGGTGCGGCGCTGTTACTGGCGAGCGATGCCGGTAGATTCATCACCGGGGCAGAAATTGTCGTTGACGGCGGGTTCCACGCGATGACCATCTAGACCTGGAAGCACCCGCATACATGGACCGGTTTCTGCACGACGACGTTCTCCTCACCAGCGCTGTCGCGCGGGATCTCTACCACGGTGTCGCAGCGGTCGCCCCTATTGTCGACGTGCACAACCACCTACCTCCGGCTGACATTGCGGGCGACCGGGTGTGGACGACGCTGACGGAGCTCTGGCTCGACGACGATCACTACAAGTGGAAAGCCATGCGGCTCGCCGGCTTCGCGGAAGAACTCGTCACCGGCGGTGCCGACCCGTGGGACAAGTTCGTCGCGTGGGCCGCGACCGTCCAGAGGTCGTTGGGCAACCCGCTTTACACCTGGACCCATCTTGAGCTTCGCCGGGTCTTCGGAATCGACATCGCGTTGAATCCGGCGACTGCTCGGGAGATTTACGACGAAGCGAACCGCCAACTTCCCGGCTGGTCGGCCCGGCGTCTACTGGAACATTTCAAGGTCACCGTGGTGGCCACGACGGATGATCCAACGGATGATCTTTCGTCGCATCTGCAGCACCGGGCGGCGGCGGGCTCCGCCCGAACGACTCTGATCCCGACGTTTCGGCCCGACGCGGCGCACCGGTTGCTCGACGACGTGGCATCGTGGAACAGCTGGGCCGATCAGTTGGCGGCGAGATCGGGAATAACGGTCACCGACCTGGCCTCACTCCTTGATGCTCTCAAACATTCATATGCGCGCTTTGCATTGATGGGAGGGCGGGCCAGTGATCACGGTCTGGCCTGTGTGCCCGACCGGGCCCGGGATCCGGATCTCGCCGATTCGGCGGTCAGAGCAGCCCGAAACGGTCGGCCCGCAACCGACTCCGAGCGTGAAGTCGTGCTGCTCGAAGTCGTGGCTCTGGCTGCACGTTTGGCGGTGACCGACGATTCAGTCCTACAACTCCACCTTGGTCCTCTGCGCAACGTGTCTCCCCGGTTGTTGGACCGGGTGGGTCGCGACGCGGGAGCCGACGTGATGGGCGATGAGCGTCATGCGCTGGGGCTGGCCCGGCTTCTTGGCGACCTCGAGAGTCGCAACGAATTGCCGCGCACTGTTCTGTACAACCTCAACCCGGCCGACAACGCTCTGTTTGCCACGATGAGCGGTGCGTTCAGCAGGCCGGGCGTGGAGTCGTTGGTTCAGTGGGGGCCGCCATGGTGGTTCAACGACCACGAGGCGGGGATGCGTCGCCAGTTGGAGGACCTGGGTCACATAGGTCAGATGGCCGGTTTCATAGGCATGCTTACCGATTCGCGATCGATTCTCTCAATGACACGACATGAGCTCTTTCGACGCATTCTCTGTGACGTCATCGGCCGCGAAGTGACTGACGGGCGCTATCCGGCCGACATGGAGTACCTGGCGGTGCTCACGAAGGATGTGTGCATCGGTAACGCAGTCCGTTACTTCGGCTTTCCCGAATCCAGCGCGCGATGGCCATGAGCACCCCACTTCGGGTTGTGGTCATGGGCGTGGCCGGTTGTGGGAAGTCGACTGTCGCCCGTGCCATCGCCGAACACTTCGGGGCGCGGTTCGTGGAGGCCGACGAGCATCATCTTCCGGCGAGCGTCGAAAAGATGGCGGCGGGGGTTGCGCTGACCGATGACGACCGCTGGCCATGGCTGATCTCGCTGCAGCGGATAATTGCGAACGATGGAGCCGGCGGTGCCGATGAAGCCGGCGGTGCCGGCGGTGTTGTGATCGCGTGTTCCGCCCTGCGGCGAAGCTATCGGGACCTGTTGCGTCGGGCCGGCGGGGTCCGGTTCGTCTACCTTGACGTCGACCTCCCGGAGATCGAGCGTCGGTTGGGCGAGCGTCGCGGTCATTTCATGGGTGCGTCAATGGCGGCCAGCCAGTTCGAGGCCCTGGAGGTTCCGGGAGCCGACGAGACTGACGCAGTCACGGTTTCGGGGGCCGGGAGCAGGTCAAGAGTCATCGATGCGGCATTGAGGGCCTGTTCATCGGTGCCGTTTCGACGACCCGGCTCGGACGTCCTTCTCTCCGAAGGAGCCGTCAATCGCGTGATCTCCTCCGATGAGTTGCGCGTCCTCGTCCGTCAGATCGCCTCTTCGGAAATCCTGGGGCGAGGGGCCAAACGGGTTCTGCTCGTCCCACCCGATCACACGAGACTGCATTCGCGGGCCGGCGAGATCACGGCCGAGTTGTACGAAGCTCTTACGGTCGCCGGATGCGAGGTCGACGTTCTGCCTGCGCTCGGCACCCACACGGCCATGACCGAAGCAGACTGTTTCCTGCTTTTCGGTGATCGCATACCCTACGCGCGCGTAGTGCACCACCAGTGGCGGGCGAACCTCATTCGGGTCGGCGAGATAAGCGCCGCCGAAGTCGCGATGCTCTCACATGGGCGCTTCACGGAACCGATACCGGTTGAGACAGATCAGCACCTGTTCCTCGACTGGGATCTCGTCGTGTCAGTCGGTCAGGTCGTGCCGCACGAGGTGATCGGCATGGCCAACTTCACCAAGAACATCGTGATCGGTCTCGGCGGCGCGCCGACTGTGCACCGGAGCCACTTCCTCGGTGCGATCTCAGACATGGAGAGCATCATGGGCCGGGCCGACAGCCCGGTCCGTCATGTCGTCGATGCCGCCTTCGACCGGTTCTTGGCCGAGCGGGTGAAGGTGTTATGGGTGCTTACCGTTATGGAAGACACCGCCGAAGGGGTGGTGCAGCGGGGCCTGTTCGTCGGGAGCGGTCGCTCGAGTGAAACTGGTGGCGCCGCGTTTCGGGCGGCAGCGGAACTGGCCGCCAGCGCCAATGTGCAACTCGTCAGTCGGCCGTTCTCGCGGGTGGCGTGCTGGCTCGACCCCGACGAGTTCCGCAGCACCTGGCTCGGAAACAAGTCGATCTACCGCACCCGCCTGGCCATCGCCGATGGCGGCGAACTGATCGTTCTCGCACCCGGGGTGCGGGTCTTCGGGGAGGACCCGGCCATCGATGCCCTGATCCGGCGGCACGGCTACCCGGGCACGCCGGCCACGCTTGAAGCGCTCGGAGCGGATCCCGAATTGGCGGCCAACCTCGGAGCGGCCGCCCATCTCATCCACGGCAGCAGCGAGGGCCGTTTCCGAATCGTGTACTGCACGGACCCGGTGAGCGGTGGCCTCACGCGCGAGGAAGTCGAACGTGTTGGATTCAGCTGGTGGTCATTTCCCGAGGCGTCGGCTTTTCTTGGGGTCGATGCACTGACCGCCAGTGGTTCTCGACTCGACGTGAACGGCGAAGTCTTCGACTTCATCGCGAACCCGGCCCTCGGTCTCTGGGCGACCGCCGACGGCTTTGCCCGCACGGGTACGAGCTAGCTGGAGCGTTCCGGATACTTGCCTTCATCGCGGATGCGTCGGTTGAGCTCGCGAAGATAACGGGCTTCGTCGAAGTCGGTGATCGAAACCTGTTCGCCCGTCCAACTCGACAGATGGATCGCGTTGGCGAGTCGAACGCCGTGGATGCCATCGGCTCCGGGGGCGATCAGGGGGGTGCCGTCGACGATGTTGGCGACGAAGTTCGCGAGCACATCCGCGTGCTGTTGCCCCCAGACCGATTCGTAGGTCTTGGTTTCGGTTGACATCCACTGCGGCAGATTGGCCTGGCCCCGAAACAGGCTGACAACGTCGGCTGTCGTCATTGAGTCGCTGATCGCCCGCTCGGAGTCCGTTAGCCGGGTGATGGTGACGGTCGCGGAGTTGTCGACGACAATCTTTCCGCGGTCGCACAGAATCTCCAACCGGTCCGAGCCGACGATGTCGTGCGTTGACGTGATGAATGATCCGGACGCACCCGCGCCGAAGTCGACCAGCGCGTTCACTTCGTCTTCGACCACGATGTTGCGCTGGAACCCGAATGCCGCTTTCGCGAAGACCGCACGGGGCACGCCGCAGAGCCATTGCCACAGGTCGAGTTGGTGCGGGGCCTGGTTGACGAGCACTCCGCCGCCTTCGCCACCCCAGGTGGCCCGCCATTCACTCTGGTCGTAGTAGGCCTGTGGACGCCACCACGTGGTGATGATCCAACTCGTGTGACGGAGGGGGCCCAGGTCGCCGCTGGCCAACAGCGCGTGCAGATCGACATAGAGCGGATTCGTGCGCTGGTTGAACATGATCGCGAAGGTGACGTTCGGTTTTGTCTCGGCGAAGGCCAGGAGCTCGTTGACCTGGCTCGTGTACACGCCCGCCGGCTTTTCGACGAGAGCGTGAATGTCTCGTTGCAGTGCAGCGATTCCCATGGAAGGGTGCAGATAGTGGGGGACCGTCGTGACGATCGCATCGACGCTCCCGCTGTCGAGCATCGCGATGTAGTCGTTGAAGAACGGAACTCCGTAGCGATCCGCCGAGGTGGCTCTGGCCGGATCGACGTCGGAGATCGCACCGAGACTCATCCGCGGTATCTTCCGGTCGCGGAGCAGTTTCGCGTACATGCCACCTTGAGCGCCGAGACCGATTATGCCGAGACGAACGGATTCGGTGAATCGATCAGTCACGGGTCGTATGCTCCCTGGGCGGGAGGCATCGGACCGCCCATTCGTAGGAGCGGCGCATCGACTCGAAGCGGTCGTCGACGCTCGGTTCGTCGACTTCGATCGTGTAGTCGAAGACCTCTTTCGACTTGTTCACCTTCCCATCGACCAGCCAGTAGGCGATGGGGTTAACCGCCAGCTGCGGGGTATGCCGTTCTTGGGTCGGGCTCACCGGAAGGCGATCCCTTCGTCGCCGAGGAGCCGGGTGAAAACATCGTATGCGTGGGTCCAGAGTTCGGGGCCGCACATGCCGCCGAACGCGTCGAATTGACCGAGGTGGGGTTCGAGGGAGAAGAACCCGTCGAAACCATCGGTGCAGAGGGCTCGGATCACTTCGCGTAGCTGACCGTCGCCCTCGCCGGCCGGGAGCACATCATTGGCGCCGAACTTGGCGTCTTTGATGTGCAAATAGCAAAGATGCGGGCGCATCAACCGATACGCATCGTCGTACGGCTTCACATCGCACTGGACGAAGTTGGCCGGGTCCATGATCAGTCGGAAACTCGGGGAGTTGACCGACTCGACCAGTTCGACACAACGTCTTGGTATGTCGCCGAAGATGTGCTTCTCGTTCTCGTGGAGCGCCACGACACCATGCTCTTGAGCGATCGACGCGATGGCCGTCATTCGGGTGATCACTTCATCGCGGTGACGATCCGGGTCGTCACCCCGGTCGATGAAGAAGGAAAATACGCGCACATACTTTGCTCCGAAATAGTTGGCCAGCCCGGCCGCATGGCGCATCCGGTCGAGGTGCGGTCCCATATCGTGGGAGATCTTGATCTTTCCGATCGGCGATCCGATACTTGAGACCCCTATGCCCGCCGCGTCGAGGATCGATTTGGCCTCGGACAATTGATCTTCGGTGAGGTCGAGGATGTTCCGCTTCCATGCACTGCGGAACTCGAGGTGTCGGATCCGAAGTTTGACCAGGAGGGCAACCTGCTCGGTGAAGTCAGGCGAAACCTCATCGGCGAATCCGGTCAACGTCCACATGGCTCGTGTCTTCAGTTCCCGGAACGGCCGATGCTGCTCATCACGGGTACTCTACGCGGTGTTCTGCAGGGGTGGCTCCTTCGTCGGTCCCGGGCCTTGGGCACTACGCCTCGGGCCGAACAGGTCCTTGGACCCGTTCCACCGAACCCGCCCGGGGGATTTCAGATCGGCTGGAACGCAAGATGGCCGACCGCCCGGTTGGTTACCTCGCTCCGACCACCAGGACCGAAGGGACACTACTATTCGAGGAGGGAGCACCCCCGGTGCGGGGCGACTGCCAGTTGGGGGAGAATTGGACGTTCAGGTGCAACTGGAACTACTCGAACGGGTCGGGGCCGCTGCGGGGATGGGTTTGCTGATTGGGTTGGAGCGGGACCTGCGATCACACCCGGCCGGGATTCGTACGCACGCGCTCGTTTCGCTCGGTGCATGTTTGTTCTCGTTGGGTGGGGCCTACGGATTTGTGGGGATCGGCCCCGCTCATGATCCGACCCGGGTCGCGGCGCAGGTGGCCAGTGGGATTGGTTTCCTTGGCGCCGGTGCGATCCTTCGGCAGGGCCGAGACATAAGTGGGCTTACGACTGCCGCCACGCTTTGGCTTTCCGCCGCTGTTGGGCTGGCGTGTGCCTCAAATCAAATTCTGCTTGCCGGTGGTTCCACGGCGATTGCGCTGGTGGTTGTGGTATTCGGCCGTTTGTCCAAGGGCCTCGTACGGGGGAGGGTCAGTCGGCTTGTTGCCGTCCGCTATGAAAC
>JANMZO010000268.1:0-8426 GCA_031383405.1 Acidimicrobiia bacterium | reverse complement strand
GTCCTGCGACGGGAGCGTGGTCGTCGAGCCATCGGCCGACCTCCGCGAACCCTGCGGCAGGGCTCTCGCTCGCCGTGGTGTCGATGCCTCCCCGGAACGGGTTCTTGGAGGAACCTCCGTCGGCCATGGTGTCGGCGAGTGCCACTCGAAGTGGAGTGGGGTCGATGGCGTGGAGCTGCGCGGCAATGTCGGCGAGCATCCTCGGCAGGCGTCGCAAGAGCTTCGGGAGTCGGACGAGTTCGGGCCCGAGCTGCAACCCGCCGAGCGGGGTGCGGCCGTTCACTCGTTCCATCACGATGTAGGCCTCGCCCAGTCCCGGAGCCGAACCCGAGGTGAGGACGCGCGGTGTGGGGCAACCGGCATCAGCGACGACGCGTTGCACCATCGCCTCGCGATGGCCGGCCTGCCGATCCGGCATGACGCGCAATACCAGGGGTTGGTCGAACGGGGCCGGTGCGTTGTCGAGGTCAACCTTCCAGATCTGCGCCCAGAACCCACCACTCAACGGCTCTGGCGTGGCACGCAGTCGCACCGGGGCCCCGATCGTCGCGGACATGGTGGCAACGAACGTTTTCCCTACCTGCCCCGCTTCGTCCATGTAATGCAGTGAACACTGTAACGGTGGATGCTGTCAAATAGGTAGACTGTGGGGATGGAAGATGTGTTCACGATCGACGAGCTCGCGGCGGTGACGGGAGTGCCGACGCGGACTATCCGCCAGTACCAGACGCTCGGGTTGTTGTCGCCACCGTCGCGTGTTGGACGGGTTGGCCGCTACGACCGATCGCACCGGGAACGGCTCGGTGCGATCGGTCGGTTGCAGGAACGGGGCTACTCGCTCGCCGGTATGCGTGACCTCTTCGACGCGTGGGACGCGGGCCGCGAGTTGCGTTCGGTGATCGGCGGCCAAGCCGGTCAGCCGCAGGCACCCGTGGACGAAGCAACGATGCGAATCAGCTACGACCAACTGCTGGTCGCGGTTCCCGCGTTCGCCAAGCCGGCCAACCGGCGCGCCGCGGTATACGCTGGACTGCTGACACGGGCCGCGGACAAGCAGTCGTGGTTCGTCCGTAGTTCTGCTGGGTTGGCGATGGTCGCGGACCTGATCGCGACCGGGGTGTCCGTGCAGCGTGCTGCGGGGTTGTACGCCCACCTGTCGACGGTGCTCGAATCGCTCGGGCGTGACATTGCGACCGAACTGGCGATGGTTGAACCGGCCGAGCAACGTGCCGCGTTGCTGCAACGAAACCGGCCGTTACTCGGAAGGACGGTGGCGACGTTGTTGATCAACGCAGTCGGTAACGCGTTGCCTGCCACCGACACCGACCGGATCCGCATCGGTGCCATCGAAGACCGACAAGCGCGGCGGACCACGCAACAGTCCTAACGCACCCGGCGCTCCAGTGGGATGCACACTCCGACGGTGGTCCCAGCGGCGGTCTCTTCGGTGGTGGTGTCGACGGTGGTCGTGTCGACGGTGGTCGTATCGACGGTGGTCGTGTTTGCGGGGGTGGTGTCGATGGTGATGGTTCCGTGGTGGGCGGTGACGAGTTGTTGGGCGAGGGCGAGTCCGATGCCGGTGCCGGTGCCGGTGATGTGGCGGGTTTGGTCCGCTCGGTGGAACCGTTCGACGACGTGGGGGTGGTCGTGGTCGTTGATGCCGGGTCCGTTGTCGGTGACGGTCAGCACCCCCATTGATGTTGTAGGATCGGTTGTGACGCCGACGTGGATGGTACCGCCGGGGGGCGTGTATTTGATGGCGTTGGTGAGCAGGTTGGTGATGATCTGAACGAGTTGGGTGCGGTCACCGCTCACGGTGATGCGGGTGAGTGGTGCGAGGATCCGACGCGACAGGGGCACAGCGACGGCGATTGCTGCGAGCGCGGCGATGAGTGCTCCGAGGGCGACGGTTCCGCGGAGGGCGTCGCGTACGTGTTGTTCGGCGAGGGCCAGTTCACCGTTCGTGAACGCCACGATGACCGTCCCGACAGTGGAGCCATCGACGATCACGGGCACGCGTTTGGTCACCGCAGCTGGACCGAGGTCTGGTGTCGCCATGTTCATGGGGCCCATCGAGCTGGGAAGGGTCAGCTCGCGCCCGACGTTGTCGGTGACGGTGATGGTGGCTCCGGCTTGCACGGCGAGCATCGACGCCGGGTGGATGTCGGTGGTCGTCCATGAACCGGTCTGTTGGTAGCTGAGGGCGATGGTTCGGGCGATGGTCTCGGCGGTCTCGGTTCGTCGGTCGTCGGCGAGACGACCGACGGTGTGTTTGGTGCGCCACAGCGTCAGCCCGGCGAAGACGAGGACTGCGGTGACGGCGATTGTCACGAATGCGAGGACAAGCCGGCGATCCGATCACGCTCTGACGCCTTCGCCGTGAGCATCAGGATCGGTACCGGGCCGTTGCGGCGTAGTTCCCGGGCGACGTCCTCACCGGGAAGGTCGGGCAATCGGAGGTCTAGGACCACCAGATCGATAGGTTCGATGGCCGCGACACGCAACGCCTCACGACCGCCGGACGCGACGATGACGGTGTGGCCGTCGTTTTCGAGCGTTCGACGGAGAAGACCTGCGATCCGGGCCTCGTCCTCGACGACCAAGACGATGCCCATATCGACAGCATGCACCTTCGACCAGCGCGCCAGGACTTCGACGCCGCGCTTAGCGGCGGTACGACAGAACGGTGGCCATCCCGGATTCGAAGTGGTAGGTGTTGTGACAGTGCAACATCCACTGCCCCGGATTGTCGGCCTCGATATCGACCTCGACCGCTCCCATCGACGGGACGTTCACGGTGTCCTTTCGTGACGACCCCACCACCTGGAACGTGTGACCGTGCAGATGAATGGGGTGGAACATCATCGTGTCATTCACGATCCGCAAACGAAGCCGTTCACCCTGGCGGACGACAATCGGCGCACTATCGGGGTACGAGCGACCGTTGATGCCGTGCGTATAGCCGGTCATGCTCGCGGTCAACTGGATCGTGGCCGCACGGGTTGGTTTGCGCGTAGCCAGTCGAACAGCGTCCGTGGGCTTCAAGTCGCTGTAGCTCAACACCTGACCGTTGAGGCCGCTCGGGCGTGTACCGGTCTTCGGTGACGTTGCCGTGGTGGTGGTGCGCAGGACCGCTTCACCGGCCGGGTCGGTCTTCCCTTCGGGAACGGCAACGATCGCGAACGCACCGGATTTCGCGGTGACGATCACGTCATAACGCTCACCCATACCCATCAGCAACGTGTCGACCTCGACCGGTTTCACGGGGAAGCCGTCGGCGTGGGTGACGGTGAGCCGGTGATCGCTGATAGAAACGCGGTACGCAGTGTCGGACCCGGCATTGATCAGACGCAACCGCACGCGTTGGCCCGGCTTGGCCTGCACCGTGTCACGCTCGCCCGGCCCACGGCCGTTGATGACATGCAACGGGTACGTGACGTCACCCGTCAGGCCCGATCCCGACCCACCCATCATTCCGCCCATTCCGCCCATTCCACCCATGCCGGACCCGTCGCCCATGTTGTGACCGGAATGCCCGCCACCGCTCTGCAATCCGGCGAGGACCTGTTCTTGGGTGCGGCCGTAGCCGTCAAGCCAGTCATCGAGCATCAACGTGGCGTCAACGTCAGCACCGACCGGGTCGTTCGGGTCCTCGATGATCAACGGTGCGTAGAGGCCCTTGTCGAGCTCGAGTCCCATGTGCGGATGGAACCAGTACGTGCCCGCATCAGGCGCGGTGAACCGGTACGTGAACGTCTTGCCCGGTTCCACCGCCGACTGGGTGAGGCCGTGGACACCGTCCATGTTGTTGCGCAGCGCGATGCCGTGCCAGTGCATCGTGTTCGCCGACGGCAACCTGTTCACGAACGTCGCCTCGATCATGTCGCCGACCTTCGCCCTGATCCCACCGGCGCCGGGTCGGTCACCGAACGCCCACGTCGACACCTCACGGCCACCAACCATCGCCTTGATCGCCGACGCAGTCACGGTCGCCTTCACCAACCCAGCACCGGGCCGGCGACGTTTCGCATCACGCGCCTCGACCGCCGGATCGGTCGGGCCAACCAGTCTTGACCCCGACGCTGTCGTCGATGTTGCCGCGAACGCCGCAGGTCCAGCGGCACCGAGCAACACCAACGCACCGGCCCCGGTCAACACCTCACGACGCGAGAACCGTCGTCGTGTCGACACGAACACCGGCTCTGATCCGAATTCTTCCATTTGTCCATGGTGAACGACGCGTGTGGAGAACTCGTGGAGGTTGCGACGGTCAGTGGATCCCTTCGAGGGCGTAGAGGAACAGGAACCCGGCGAAGAACATGACGACGTGGATGTTGGTGTCGGGGACGTCGTGGGGCTTCGGTGAGCAGTTCTTCGGCGACGAGGAAGAGCAGTGCGGCGCACCCGAAGGCCAGCACACCTGACAGGACGGCGGGGCTGGCGTGGCCGAGGAGGGGGGCCCGCCGACCGCGCCGATGATGGTGGCGAGCGACGCGGCGACAGGTACGACGACCGCCCGGCCACATGAAAGGCCGCGTTCGAGGAGCTCGGCGGTGAGCGACATGCCAAGGAAGCACACTTCGAACGTGAGCGCGATCGCGAGCGTGCGACCGGTTCCTTCGCCGAGGCTGGCTCCCATGCCGACGAGGATCCCGTCGATGAGCAGGTCGATGGCGATCGCCGCAATCATCACTCGTGGCACGATTGCCCCGGTCCCAGAGGGTCGCGTCTCAGCGCGTCGTTCCATGGCGGCGAGTGCGAGCACGGCGGAGATACCGACGCCGAACCCGAGGAGCGCGGCACGCAGTGAGTGCTTGTCGCGCAGATCGGGGAGCACTTCGCCGGCCACGGCGGCCATGACCACCGCGGCGGCCACATGTTGCAGGGCGCTGGTAACGCTCGGCGACGGTCGCCGGACCGCAGCCACGACGGATCCCAAGGCGCCCGCGGCGACGGGGGCGGTGACGAGTTGCGCAGCGATCAGTACCGGTGCGGACATGTCAGGCCAAGGTGCCTGGTTGAGTGGTGCCCGGTGTCGTGGTGGCGCGTCGGTGGGAGGGGTGGCGCAGCAGGCGTAGGCCGTTGGCGATGACGACGAGGCTGGCGCCCATGTCGGCGAGCACGGCCAGCCATAGTGATGCGGTGCCGGTCAGAGTGAGGGTGAAGAACACGACCTTCACGCCGAGGGCGACGGCGATGTTCTGCCACAGGACGTGTGAGGTGTGCTGGGAGATGCGGATGGTTTCGGCCAGTTTGCGGGGGTCGTCGTCCATGAGGGCGATGTCGGCGGTTTCGATGGCGGTGTCGGTGCCTGCGGCGCCCATGGCAATGCCGAGGGTGGCTTTGGCGAGGGCGGGGGCGTCGTTGACGCCGTCGCCGATCATGGCGACGTGGCGCCCGTTGTTGGTGAGTTCGGTGACGATGCGGAGTTTGTCGTTGGGGAGCAGGTCGCCGCGGGCGTCGTCGATGCCGATCTGGCGGGCCACGGCCGTTGCGGTGAGTTGATTGTCGCCGGTGAGCATCAGGGTGCGGACGCCGAGTCGTTTCAGGTCGGCCACGGCTTGGGCCGCGGTGGCGCGCACGGTGTCGGCCACCGCGAACACGGCGACAGTGTGGTGGTCGGTCATGAGGACAACGGCGGTTTTGGCGTCGCCTTCGAGACCACCGAGGATGGCTTCGAGTTCCGGGGTGCACACGCCGTTTTCTTCGGCGAGGCGGTGGTTGCCGAGCAGGTATCGAACGCCGTTCACGGTGCCTTGGACCCCACGTCCGGTGATCGATTCGAAATCTTCGACGGTGTGGAGGGTGCCGGTATGCGCGCTGACGATGGCGTGGGCGACCGGGTGCTGCGACAGCCGGTTGATCGACGCGGCGATCCGGAGGGCTTCGTCGATGGGCATGTCGCTGACCGTGATGCGGTCGGTGAGTTGGGGCCGGCCGTGGGTGAGGGTGCCGGTCTTGTCGAACGCGATGGTGTCGATGCGGCGGGCCTGTTCGAGGTGGATCCCGCCTTTGATGAGGATCCCTCGCCGGGCTGCGCCGCCCAGGCCGGACACCACGGTGACCGGTGTGGAGATGACGAGTGCGCACGGGCAGGCCAGCACGAGCAGCACGAGTGCCTTGTAGAACCAGTCGTGCCAGGCGCCGTGGCCGAGCAGCGGTGGCAGCACGGCGACGGCGATCGCGAGGACGAACACGACCGGTGTGTAGACGGCGGCGAACCGGTCGACGAAGCGTTGGGCCGGTGCTTTTTCCGATTGGGCCTGTTGGATGGAGCGGGCGATGCGGTCCAGGGTTCCTTCGCCTTTGGGGGCTGTGACGGTGACTTCGAGGGTGCCTCGTTCGTTGATGGTGCCGGCGAACACGACGTCACCGGTGGCCTTGGCGACGGGGATGGATTCGCCGGTGATGGGTGCCTGGTTGACGGTGCTGTTGCCGGCGCTGACGGTGCCGTCGAGGGCGATGCGTTCACCGGGGCGGATGAGCATCACCGCGCCGAGGCCGATGGCCGCGGCGGGGGTGTCGGTCCAGTCGCCGGTGGCGGTGCGGACGTGGGCGCTTTCCGGGGCGAGGGCGACCAGGGAGCGGATGGCGTTGCGGGCCCGTTCCAGGCTGAGTGCTTCGATGAGCTCGGCCACGCCGAACAGCCAGATCACCACGGCTGCTTCGGGCCACTGACCGATGGCCAGCGCACCTATGGCCGCCACCGACATCAGCAGGTTCATGGTGAGCCGACGCGACCGGAGGGCCTGCCAACCCTTGCGCAGCGTCTCACGGCCGCCGAGCGCGATGGCGGCCACCGCGAGCACGGCGACGGGAACGGACTGCTCGTCGAGACCGGCGATGACGCACACCTCGGAGCCGACGGCGAGCAGACCGGCGACCACGGTGGTGACGATGGTGGAGCGGGCCAGCGACGGCCGTTCGGTGGGGGAGTCGCCCGGTGTGGCGATGAGCAGCCGGGGCCGCATCCCGGCGAGGCGGATGGCCGCTTCGATGGGGTCCGGTGAGTCCAGGTGGTGGGTGACGGTCACGCGGCGGGCGACCAGGTCAAAGTCGAGGCTTCGCACGCCGTCGAGCGGGGTGAGCGCGTCGCGCAGCTCGTTCTCCTCGGTGGCGCAGTCCAGTTCCTCCACCCGGAACATCGACACCGTGACGGTCGTCGGCTCAGCGGCCACGGGCGGTCCTGCCGACGGTGGGAACCGGACCGATGACGGCCGCCGCCGGTTGGTGGCCGACATGGTCGGCGGACAGATTCAGCAGCATGCGGACGTGAGCGTCGGCCAGGCGGTAGTGGATGCGGCGACCATCACGCCGGGTGCGGACTACATCTGCCGTTCGCAGCAGCCGCAGTGCCTGGGAAACGACGTTCTCGGCCACATCGATGGTGGCGGACAGGTCGCACACGCACAGCTCGCCGCCTTCGAGCAGGACCATGAGGATCGACACCCGGGTGGGGTCGCCCAGCAGGCGGAACAGGTCGGCCGTCCGCCTCCGGGCTTCGCTGTCGGGCAGCCGTTCCCGCAGTGCCGACACGCTCAGCGGTTCGTCGCAGTGCGCCGCACACCCGTCAAGGCCAACCACGTTGCTGTCCTGAGGCTCCATTCCCGACACTATACCTGTAGATATGAACAGGTATCGAGGAGGTCGACTTGCCATGCGCGGCCCGCCGCCAAAAGCTCCAGCGGCAATTGCCGTTCCGAACTTGGGGCGCGAACCGCCAGTCCGTTCGCTCCTTTGCGTCGAGCCGCCGGATGCGACCCGTTGAAACCGTCACCCTTTGGGCAACCCCCCGCTGAGTGTTCCGGGGTGGTCCTTGGGTGTCGCGCCGGGCTCTGCTGGGCCTCAGTCTCTGGCGCTGATGGTGGCGAGCGACCCGGTGACGTTGGTGGGGAGTGGTGGGAATCGGAGGCTGAGTGCCCATGCCGCGGCGACGAAGGCTGCTGATCCCCAGAGTGCGCCGGGGAGGCCGGCCCACAGGTAGAGCACCCCGGACAGCAGGGTACCGACGAGGCGGCCGGCGGCGTTGGCGGAGTAGTAGAAGCCGACGTCGGTGGCGACGTCGTCGTCGTCGGAGTAGGCGAGCACGAGGTAGGAGTGCAGCGACGAGTTCATGGCGAAGGCGGCGCCGAAGACGATGAGCCCGCCGACGATCGCTGCGGTCTTCGAGAGGTGATGCCTCGCACGGTGAGTCGGCCCATGCGGCCGAATCCATTGATGCCGAGTCGGATGTCATGTGCGGGGCGTTCCTTCGTGTTCGGGGTGGGGGTTGAGAGCATCGATGCGGGCGCTGAGATCGGCCACCACGGCATCGAATGCGGCGCGGGTACCGGTGGTCACGGGGTCGGGCACCGACCAGTGGAGCCACGTGCTGTTCGGGTCGAGTTCCTCGTGTGCCTGGTCGCACACGGTCACGATGATCGGCG
>JANMZO010000256.1:0-18030 GCA_031383405.1 Acidimicrobiia bacterium | reverse complement strand
TCACAGCACCAAGAGCAAGCGGTGTTCAACGGCAACACCACCATTTTCATCGCCCACGCGAGAGCCCGCCAGGGGTCATCGAAATCTGACCTACAGGAGAAGGTGTCCGGCTCGCGCCACCCCGATCAGCGATTCCCGGCTGACCAGCGTCGCCAACTCATCCTCGGAGAACTGTTCAGTGCCTCCCGGTCGCTGCGGTACAACGACGTAGCGGGAGTCGCCACTCGTATCCCAGACACGGATATGAACCGACGGAGGAAGGTCGAGTCCCATTTCGGACAGAACCGTACGGGCCTCGCGGACCACCCGGGCCCGATACGCCGGACTCTTGTACCAATCCGGAGGCAGCCCGATCAACGGCCAGGCCGTGCAGGAACACTGGGTGCACACGATCACGTTGTGTACCTCATCGGTATTTTCCAACGCGATCATCTGTCGACCTTCCGGCCCTTTGATGCCGAGTTCCCCGGCCGCCGCGGTCGCATCGTGTAGAAGGCGGTTACGGAATCCCGGGTCGACCCAGGCCCGGGCCACGACCCGGGCCCCATTTTCCGGTGCCAACTCGTCGTCGACGCCCGCGATCATCTCGGGAACATCGTCGGGCCCTAGCAATCCTTTTTCGATCAGGAGACTCTCAACGGCGGCCGCGTGGTCGGCGAGCGTCGCCCGCTCCCTGCCGGAGCTTGGCTGGTCGCCGGTCATGGCATCTCGATTCGGTTCATGTAACTCTCGAAGAGTTCGACGACGACGGTCTGGTCGGGATCACCGTTTGACCAAAGCTCGGTCGGATCGAATTCAACGGCGTAGGTGAACTCACGCCGTTTCCGCGGACTGTGCGCGCGCCATTCCGGATAATAGGCGCGCGTATAGATACGGAGCACCGTACCGCGGTGGCCGCGAAGATACCCCGGACACCGACTGTGTCCGGGAGTGGCGGTTGCCGTGACGACGATGAAGTCCCCGACACCGAACGTTGGAAGTTCACCAACGTCGCGAACTGCACCGTCAGCGGGCACAGTGGCTCCAGCAGCGACCGGCGCAGCCAAGGGTACGTGGCCACCTGCTCGCTTCTCGATCTCGTCCAACGTGAAAACGCCGTATTCAATCAGAAGGGTGGTGACTCCCGTGAGCATGCGCTCGTAGTAGGTCGCGCGCAGATACCAGTTCGGGTCCATCCGCTCGGCGGAGTGCCGATAGGCATCGGCGTTGTACGTGCGAAGTCGGCCGATCGCCACCATGTTGAGCGCCCACGCCTTCGCCTCCCACGGCTGATGAAACGACGGCTCGTCAGGCTCGACACCAACCGCCCCGAAGCCCGTGCGCCCTCCAAGATCGTGAGGCCCGTCCATGACCCGAAACACTACTGACTCCAACTCCGATGGGCGACAGAACCGCCAGCTATCGTTTCCGACACGACGGCACATCGCAGCGTCAACGTCCCCTCACTCAGGAGTCCGATGAACCTTCACGGTCGAAATGTCGTAATCACGGGAGCCTCGCAGGGCATCGGAGAAAAAATGGCCGATGCGTTCGCGGCGAAGGGTGCGAACCTTCTGCTCGTGGCTCGATCGGGCGAAAAGTTGGCGACCATTTCAAACCGGGTCGGAGGCAGCTTCATGGCGGCGGACCTGACCGATGAGTTTGCACTTGATTCACTCGTGGCCGATTGCCTCGGCCGACTCCAGCACATCGATGTCTGGGTGAACAATGCCGGCGTGGAGACCGAAGACGCGTTTGTTCATATCCCGCGGGACGAAATCCGCACGCTGGCCCGTCTGAATTTCGAGGCGCCGCTGATGTTGACCCGAGACGTGCTTCCCCACATGCTCAAGCGGGGAGAGGGCCATATCGTGCAGATGAGTTCTCTCGCCGGGGCGATGGTGTTCCCCGGCCTGACCGCATACGCCGGGTCCAAAGCCGGGCTGACCAACTTCACCGAGTCCCTGCGCCTCGAACTCCGCCACTCCAACGTGGGGCTGACGCTGGTGGCCCCCGGCCCGGTTGACACGGAGATGTGGGACCGGATTCAGGCACCGTCGGCCTGGCCGGCGCCCGCCCTAAATCGGTTCCGCCACCTCAGGTTCCTCCCCAAGGTGAACCCCGCCAAACTGGCATCTGACGTCGTTGCCGCGGTCGAGGCCAACAAACGCTACGTTCGCCCTAAGCACCGCTTTCTGCCGTACCACACCCTCAACAACGCGCCCCGCCGCCTGGTGGAGATGTCGATGACCGGGGTGAAGATGCAACCCCTGAAACCCACCGACCAGAGCGTTTCCCGCTAGAGCTTCGGAGGCTCACTATGAGTTCACCCATCGACTCGGCGGATGTTCTGACCCTGACGACGCTCCACCCCCGCTTTGGTGTCGAGGTACACAACATCCACCTGCGCGAGCTCGCCCCGGACCACCTCTACCCGGCAATTCGGACTGCGTTCGAGGAGCATTCACTACTGCTGTTTCGCAACCAGCACCTCGATGACGCTGCGCACCTGAGCTTCGGTGCGTTGTGGGGACCCATCGAGGACCGGGCCTACGGCGCGATGGGCGATGCTCCCCGAATGGACAACGTGAGCAACCGCAAGTCCGACAACACCATCGCCGCGGCCGATGATCTGCACACCTTGAATCTCATGGGCAACCAACTCTGGCACACTGACAGCACGTTTCTCCCTGTTCCGGCTCTCGCCAACATTCTCGCCGCACGTGTGCTCAGCGACACCGGCGGCGAGACCGAGTTTGTGTCAACCCGGGCCGCCTGGCACGACATGCCCGCATCGTTGAAGGACCGCATCGATGGCAGGGTCATCCGTCATCGGCTGGCCCACTCCCGCGCCAAGATCTCTCCCGTGCTCGCCGCACAGCACCGGGCCAAGTGGCCCGACCAGCTGTGGCGGGCGATCTGGCCGAATCCGGTAAATGGCGCGGAAGCGCTCTATATCGCCTCGCATTCGGCCGGAGTCGAAGGAATGCCAGACGCCGAGGCCCAGGCCCTTTTGGAAGAACTCATCGAGTACTGCACGCAGCCCGACCGCGTCTACCTCCACAACTGGCGTCTGGGCGACGTGCTGATCTGGGACGAGCGGGCCACCATGCACCGTGGGCGGCCATGGCCCTATGCGCAGGAACGCACACTGGCCAGCATCTGCATTTCCGTCACCGATGCCGATGGCTTGGCGACGATTCGTCCGGTTACCTGACCCTCGGGGGCCAAAACGCAAAGGGCGGGGACCGAAGTCCCCGCCGCTCGCGTTGCCGGTCCGGCAGATCAGCCGAAGTTCACCTGGTCAATCAACAAGATGCCGTCGTTGTACCACTGGAGGTTCGTCGTCGTCTTCTCGTGGACGAAGTTCGTCGGCACCCGGTCGTACCAGATCAGAGGCATATCGAAGTTCACCTGACGGAACAGATTCGAATAGGCCGACTTACGCTCGGCCACGGTCGTCGAGTTACGTGCGATGTTCAGGAACCGATCGACTACCGGGCTCCCGTATTTGCCCCAGTTCGCTGGCGACGTCGACAGCAGCGCATCGTAGATCTCGTCGGGGTCGGTCCACAGGTTGCCCCAGAGGTGGACAGTGAAGTTACCGCGGATGACCCGGCCCTGTGCGGTTGGACTGTCGGCTCCGTCGAGGGTCACCTTGACATTCTTCAGCTTCGACCACGCGGCTTGGAAGAACGACGCGTTGAGGGCGTTGGCCGTCGAGGTGAAATGGCCGAGCGTGAACTCGAGCGGCTTGCCGCCATTGTCACGGACGTATTGATCAACGTTCTTCTGCGCTTCTTCGAGATTGAACGCCGGGAAGTTGTTGTTCTTGTCGTAAAATGGCGAGTCGGCATCGAACACGTTGGTGATCGCGTTGTCGTCGCCTGGGCTGTTCACAGCCTTGAACGCGCTCAGATCGATCGCCAACTGCAGGGCGACCCTTGCGCGCTGGTCGTTGAACGGCGGCCTTGTCGTGTTGAAGATGATCGTGTTGCCGCCTTCCTGGGCGGTGTACGTCGTAGCGTAGCCATCCTTCTTGGCCTTGACGACAGTCTGGGCGAACTGGGTGAACACTAGGTCGGCCTGCTTGGTCACGAGGTTGTTGTACCGCTGGTTCTCGTCGATCACCGGCTTGATGGTGAGTTCGGCCACGTTGGGCTTACCGCCCTTCCAGAAGGGCCACTTCTCGTTCGGAACGAACACACTCCGGTCGTCACGCTTGAAGTCTTTGAGGATGAACGGTCCCGCGCCCACCGGCTTCGTAGCGAAGTCGGGTCCGGCCAGCGCCGTCGGCGATGCGATGTAGTTGAGTCCGGACCGCTGCAGCCCCCAGGGGAACTGCTGGTTCCGCTGTACCAGGGTCATGGTCAGCGTCAGTGGATCCACCACGTTGATGGCCGTTATCTGGCGCGCAAAGGCGAGATTAGGGGAGGCGAGGGCAGGGTCTTGGTGACGGACCCAGTTGGTCTTCACGGCTGCAGCGTCGAACGCGGTGTTGTCGGTGAACGTGACACCCTTGTGCAGCTTGACGGTCCAGTTCACGCCGTCGTTGGTGGTCAGCGAATCAGCCAGAAGCGGACGCAAGGCCTTGCTCTTCGGGTCCATGCTGAACAACACGCCGTAAACCGGGTACATGCGGTTGCCTTCGGCACCGGAAGACGCCCGATTTTTCGTCGGATCCCAACTCGCCGGTTCGGCGCCATTTTGGATCTCGGTGACCTTCTTGCTCCCGCCCGAAGGTGTGGCCGGGGCGGGCGTAGCTGCAGGAGTAGCCTTGCTGGTCGTCGGAGCTTTCGTCGGAGCGGGATACTAGGTCTATTTTGCGGTTGCACCGGCCGGACAGGACACGCTCAATGATGCAGCGAGCGCAGCGACTCCAAGTAACGCGACCACCCTGACAAGCTGCTTTTTCTGCGTGATCATGTTCTGAGTTTCCCCCTCGTTGATGATGTGAATGGTTGTTGATGTGACTCGTTGATGATGTTGGATAGCGCGAATGCCGCTTTTGTCATTGTTGCAGCTTCAGACTGCGTCGTTACTGCACTGCCTTAACCGAACTCGAAATCTGACGGCGTGTCAAAAGCGAGCTCAATGAACACTCATAAGCGAGACGACCGGGTGTCGAATTTATTCCGCACCGCTTCTCCGAGAATGTTGAACGAAAACACCGTTAGGAACAACACCACCATGGGTATGACGAGCCCGTGGAGGTGTTCCTGCGAGCTCTGGAGGTTCTCCTTACCATCGCGGATCATGCGACCCCAACTGGGCTGCGGCTCAGGAATGCCCACACCGAGCAGGCTGAGACTGCCTTCGGCGATGATCAGACCGGCCATCACGACGAACACTATCGACATCACGGGCAGGATCACATTGGGCATCAATTCCCGGAACAGCACCCAGGTGCGACTCGCACCGAGGGACTCCGCGGCCCGGATGAACTCACGGTCGCGGATCGCGATCACCTGCGCCCGGGTTTGGCGGAAGAAATTCGGGATCGTGAGAACGGCGAGCATCGCGACCATCTTCGGAAGCGTGAGTTGTTCCCCGGATCCTTTCAGTACGGCCGTGAGTGCCAGCAGAAACACAATTGGCGGAAAGGCCAACATGGAATCAGTCAGGGTGGTCAGCGCGTAGTCGACCCACCTTCCGATGTAACCCGCCATCAACCCCAGCACTCCACCGAAGAACAGACCGATGGCGACCGCAATCACGCCGACCGCCAACGTCACGCGTCCGCCGTAGATGATCCGTGAAAGGACGGAGCGCCCGAGTTGATCACCGCCGAAGGGCTCGTGGATCGAAAACTTGGGCGACTGCTGTATGCCCGTCACGAAACTCTCGTCGTAGGGCTTGATCGGAAGCCAGTCCGCGGTCACCGCCGTGACCACCAGCAATCCAATCCAAAACGACGCGAGCCACAGGCCGAGCCGTTTCCGACGTTTTACCTCGGCGGTCGAGGCATCCGCGTCATCGAAGGCCCCTGCGCCGATCGTCGGGTTCATGGTGGCCGAGTTCATCGTCGTCGTGCTCATCGGGCCGTCACCCGGGCCCGGACGCGAGGGTCGATCAGCGCATAGAGAATCTCGACTCCGACGCTGAGCAGGGCGTAGAGAACGGCGAGGAACGCGGTGATTCCCTGAATCATCGTGTAGTCACGGGACCCGAGAGCCCGGAACAACTTGTTACCCAGCCCCGGGATTTCGAAGAGGCTTTCAATCACGACCGTGCCACCGATCAACCGGGCCAGGGTGATCCCGGCTACGGTGACCAGCCCAAACAACGAAGGCCGCAGGGCGTGGCGAAACAGCACCCTGCTGTCGGGAAGGCCTTTCGCCCGCGCCGACAGAACGAAGTCTTCCTTCAGTGTCGTGGCCAGATCACCCCGAAGGATACGGATGAACGCAGCCGCTTCGACCAGAGCTAGCGAGACCGATGGAATGACGATCGCTTTGAGGTTCTCAAGCGGGTTCTCGGTCAGACGCGTGAAACCCGTAACGGGAAACCATCTCCGCTGGACCGCGAACAAAATGATCCCGACGATCGCCACGCAGTAGTTCGGTATCGACTGGACCGCGGAACACACGGCAATCACCGCCCGATCGAACCGACCTCCTGCTCGGGCCGCGGCGAGCGTCCCGAACGTCAATGCGAGCGACAGGGCGAGGACCTGGGCGACGATCGCGATTTCAAACGAAATCGGGAACCGCTCTTTGATCACCGTGTTCACCGACTCCTCGCTCGTGGTGGCCTTGCCAAGATCGCCGCGAACGGCGTGTCCGAGCCACCTGATGTATCGCTCAGGAAGGGGCTTGTCGAGGCCCATCTTCTTTTCAAGGGCGGCCAACGCTTCCGGATTGGTGTCGCGACCAAGTTGTGCTTCGGCGGGGTTCCCCGGGACAAGTTCGAGCAGCAGGGCCACCAACATGGTCACGATCAGCAACACCGGGATAACACGGGTCAATCGACCCAGAGCGAACCGCAACATCAGAGAACAGTACCCTCACATGGCATTTTCATAGCGCATTCCCCCTGGTCCGCGTTCGACATCGCAGACTTTCTGACACTACGTCAAAAACATCCAACCGTCGAGTCCCGGCTATCGGAAGGGGTTGACCCACAAATGGACGGAGGCGACAAACGAGTGAAGGATGGGCCCCATGCGTACGACGGTCAGATTCAACCTCGTGACCCCCGGGCTCGAACCGACCCTCGTCTCGGAGCGGCACCGGGCCTTCTGCGAGATGGCCAGGTTCGCCGATGCCAAAGGGTTCGACATCATCAGCCTGGAGGAGCACCACGGAGCCGACAACGGCTGGAGCCCCTCGCCGCTGCTTCTGGCCGCCATGGTGGTCGGCTCCACCCAGCGCATCGGAGTCGCCATCTCGGCGCTTCTGGCTCCTCTCCACGATCCGGTACGGATCGCCGAAGACCTGGCGGTACTCGACCTGACGAGCGGCGGGCGGGTCATCACGACGTTCGGTATCGGCTACCGACCCCAGGAGTACGCCCAGCACGGAAAGTCGTGGGAACACCGTGGAGCGCTGATGGACGAGTTCCTCGACACGGTCCTGAAGGCCTGGGCGGGCGAGCCGTTCGACTACCGGGGCGCCACCGTGAGGGTGACGCCGACACCTCTGTCGAAGCCTCACCCGTTCGTGATGATCGGCGGAACGTCCAAGGCGGCGGCCCGGCGGGCCGCCCGGTTCGGTCTACCGATGTTCGCCGCAGCCCATGCTCCGGATCTTGAGCCCTACTACCACGAGCAGTGCCGGGCCTTCGGCACGAAAGGCTTCTTCGCGAGCCCGTCCGAGGGCCTTGCTGTCCTCCACGTCTGCGAAGATCCGGACCGGGCGTGGGCGATGTATGGACACCACCTGCTTCACGAGGCTGCGGCCTACGCGGCCTGGCAGACCCCCGACATCCGCTCCGCGGTGAAGTCGGGGGCGACCACGGTCGACGAACTGAGGGCCGAGGGCATTTACCAAATGGTGACGCCCGACGAGTGCATCGAACGCGGACGAAATCAAGGGCCGATGGGTTCCCTTCTGTTCCACCCACTCTGCGGTGGCATGCCGGTCGAGGAAGGCTGGCGCTGCCTTGAGCTGGTCGCGACCGACGTTTTGCCCCACGTTGCAAAGGCGTAACCGGTGGTGACCCGTGAGTCCGAAACTCCCCGACGGGCACTGATCACCGGAGGGGCCTCCGGGATAGGAGCCGCGACTGCCCGATTGTTGATCGAGCGGGAATGGCGGGTCGCCGTGCTCGACGTCAACCCGGAAACCGCTGCAATCGCGGCTGATATGGGCGCATATGGTTTGGTGGCCGACGTCCGTTCGACCGCGTCGGTAGATGCTGCCGTTGCGACGGCCGTGGCCGAACTTGGCGGCCTCGACGGTGTGTTCGCGAATGCCGGTGTCGGTAAAGTGAAGCCGCTCCATACCTACACCGACGAGGAATGGGACGACGTGGTCGGAGTGAATCTTGTCGGCACCTTCCGCACGCTACGGGCCACGATCCCGGTACTGCTGCAGGGCGGCGGGGGCTCGGTCGTGATGTGCGCCGGGATCGCGGCACGTCGTGCGACGCGCGGTGAGGGCCCGTACTGCGCAGCAAAGGCCGGCGTGGTCTCGCTCACGCAGAACATCGCCCTCGAGTACTCCCCCACGATCCGGGCGAACTGCGTGTCGCCCGGATTCATCCGCACCAACATGACCGAGTTCGTGTTGGCCAACGACATGTGGAAGAACGCCGTCGAGCGGGCCACTCCACTGCAGCGCGTCGGGCGGGCCGACGAGGTGGCCGAGCTGGTGGCCTTCCTGCTGTCGGATGCGGCGTCGTACGTGACAGGTCAGGACATTGCAATCGAAGGTGGAAGTTTCCTGCCAAGTCTGCAATCCGACGCGTTACTCCGCTCGCTGACTAACAATCCGTGACCGACGCCTGTACCCTTTCTGACGGAGTGTCAAAAACCGGGAACACTCCTCGCGAAGTCAAGGGAGATCACACGTGCGCTTAGGCGATATCGGCAACGAAGCAGCTGCGTCCTACGGCAAGCCACTCGCCGGATTGCGGGTTTTAGCGATCGAGCAGATGCAGGCCCTGCCGTTCGCCACGCAACTGCTGGCCAGACTCGGAGCGGATGTCGTCAAGGTGGAACACCCGACCGAAGGCGACATGGCCCGACCGTCCTACCCGTTCGTACGCGACGCTGAGGGCCGCCAGATGGGTGCCACGTTTCTCCGGAACAACCTCAACAAGCGAAGCGTCGGGATCGACCTCAAGTCCGAACGCGGGAGGGACCTCATCCTGAGACTCGCGCCGAAGTTCGACATCGTGGCCGAGAACTTCAAGGCCGGCACGCTCGACCGGATGGGACTCGGCTACAGCGCCATCGAGGCGGTTCATCCGAAGGTCATTTACCTGTCCATCTCCGGATTCGGCAACCTGGTCTCGTCGCCCTACGACAGCTGGCCGGCCTTCGCCTCGGTGGCTGAAGCGATGTCGGGTATGTACGAGTTCAAGCGCGTCGGCGACAACCCCCCGGCGGTGTCGCCCGTCGGCGCTCTGGGCGACACCACCTCCGGGCTTTTTGCGACGATCGGAGTGCTCGCTGCGTTGCGCCAGCGGGACACGACCGGCATCGGGCAGCACGTCGACATAGCGATGTACGACGCGCTCATTTCCATGGCCGACATCGTCGCCGAATACTGGTCGATGGGAATGCGCGACAACGCGGCGCTTCCGCTGATCATGGACGGTTTCCGGGCCAGCGACGGATGGTTCGTGATCCAGGCCGGACGACCCTTTCAGTTTCATCGGCTGGCCGACCTCATCGGTAAACCGGAATGGAAGACCGACGAGCGGCTGCAGACTCCGCCACAGTGGCGCGAGCACATGGAAACGCTCATCCGCCCCGGCGTTGAATCATGGGCCGCGAGTCTCCCGAAGTTGGAGATCTGCCACCTGCTGGCGAACGCCGGTGTTGCAGCTGGCCCGTGCAATTCGGCCGAAGACGTGATCAACGACGTGCACGTGAAACAGCGAAACATGATCGTGGAGATCCCCCGGACCGATGGCGTGGAGCAACCGGTTCTCGTTCCGGGCAATCCTGTGAAAATGTCGAGGATGGCTGACGGGCCCGACACGCGAATGCCATGGCTCGGCGAACATACGGAAGAAGTGCTTCGAGGCGAACTGGGTCTCTCGGACGACGAAGTGGCCGCGCTGAAAGCTGCTGGAGTGGTTGCCTAGTAGGCACACGTCGCCTCCGGGCGACCTACTCAAGGGGGGAGCCTGTAGGATCACCACATGGAATCTGCAAATCGTGCGCTTGACCTGGTCAGCATCGATGAATTTGTGGGAACCCGTGTCGAAGGGCAACGGGCCGAGTTGGTCGGCGGGATTGTCTACCTGATGAGCGGCGGAACCGACCGCCACAACAAGATCGCCGTCAATGCGATCCTTGCGCTTGGCGGCCCAAGCCGGACCTTGGGTTGTGAATTGTTCATGTCGGATATGGCACTCCAGGCAAGTAACGACACCGTCTACTACCCCGATGTCATGGCGGTCTGCGACAACCAGGGCGACACGAACCTCACCCGCACCAAACCGTGCCTGGTCATAGAGGTCCTGTCACCGTCCACCAAGAGCTTCGATGAACGGGAAAAGCGCATCGCCTACCGGCAGATTCCGACCATGCGCGACTATCTCATTGTCCACCCTGAAGACGAGATGGTCGACCATCACCACCGCGAAGTCAGCGGCACCTGGAGCTGGACCGTACGCAACAGCGGCGATGTCTGTCCTTCGACCTGCCTGGGCCCGCTTGCGATCGAAGACCTGTTTGTAGGTTTGTAGTCCGGTGGCCAATCTGCGGAGGGGACCCGGTCAGGCGCGGCAGACGCTCGGGGGTCAGCTGTAGACGGCGAGCCAGATAGCGATGTAGTGGCACAGGGCCGCGATGATCGTGCAGAGGTGGAAGACCTCGTGAAAACCGAAAACGGTCGGTGAGAGCCGGGGTCGACGGGTCCCGTAGGCGGCCGCGCCGAGCGAATAGAACGCGCCGCCGACCGCAACGAGAACGAGTGCTGCAACTCCGGCCCGGCGGGTCAGATCCGGGATGACGAACACGCCCGCCCAGCCGAGCGACAGGTACGCGACCACGTTGAGCCACCTCGGCGCCGGAACAAGTTCGAGCGAAAGGATCAGACCGGCGAGTGCACCGACCCATACGACGATCAGGATCTTGCGGGCTGTCGATGGCGTGAGCGCGAGCACCGACATCGCTGTGAACGTGCCGGCGATGAACACGAAGATCATGGAATGGTCGAGCCGACGCATCCGGGCCCGGGCTTCGATGGTCCAGTTGCCACGGTGGTAGGTGGCGCTGACCGTGAAGAGCCCGGCTACCGTCACGGCATAGACTGCGGTTCCGATCCCCGCACCCCGCCCACGATGGACCGACGCCATCACCACGAGGGGGATGCCGGCCAACACGGCCGCCACAGCTGCCCAAGAGTGGAGCACGCCCCGCCAGCGGGGCTTCGGGTGCGCTGCCGCGCTCGGCGATGTCGCTCCACCCACTACGGGATCGGGCACTACGGCGGTGGCCATGTGTACAGCGTATCCCTCCGCGTTGATTCCCGAGAAGGGGCCTTCGGACCTTTGCCACAACCTCATCGACGCGAGAGACTCGCGCATGCCCGCTGATTCGTTGATCGAAATGCTGGCTCGCATCGACCGGTTGGAGTCACTCGACGAGATCCGCCAACTCCCGGCCAAGTACGCGCTCGCTCTCGACATGCGCGCTGGCCCGACACCGAGTGGACCGACGGCGGTTTCCACAAGCTGTTCCCCTCGTTCGCGGAGTTCTGGGCCCGCGCTGGCGACCCCGACGGGCCCGTAGCCGAGCCCGCACCCTTGGACCAGTTCCTCACCACCATGCGCCGCGGCGGCGCCGCTCCCAAAGTCAAAGTACGGGCCGACTAGCGGACCACCCAGGGTTTATGTCCCCGGTTTGACATACATACAGTGCAAAACGTGGATACAAACGAGATGGCTGCCGTCTAACGGGGGCGGAACAGTGGGGCGGCGACTTCGCCTTCGACACCTGAGAAGCGCAGCGGACGGAAGACAACTTCTACCGGCGCGTCGCAGTGCAGGTCGGCCGGGTCGCAGTCGATGATCCGGGTCACGATCCGGACGCCGGGAACATCGTCGAGTTCGACGAGCGCGGGCACGATTGGTAGTAAGTCTGCATACTGTTTGAGGAATGGGTGGCGCACGACGGAATAGGAAAAAAGTCTGCCGATCCCGTTGACAGCCCGCCATTCGAAGGTCTCCGCCCCGCACTTGCGACACTGCGGTTTGGGAAACCAGTTCGGCGAGCCGCACGAGACACAGAACGACAAACGCAGCTCACCGGCCGCCGCACCTTCCCAGTAGGGAGCAGCCACTTCCCAGGAGACGTCGGGCAGGGGGAACGACAGGCGGCTCCTCACGGAGCGCTCGGGGTCGTACGCCCCGCTGCGGGCCGGCGGTGTGCTCATCGTGACCTCCGGAGAACGAGCGTGGACGCCTGGGGACCGGTGTAACCGCCGTAAATCCCAACGTCAGCATCCGGTACCTGCGCAGCCGCTTCGCCCCTCAATTGGCGCACCACCTCGCAAACATGGGCGATGCCGAGAACGTATGCATGTGAAAGAAGTCCCCCGTGGGTCTGGATCGGGAGTCCGCCGCCGTCATTGAGCAGGTTGGTCGACATCACGAAGTCGCCACCTTCGCCCTTCCGGCAGAAGCCGAGGTCTTCCAGCTGCATGAGGGTCACGATCGTGAACGGGTCATAACAGGTGAACACATCGACATCGGCCGGCTTGATGCCGGCCATCCCGAACGCCCCGGGCCCGGCGTAGACCTGCGGCGTTGAGCAGAATGCCGGCTGCTGCGACCAATGCGTACCGGTGTACGACGTCCCGAGTCCCACGCCCGCCACCTCAACCACCGGGGATTTCAAATCCCGGGCCCGTTCGGTGCTGGTCATCAGATACGCCGCTCCCCCATCGGAAATGAGGCAGCAGTCTTCCTTTCGGAACGGCTCGACCAGATAGGGCTTGGCCATGTAGTCTTGGAGAGTCAACGTCTTTGCATGCATCACGGCCGCCGGATTCCGGTTGGCATGAGTTCGACACGCAACCGCTATTGCGCCTAGCGCTTCGGGCGGGGTTCCATAGGTGTGCATATGACGCCTGGCGATCGTTGCGAAGTATACCGGCTGCGGAAACCAGCCGAAAGGTACTTCGAAGTTCTGCTTGTACAGCTCTTCGGCGTGCTGCTGGCCCGGACCACCGACCATGTCGTTTCGCTGCGTGGCCCACGCCACCGAGAAACTGTTGAGGATCACCGATGCGTCGCCCCGACGAATGGCCAGCGCGGCTTCGTACGGGGCGGTGGCAGCCCATCGCATGCCACCGCCCTGGTGGGAAACCCACAGGTCCTTCTTCACGCCGAAGTGTTCGCGGAAATCGGCCTCGGTCAACTGATCGGCCATGTAGGGCGCGTACATGATCCCGTCGACGTCTGCGGCCCTGAGGCCGGCATCATCGAGCGCCCGCTCGACCGCTTGAATTGCGATCTCCTTCGCAGTGCGTCCGGAAGCAGAGGTGTGGTCAGCGTCGCCCACACCCACGATTGCGACTTCGCCGGCGATGTCCTCGTAGGGTTCGGCGAACCCCCATGCCTCTGATTCAGTCAATTGGCCGGTCACCGATTACTCCCTTTGCTCGCAGATCACTCATCACGTCGTCGGAGAGTCCCAACTCACCGACGAGCACCTCATCGTTGTGCTCACCGAGGCACGGCGCCACTCGGGTGGCCCACGGCGTGAACGCGGGCCCGCCGGTCAGCGGATCAAAGCGGAACGGGAAGCCGGGAAGCCCGTGGGTCCCGGCCACCGGATGGTGGAGGTCATTGAAGAACTGACGCGCCCCGAGTTGCGGGTGACCGTGCATGAGTCGGCCGTCAACCGCGACCGAGGCCGGAACGCCTGTCGAGATCAGGACCGCTTCGGCCGATTCGGCAGTGCGCACCGCGCACCACGCGGCAAGCACCTCATCGAGGCGATCGTGTTGGGCAAGCCGACCGTCGAGCGACGCCAAACCGGCTTCCCCGCTCAGAGTCGGACTACCGAGCACTTCACACAACGAGCGCCACTGCTCGTCGGTCGCTACCGAGATCGCCAGCCAACGCTCGGTCCCCTCGCACGCGTAGAGCCCCTGTGGTGCGGCGAAGCGCGAACGGTTGCCCATTCGCCCGAGCACTTCACCGGTCGCTTCGTAGGTGAGCACTTGCTCCGAGACGAAGTTGACGATCGTGTCAAGCATCGCCGACTCGACCAGACAACCCACGCCGGTACGGTCACGTTGCTCCAACCCGAGCAAGCCTGCGAACGCGGCGTGCACACCACTCAGCGGATCACACGGTCCCTTCGGGTTCATCGGGTCACCGTCGGGAAAGCCCGTAACCCACGCCATGCCACTCACCTGCTCCAGGTTCTGCGCGAATCCCGGACGATCCCGCCAGGAGCCATCAAGACCGTATGCGGGCATACGAACCATCACGGCACGCGGGTTTCGCTCGTGGATCAGGTCCCAGGTGAGCCCAAACTGTTCCAGCACCCGGGGCGTGAAGTTCTCGACGATCAAATCGGCCCGTTCAATCAACTGCCATGCGACTGTTTGCCCTTCGGGTGACGACAAGTCAAGCGTGATTCCACGCTTGTTGGTGTTCGTTCCGTGAAACACCGGCACTGCGTCCCACCAGCCGTGCTCGGAAGTTGGCCGGATAGTCGTGAGTCGCATCCCGTCTATACGACGGGCTCCTTCGACCTTGATCACGTCGGCACCCAGGAACCCGAACGCCTGACCGGCGACGGGTCCAGCCCAGAACGTGGTCAGGTCGAGCACCCTGAGACCTTTCAATGGCAACCCGAACTCGGCGAATCGCTCCACCGGTAACGCACGTTTCGGAGGACTCGACCACGACGGCCCAACCATATGTGCACCTACGGTTGGCGCCTGTTCCGCACGCCGCGGCGTGACACCCGTGATCCGGTAAGGGACACGCGGTACGCGGTGGCCATCCGGGCCGTCGACCAACAGCCCGCGTTCCGTCACCGGGTCGAGGTCAACCAGGTCGGCTGCACTGCACACCGGGACAGTCGGCACGCGACGCGTAACGGCCTCCTCCAACACCTCGGTCGTGGTGTGGGCCCGCAGCCAAGGACCGTACGCCGCGAGGGCTTCGGGACGACGCGCCGCCCGCCACGCCGGTCGACGCATCTCCGGATCGTCGTTCATCTCGGGCCGACCAACCATTTCCCAGAAGGCCTGCGACTGCTGATTCGTATTGCAGCACAACCCGACGTATCCATCCGAAGTGCCTTCAACACCCGGGGTCTCCAACCAGCGCGACGGCGGAGGTGCGTCGGATGTGATTCCGAGTTCGCTCCCAAAGAGGTACGTGTAGGCGTTGAGCATCAGCGTGTTGGCCTCGAACGTCGACACATCGACATGGGTTCCGCTCCCACTCAGTCGAGCCCGTCGAAGCGCCGCCAAGGTTCCGAGCGCCGCCGACACCCCCGATGCCCATTCGCCGATGCGGCCGCCGGCCTGAACGGGGGGTCGGTCCGACGTTCCACGGATAGGCAGGGTTCCCGACGCGGCCTGCAGGGTGAAGTCGGTGGCCACCCGGTCGGCCCACGGACCCGACGTCCCGAAGTTGCTCACGCTGACAATCACCAGCCGCGGATTGGCCAACGCAATCTGTGCCCGATGTTCCGCTGTCAGCGAACCATCGTGAACGACGATATCGGCAGACGCGCCCAGAACCGAGACATCGTCGACGGCACCAACCACTGAGCGGGTCGATGCTGCGAGGAATTGGAACAGCACCGCTTCGGCGCGCAGGGCAGAGCCCCCGCCGGGTTCGACCATGATGACGTCGGCTCCAGCATCAACAAGCATCTTTACGCAGTAGGAGGCCGCCAGTCCGTCGACGTGAGCAACCACCCGGACGCCGTCGAGTGGCAGGTCCGAAGCAACAAGCGAAGTTGGAAGGGCGCGATCGACCATGAGCTTGCAACGGTAGTTGACAGAGCGTCAGATTCGCACAGCGAGCACTCCTGCTTTGGGATTAGGTTGATCCGATGCGCCTGAGCCACAAACATCCGAAGCCAACATGCCCTACGAACTGACCGGCCTCGAAGGGAAGGTGGCCGTCGTCAGCGGTGCGGGTCGAATGCGCAGTATCGGCCGACCGATTGCAGTCGAACTGGCGCGAGCGGGATGTGACATCGTTCTGACAGGCACCGGCCGGGCCCCGGAGAACTATCCCGACGACGAGAAGGCGGCCGGGTGGCGCGATATCGAGTCCGTTGCCGAGGAGGTTCGGGCCCTCGGGCGCCGGGCCCTCCCGGTGGTCGTCGACATCAGCGACACCACAGCGGTGAATAGCCTTGCCGCCACAGTTGCAACCGAGTTCGGCGGTGCCCACGTGCTGGTGAACAACGCCGCCGCGAGTCGGGGTGCCGACCGGGTGCCGATCGTCGAACTCGACATCGACTTGTGGAAGCACGTTCTCAACGTGAACCTCAACGGCACGTTCGCCATGTCGAAGGTGTTCGCCCAACAGTTCATCACCCAAGGCTCCGGCGGAGCGATCATTAACATCTCGTCGATTGCGGGTCGTATGGCCGCGGCCAACTCGGGTGCCTACTCAGCGTCGAAGGCGGCCATCCACGCGTTGACCTCGACGATGGCCAAAGAAGTAGGTCCCCATAACATCCGGGTCAACAGCATCCTTCCGGGCATGATCGACACGAGCCGACTCGACGACATGCGTGCGGCGGGCCGATGGGATGCTGCGATTGAGGCCAACATCCCGCTTCGGCGTGCGGGCACCGGGACCGACATCGCCGCGCTCGCGGTGTTCCTGTGCAGTGATCAAGGAAGCTGGATCACCGGTCAACAGATAAACGTCGACGGCGGCCATCTGTCGCTGAGCTGGTAGGAGAAGGCAATGGGAGACCGACTGGTCGGCAAGGTCGCCGTCATCACCGGAGCCGGCGCCGGTATCGGCGCGGGAATCGCACGCCGGTTTGCGCGGGAAGGTTGCCGGATCATCGTTGCCGAACGCAACACCGAAACCGGTCCCCGGACCGTGGAACAGGTCGACGCACTTGGCGGATCAGCCGTATTCGTCCCGACGGATGTGTCGATCGAGGACCAGGCCCGCGGGGCGGTCAACGCGGCCGTCAACACCTGGGGGCGCGTGGACGTCCTCGTCAACAACGCATACGCCGGTCGCGGCTCACGTCGCTTCGAGGACAAGACGACCGATGACCTGCGTCACGGCTTCGAGATCAATACGATGGCCGCATTCTGGACGATGCAGGAAGCGTTCGAGTCGATGCGGCTCGGGGCCGGCGGCAGCATCATCAATATCGCCTCGCTGAACGGGGTGAACGCGCACATGTACACCGTCGAGTACAACGCAGGAAAGGAAGCGCTACGCGCGCTTACGAGAACCGCCGCGGTCGAGTGGGGCATGCACCAGATCCGGTGCAACGTGATCTGCCCCGGCGCCGCGACGGAGGCCTACGAGGCCTTTCGCAGGGCCAGCCCGGAGAACGCTGCCAAGCTCCTGGAGCTGAACCCCATGGGCCGCATGGGCGACCCCGAAAACGACATCGGTGGAGCGGCACTCTTCCTGGCTACCGACGATTCGGCCTACGTCACCGGCAACACACTGTTCGTGGGAGGTGGCACCCACGTCAACGGCGTGCCCTGGCGCCCGACTCTCTCAAGGTGGAGGCACGGGTTCGAATCCCGTTGGGGCTGCCACAAAGCAGCAGGTCAGATTTCGATGACCCCTGGCGGGCTCTCGCGTGGGCGATGAAAATGGTGGTGTTGCCGTTGAACACCGCTTGCTCTTGGTGCTGTGAGTTCGAAGGTCAGATTGGTGTCGGGGGTCGTTTTGGGCACGCTGGAG